>JAOARN010000120.1 GCA_025210485.1 Marinifilaceae bacterium | reverse complement strand
GTTCCATGATTTTTCGTCTTGTGTTTTTTTTAACCACAGGAGCCGCAGAACCCGCTGAGCATTTCATAGAAAAAACTTTTTGTGTTATTTTCTTCCGTGGTTTTCGCGTTATCCGTGGTTCTATAAGATTTTAGTAGTTTTTCCGTAGCTTCGGCAGTTTCCGTGGTTCCATGATTTTTCGTCTTGTGTTTTTTTTAACCACAGGAGCCGCAGAAACCGCTGAGCATTTCATAGAAATTTTTTTTGTGTATTTTATTTCGTTGCTTCCGCGGTATCCGTAGTTCTAAAATTTTCTTGTTGCATTTTTTCAACCACAGAAATCGCTGAGCATTTCATAGAAAAAACTTTTGTGTTATTTTCTTCCGTGGTTTTCGTAGTATCCGCGGTTTTTTTAGATTTTAGTTAGTTTTTTCTGGCTTCCGTAGTATTCTTGGTTTTTTTCGAACTGAGAGTAATGTGTTTTTGTATTATGTTTCACTTCTATTTTACAATAAATAAATTACCTGTTAGTTGTGTTGCGATGTATCTGGTTATTGTTGAGCTCGCTCTAAATTTAAGTTGAATATGATCTAATGTAATAGCTTTGTTTTTGTGCTTGTTTGAGAGTAGGGGAGTGAGGTAAACTAAAAGATATTAGAAGTATATTTTAAAATACTACATTTGTTTTATTTGTAGGTGTTTAACAAAATAATATAATTTACTGAGTCGAATATTGTTGAGTAATTGTTAAACAAAGCGATATTTTTATATTTTTGTTAATAATTATTAGTGAAAACTAGTAGATACACACACGCAAGTATACACAATGAAAACAACTACACTAAGAACACCTCAGCAAATAATCACTGCTATTGAGGAGGATATTCCTATTGAAGAACTAATTTACAAAGGGAAGTCCTCTGAACTTTTAGGTGAGCAATTTGCAAAAATGCCTAGATTAAGGAAAATTACTCTGGGCGAAAACAGCAAATACACTCAAAAGCATTTGGCAGACTATATAACTCGTATTCCTAATTTGGAAGAAGTTACGCTCTTACAAGATGTTATTTTTACTGAAAAACTTTTGTCGGAATGCCTCCAAAAAGATAGTTTTAAATGCTTAAAACTTCATTATCCATCAAACGAACAGCTAGAAACTTTATTGCAATTATTCCAAGAAGATAAACTAAAGCAATTTAGCTTGGTGCAAAATTCCACAGCTGATATCAAACCATATCATGTCAATGGCAAATTTATAGAGTCGAATATGCCTTTACCGCCTCAATTGGCTAAGCAGGCAATAAAAGTTGATTTTGATTTTTATACAAAAGCTCCCAAAGTAGACAATTCTAGAGAATATTCTATAGAGGATTTGGAAGAATTAATACTATCTGCTTTAAAAAAAGGCGATAAGAAAAAAGCTTTTGATTTACTGACTTATTTAAATACAACGAACTTATCTGAAAAAGCTCAAGAGGTCATCAAGCATTATTTAACTCTCTTTTTAGAATTTGATTCAGTATTAATTTATCCTGATTTTGCGACCCAATTAGATAGCCTTCTTCAAGACAATCTATTCGAACAAGTATTCTTTTTTATATTTCAACAGGCTAAAGAACTAGAAATTATCAATCTAGGTCAAGAATATCAAAGCTACATCTCTCTTTTTGAGAACATTGAGCGATTAAAATTTATCACCCTATATCAAGACAATGGCTTTCCACAAGATAATTTTGAAATCACTCTCATTCAAAATCCTGAAAAATTAGAATCACTCATATTACAGGGAATGCAGGTTGAAGGCAATTTTGACTTATCCTTATTAACGAATTTGAAAGGACTAACGCTTAGCCTAATGCCATTTACAAGTTTACAACTACCAACTCAACTAAAAGAAATTGCATTGGAAGACAATGAGCGATTTTATCAGCTCCCAGTAAGCTTGTATAAAAATAAGAACTTAGAGTATTTCAAATATTCGGGAGAAATGCTTGAGTTTTCCAATGAAATTTATCAATTAAAGAATTTAAAACAACTCTTCTTTTCTTTTTTTGGGACTCATAATTTTAGTTTATCTCCAGAGGTAGAAAATTTATGTAATCTAGAATCACTTATCATAAATAATTTAAGTGGATTGGAGGACATTCCCGACAGCATTACCAATCTAAAGAAATTACATACACTACATCTATATGGGCAATATACCAGTATGCACCCTGATATTTTTCTTTTACCCAAATTGAATAATATCTGTATGGATTCTTCCGAATGGACTGGGGTGCCCAATACATTAAACCAATGTAAAGCCTTGCAAATTCAGGTAAGGGGTTTGAAATTGAAACGAGTACCTATGCAACAAATGAAACGTTTGGGCTATGAATTTCAGTTTGACTCAGATGGATTTAGGAATTCTGATTTTATGGAATTTTTTGCGGCCAATAATCAAGCTCCACTTCCTGTCGATCAATACAAAGATTTCTTTGAGGTTTTATTAGCCAATCCAACAAATCATACATTATCGCAAAAAAATATACGCTTATTTTATAATGTAATTTGGCTTGATGAACCTAAGTATAGCTATGAATTTATGCGAAAACTACAATTCTTTAATCCCAATTGCAAATCTGTAGTTGACATTGAACTTCCTCAGGGAAATAGGGAAATTGTAGTCATCGGATGCACAAATTACTCTGGACAAATGCTTAAAACTAATTTAGAGAAAATTGGTTTTACTTGGGCAGCTGAAATAAGCGAAAAAACTACCCATATTTTGGTTGGCGAACATGCCGAATACGAAGAAATTCTTGAAAGTAGATCCGATTTAGTTTATTGTACCGATCATGAATTGGCAGTGCTATTTTCAAAATATGGAATGAACCAACTGCTATTAGAGCAGGGTAAAAGCATGATTCCTCAAATTGAAAAAATGTTATTTAGCCCTGTTGAAATGAATATCAATTTGGGACTTGAAATGCTTAAAAACCTAGGTGTTCCATCCGAATTGCACTTGCATTTATTGGCACTTAATAAATCTACAGAAACAAGAGCTATTGCCCTAGCAACAAATGAGCTATTGCGTGTTTATTGTAGTGATAAAGCTATTTTACAAGTATTGGATGATAGCAGAGAATTATTTACTGCCGATAAAGATGGATATGACAAATATGTAGATCTATTCTTCCCTTTAAATAATAATAACGATTGGTCTGATTATACTGATAATGGGAAACAGGGGTATATCTGTGCACATATGGTATGGAAATTCTCTAAAAATGCAGCATCTCTTGCCTATTTAATAAACAAAATTGAAAGAGGTGAAGTAGGAATTCAAACTCCTTATTTTGAAAATAATTGGCTAGAAATTCAGGCAGACAGTGACAAACACTTAGTTTATGCATAATAAAATGAAAACAACTACAACAACACAATTATCTGAACAATCGCAAGCTTTTGCAGATGAGAAATTCGCAAAAATTGAAAAAGAGAAAAAATCATTCCTATATGCTACTATAGCTTTTATTGGACTGATATTAATCATAAAATTTGTTCTAAAAAATGATTTAAATATAATATATGTCTCATTAGGAGGTGGACTTATCTTTCTTTCTACCCTACTAAAGATATTCTTATACAAAAAAGAAATTCAAAAGATATATGATAATGAGGAATATGACAGACTTAAAAATATTCAAGTAAATAATAATCATAAATTCTATTTGAATTATCTAAAAGAACATTACGAAAATCAGGAGCCTGAATTATATGATCAGGTTTTAGCTGTCTATCATTACAAGTACGATTCAAGAAAGCATAAAAGAAATAAAGAAGTTTTCAATGAAATACTAAAGATTAATAGAGCAATTTTAGATACTGAACATTTTGAGATTGTGCAATTCTTGCAAGAACGTGCCAAAAACTTATTTTACAAAATATGTGATTATGATGGAATCATTCACAAAGGACTTCATAAACAATTGTTTTTGATTGAATATGATTATTGTTTGAAATCAAAAAATAAAAATACAATGAAGATGTGTTTGAATGAATTAAAAAAGATGCATAATTGGGATGAGGAAATCCAGGAACTATCAGGGAGGATGTCTAAATGATAAGCCACCAGGAAATCTTAGAGCAGGTTTCTAAAATCAGTATCCAATTATTATTAAACGAACCCTTTTATGGACATTTTTTTACTGGAATTGTAAAAACGATCAATAAGGAAGTGCCTACGGCAGGTGTCCGATCTGTGAATAATCTCACAATTGAAATGGCATTGAATAAAAAATATTGGCTTTCTCTATCGCCTCAGCACCAATATGGATTAATCAAGCATGAGGTATTGCATATTGCACTAAAACATATTACTCAACACAGAAATGAGAATATACCCATCGCTTTATTAGCCAATATTGCTGCAGATTTGGTGGTAAATCAGTATATCGATAAGCAACATTTGCCTCCTGGTGGGATTCAACTTTCCAAATTTCAAAATATGGGAAGCAAATTTGATATTAGTATTGAGGCTCATAAGGATGTTGATTATTATTACCAAAAGCTAAAAGAGATAATGGATAAGGGAGGTAAACTGCCTGGGGAGTACATTTGCAAAGAGAAATTGGAGAATGCTTCATGGGAACAAAAACCTCATGATTTGGATGATATATTCGAAAAGGCTGCTGATTCAGTTCGTAATCATGCCAATTGGGATAGCTTTGATAAAATGGACGATGCTCAAAAAGAAATTGTATCTGCTCAAATTGACAATCTGCTTAAAAATGCCAATGAGAGAGTAGGCACAGCTATGTTTGCTGGAAATGTCCCCGCTTCCTTACTTGAACAAATAAATGCCCTTATCAATGCCTCAAAAGCAAATCTGGATTGGAGAAGAGCTTTAAGAATGTTTACTGCAAGCAGTGCTCGAACCTATTTGAAAAATACCCTACGCAGAAAATCGAAACGCTACGGTACCACTCCGGGTATTAAGATAAAGTCCTATCACCATATTTTAGTTGGTGTTGACACCTCTGGTAGTATGAATATTGTTGAAATTGAAGAGTTTTTTAGTGAAATTCATCATATATGGAGACAAGGTGCACAGGTAACTGTGGTGGAGTTTGATTATGAAATTCAGAATAGCTATGCGTATAAGGGGGAGCCTCCGAGTCAGGTAAAAGGTAGAGGTGGCACTAGCTTTGATCCAGTGATAGAGCTTGCCAATGAGCAATTGCATCCTGATATCCTCATCATTTTCACAGATGGCTATATTGACAAAATTGAGTTAAATAGTCGAAAACCTTTAATGTGGATGATTTCCACTCAAGGGATTACTGGTGATACTGATTACTGGTCAATTTTAGAAGAAAAAGGGCGTGTAATCAAAATGCAATCACAGGCAATAAAATTATAGAAATAGAACAAAATGAAAGAATCACAATATAATTATACTTATTACGGAACCAAAACCCACGCAAGCGAAGTAGTCAATTTTGTAGAGCATATTCTTATGTCAAATCAAAAAGGCGAAGCCCAAGGCAAAAAGAAATCTCCAATTTGTATTTGGGGAACCCATGGAATTGGGAAAACCCAAATTGTGGAGCAAATTGCAAAATCAAACAATTATAAATGGGCTTATATTGCCCCTGCTCAATTTGAGGAGATGGGCGATTTGATTGGCATGCCTACACTTGAAGACGGAGTGATGAAATTCAAAGCACCCGATTGGGTTCCTACAGAAGAAGGTCCAGGTATTTTATTGATTGATGATGTGAATCGTGCCGATGATAGAATTTTAAGAGGGATTATGCAATTACTACAAAACTACGAGCTGATTTCTTGGAAAATGCCAAAAGGATGGGAGATTGTATTGACGGCAAATCCTGACGGTGGCGATTATTCGGTAACACCTATGGATAATGCACTACTGACCCGTATGATGCACATTACTATGCGATTTAATGTGAAAGATTGGGCTTTATGGGCTGAACAAAACAATGTGGATCAGCGAGGAATTAATTTTGTACTGACCTATCCTGAACTTGCCAATGGGCAAAGAACCACGCCTAGAACATTGGTTCAGTTTTTTGATACCATTGAACATATTGAGAATCTAGATCAAAATTTAAGTTTAATACAATTGCTTGCCGACTCTAGTTTGGATCAAAATACGGCAACCAGCTTTATGTCCTTTATCAACCAAAATTTAGAGCGAATGATAAGTCCAGAGGAAATTATGAGTACTCTAGATTTTGAAAAAGAGGTGAAAATTCCAGTAGCAGAAATGGTTTGCAAATCCCCTTTCCGAATGGATATTATGGCAACCCTTTGCACTCGTTTGGTCAATCATTTAAAACTCAGCAAAGGTATGCCGACCCCAACAGAAATTCAAAATATTCAGCAATTTATCAAAATGGATTTTATTCCTAATGATATTCGCATGACAATGTTACAAGACATAGTGGGTGCCGAAAATCAAGCATTAAAGATGGTAATGGCAGATGCAGAAATTAGTATGATGCTTTTGCAAGGAATGTAGACAGATGCTTACCTATAGAATATCACAACTGAAGAAGATATGAAAAAATATAAAACTGTATATCGAGATAAATTTGGAAGTGAAACTTCCGAAATGGAATCTAATGGTAGTGAACTAAAGATAACATTGCGAGAAATAAACTTTACAGGGAGATGTTTTGAGTTACTCGAAGGTGAGAAAATTGAAAGTAAATTTGAATACGACAATACTGCAAATTCTGAAAACATAGGAGATTTGACAAATTGTGAATTTGAAATTAAAATACCTATAAAAATCTGGGCAGGAAAGATTGATGCCGTTGACATTAAAGCAAATATAAGAATTGGAAATCTGGATAATTATGGTGTGCTATTAACAATGAATTCGATTCTTTATGGAGATTTAAAATCAAAGCGACATGATTTTTTTGAAGATGCTTTAATTGAGATACAAGAACAATTGCCAGAAACTGCTACTATACAAACTTGCTTGTCCTGTAAATATTCACATTATCATCCTTTGGGTAATAGTATGTTTGGAGGACTTTTTTGTTTTAAGGCAAATAAAGCTAAAGCGAATCAAATTTATGATAAAGAATCACTACTGAATCTTTACGAAGCTTCACAAAAAGATTTTATTGGAATACCTGTACAAGAAACATTTGATTGTTCGGAACATATACTTATAACTAAAAATGATTTTAATTATTCTAATTGGAATTCAGATTTATGATTTAAAAATGAATATAAGTTATAAACTACAAGCCAATTATGCTAGTTAAATATAAAAAAGAAAATTATGCTAATCAACTATAAAACCGAAATCAATCGCTTAGATAGATTAATGCCGGAGGTAAAAAATCTAACATTAACCTATAAGAAACTAACAGAACAAGATTTATCGAAATGCCTGAGATTTTTCCCAGATTTAGAATGCTTAGAGATTGCCAATGGTGTTTTAGAAGAATTGCCAAAGGAGGTATTTCAATACCCCAACCTAATCAGATTAAGAATTGAAAATACAGCCATTAAAAGTATTCCTGATGAAATTGGAAACCTAAAAAAACTAGCCTTATTCTCTTTCCGAAATTCCAATCTAAATTATATCTCTGACGCATTATACAACTGCCCTTTGGAAGTATTGGATTTAGAAAATGTAAATTTAAAAGAAATTCCACGTGCAATTTTAAACTTATCTAATTTAATCTACCTTAAGTTAGATAAGAACCAAATAAAAGAATTTCCAAGTGAGTATCTTGATGCTCTTGCTCCTAAATTAAACAGCCTGATTTTAACCGATAATCAGATCGAATATTTTCCATTAATCTGCAACTTTCCAAATTTACAATTCCTTTATTTATCAAAAAATAAGTTTAGAACATGGAATGATAAATTTGCAGGATTTCCACAATTAATAGAGCTAATGCTAAATGATGGATTGTTGGAGACTGTAGAATTTCATCACGCGATGCCGACTATTAATCAATTAACTTTAAATTACAATCAATTAAATGAATTTCCTAAGGGGCTAGAAAATATTCGTTATGTAAAATATTTTGATATTTATGGCAATAATTTCACAAGTATTCCAGAGGAAATTAAATATTTAGAAGAATGCGAGCAGCTCAATTTTGATTTGGATCGAGTAACAGACGCTCCTCTTTTTGCTAAAAAATTGAATTATGAATATAAAGATGAAGTAGATTTAGAGGAAGGAAATGAGATTCCGCTTTCAGTTTTTCAAGATAAAACTTTGCGTCGATTGGATTTATCGGGCAAGAAAAATCCTGTATTTCCAGATGATATACCCGCAAATAGTAATATTTACACTGTGGTAATGAACAATTGTAATTTGTCTAAGATTCCCCAAAATTTAGATAAATTAAAATCTCTATTTTATTTAGAATTAAAGAACAATCATTTTACACATTTGCCCAAAGAATTAGCTGTATTTAAGGAGTTAGATTGCATAAATTTAAGCGGAAATCAGTTAGAAAGTTTTGCTGGATATTCTGAAATCAAAAGTTTGCACAGTCTTGATATTAGCAACAACCCTTGTGTAAATAATATTGAAGATTTGCTAGAAAAACGTGCTATCCATATCGAGGGATTTAATTGGAAAGCAATCAAGATGAATAAGAAAATCTTTGTACCCTTTATGGCTGCGTTGGCTAAATCTCCTCTAACTGAAGCCGAAAAGGAGAAGCTTATTGTTTTGGCAAAAAACCAAAAAGAGCTTGACTTTCCATGCGAGAGCATTGAGCAAATGATTCAAATTTTGTGCATTCCTCATCGTAAACTAGAAACTGAAACTCGCAAAAAGTTATTGAAGCAAAACCAAAAGGCATTAAAGCAAAATCCGTTTACTGAAAGTTCGATCTTATATATTGCAGGAAAAACCTCACAAAAAAAATCAGAAATTAGCAAACAATGTCAAAAATTAGGTATTGAACTTTCGCCAAAACTAACTCAACAAGTCTCGCATATCTTACTTGGAGATCGTCCTAAAGATTTATTGAATAAGGAATTGGCAGCTTATGTTTTTATTTCTGAAAGTGATTTATCTCAAATGCACAAGTCTGAAAACCCAGAATTTTTAGATCAGGTTGATGAAGAGAGTATAAATAAAATTCGAAATTTACTTAGAGCCAAGGTATTCTCCAACGTTGCCATCGCTGTGGAAATGCTTAAAAATGGCGGAGTACCCAAGGATTTGTATTGGGATATATTGTATGTGATTAAAACCCACTTTTCTTGCAATGAGACCAAGGCATTGACCAAACTGATAAAACCTCTATTGCCTCAAGAATTAGAGGGAGTGTTAAAGAGTAGAGCTCGCCTTGATTTTGCAGATGAAAGAGAATCTGATATTTTCAAAAAACTGGTAAAAAATGAGAAAACTTGGGGCAAGGATTTTTGCTTATATATGAGTTTGGAATTGTTTAAAGACAGAAAGCGAGGTTTAAGATACTTAATGACTAAGGTCGAAAACAATCATCCATTACGTTTGCAAGCTATTGAATTACTTAAAGAAGAGGATTTGTTAAACTGGCAATATTGCTATGGTTATCAAGAAGATTGGTGGAGCGAAGGCGAAAGACGCAGAAGTTTACCCATTCCTTTTGCAAGCGAAATTGTGGATAAATCAGAAATAAAACGTTTGAACTTACGCCGCTGCAAAATAAGTAAATTGCCAGATGAAATGAAGGAATTTACTTCTCTCAAAGCCATTGATTTATGCACCAATGGATTAAAGGAATTGCCTGCTTGGTTTGAGGAATTAAAAGAATTGGAGTTCTTAGATTTACGTGATAATTATTTAAAGAAATTTCCAACAGTTTTATATCATTTGCCAAAGCTTAAAAAAGTACTTTTTGGTAAACAAAGCATTCGAAATTATAGTTCGGTTAACGATTATATAAAGCCTCCAAAGGATTTGGAAACTGCCTTTTCTCAGGTAGAATTTTTATTTGAGGACGACGAAAGATTCTATTCTTCCACCCAAAGCAGTGTGGAAAATTATTAAAACTAAAAACAAATGAAACTAAATATAACAAAAGAAGGGCTTTACATTAATGATGAAATTTATCACTTGCCCTTGCGCATGGAGGTGATTAATAAAATATTTGGTGAGCCAAAATTGATTGTACATAAGAAAAACAAAAGAGTTGTTTGGGCTAACACGGGGCTTAGTGGATTTGTATTTGGAACCAAATATTTAAATCAATTGGATATTAAGTTTGATACAAAAAAAGAGGTTAAAGCTGAATTTGCAATTGATGTTAAAGTTGATGGAGTTGATTATAAGCAATATCTGAAAATCAAAAAGGATGATTATATCTATGTGGAGAAAGATCACTATGGGTATCAGTTACAATTTCAGATTGGCTTGGATGACCCCAAAGAAATCAAAGCCCTTACCATTACTTCAATGCCCATTGAAAAATTAAATGAATACTTGGATGAAAAGGATCAAATTGAGATAGAGAAAATACCTGAATTACCAAAACCTATAAAGGCTGAGGGAGAAGCAATGGTATTTAAGGATTTTAATTTCAAACTATTGGTAATTGAGGAATTGATGTATTTTCAAGAGAAGCTTCAACCAAAATTTGATATTTATGATTTTGCAAAAGCTTATACCAAACGTGAGATTGATATTGAGGAAGAAGGCTATGATTTTATACCTGAGGCCTTGGAGTATTTTAAAGAATTGGAAATTGATAGCAAGTACGCTGCCGATATTGTGGATCTTTGTCAGGATGGAGCCAATGATGTGTACAGTAATATAATTCCTCTATGGGATGGCGAAGATGATTCCTTTGATATCAAATATTATGATGATGTAGATTTATTTCCAAACTTAAAAGAACTGACTCTTTTTGAAGAAGATGAGGCGGTGTATGAAAAATTGAGAGAGAAAGGTATTGATGCTGAACCGATTTAGATTCATGGCTTTAGTTTGTTGAAGGAAGTGGGAATTTGGGAATGATTGAATTTGAGAATTAGGAAATGCCTGCCCTGAACTTGTTGAAGGAGCTGGAAATTTAATTAATAAAGAGAAAATTATGGAATTAAAACAATATATAAAATCAAAAATAGCTAAAGGAATTTTGACATCATTAGAGGAAGAAAAAGAAGAAATTTATGCTTTTTCTCTTTATGTAAACGATGAAGACGATGATCTAAGAACTCCTACCATTCTTCTAGGTTTTAATACCGAAAAACATTTTGAATCGGAAATCGACCATGCCTCAGACGAAAATGAAGCCCGCTGGAATTATGCTTTTTGGTTACAAAATGAAGTGTTGAGTATTGGCGAATATAATGGAGAGCAAGAGGATAGAATAAAAATTACAGAATGGATAAAGGCACAAGAGCTTTATTATACTGATGAGCAAGAAGATGAAGACTTTGATGCTTGTCTTGATTTGGGAGCTGAAATTACGGTGAATTTTGTTGAATTGTTAATTGAAATTGTACAAGATTTACAAGAGGATTTGGATTTAGAACAGCCTATTTTAATTCACGAATTGGAATATTATCCTCAGATTGCAGAACAAAATATTAGAGCCAATGGATTGAAAAAAGTAAAGGAATTCACCAATTGGATAGCTAGCTAGTAAAAGCAGATTAATATTATGAAAAACATCAATGATTTAATCAAATTATATTCTAAGGAAGGCGAAAGAATTTCCTATGATGTATTATATAAAAAAGTAATTGCCAGTGATTCATCAATCGAAAAAAGGATTTTAGCAGAATTTTATATTTCCAATTTTGATAAAACTTATGCCAATTTTCTGAATGAGGAATATGCTGTTTTAGAAAATATTATAAAGCTGGATGCATCTATTGAGCAAACCAAACAATTATTACCTGATTTCTCAGAGTATCATGAATTAAAAGCCAAAGTCTATGAAATGTTTTCATGGGTTAGCACTAGCTTGGAGGAGCAAATTAACTATCATAAATTGTGTATTGAGCATTATAGAAAGCAGTTAGAGCTTGAGCATGGCGACAATGATTTATGGACTGATTTTGCAGAGCATTCATTTAAATTATGTAAAATAAGAAATCAATATGATTCTGAAATTTTGGGAGAAATAAAATCTGCCTATGTTGAAGCACTTCATATTGAACATAAAGAAAATAAACTGGATACTATATACGGATTTGAGGGATCAAGCACCGAAAGTTTTTTAGTATTTATTTATAGTTTATTGTTTGAAAATCTGGTTCAAAAAGAGAAAGTTTTTCAAGATTTTCTATCCTCATTTAAAACCGAGATTAAAATCTATGCCTATCAGAATCCTGTTCTTTATTATTATTGGGCTAACTCTTTACTGAAATTTATCTGCGACTATGAAGAAGTTGAACAGGAGGTTAATCTGCCTGTATTTAAAGAAAATATAGAAAGTGAATTGAAAACTTTGGCACAAAAATTAAGCGAGATAAAAGTTCTGGATTCCTCGTTTAGGAAGGCTTTGGGTCAATTGTTTGAGCAATTAGCCTCTAGGTTTCAAGATAATGAGTATCAGCAAATAGCCAAACACTATTATGAAAAATAATAAGAGAGCAAGCCTAATTAATTCTAGAAGGAGATCGTTAGATTCTTTTTTGAATTTATTAATTATAAATAGGGATTCAAACCAATTTATGTAAAATGAAAGACATCAATGATTTAATCAAATTATATTCTAAGGAAGGCGAAAGAATTTCCAATGATGAATTATATAAAAAAGTATGTGCCAATAACTCTGCCCAGGAGAAGAAATTATTGGGTGATGCCTATCTCTCAGATTTTGGATATTGCTATTATGATTTTATGTGTAATAAATTCAAAAATTTAGAGGACATTTGGGATTTGATGGAATCGGTAGAACAAATAAAGGTTTTGATTCCTGATTTTGAAGATTATAATGAGTATAAGGCAAAAGTATATGAGATACTTTCATCAGTTAGCACCGATAAAGAAGAGCAAATTAAGTATTTAAATTTATGCATAGATCATTATAAAAAACAGCTTGCCATTTCAGAAAATGACAATGATATTTTAACGGATTTGGCAGAGCAATCGTTTAAATTATGTGAAATGACAAAGCAATTTGACCCAACAAGATTTGAGGAAATAAAATCGTTCTATTTAAAGGCATTGCATATTGAGCAAAATGAAAAAGATCCCAATGCTTTTTATGGATTCAATGGCTCAAGCATAGATTCTTATTTAAAATTTACCTATAATCTATTAACCAAAGAATCTCCAGAGTTTGAGGATATTCATCATGATTTTCTCTCTTGTTTTCAATCTGAAATAAAAGACTATGCCGAAGAAGATAAGAGTATTTATTATTATTGGGGAAATTCCTTGATTGAAATTGTGGAGGGCTATGAACAAACTGAACAAAAAGAGAAGGAGAATTCTGCTTTTATAACCCAAGCATTTATTAATCTGATGTGGGAGGAGATTCTTCAGCTTTCAAAATATCTAGAATATTTAGAGATTAAGGACGAACATTTTATAAAAGCCATAGGGCGATTGTTTGAAAAATTAGGCCTTAGATTTGAAAACTACACCCATCTTAAAATTGCCTACAATTATTACAAAAAGGCGGTTGAGATTGAAAATGCTACTTGGATAAATGTACATTATTTAAGTTCCATTCTTGAGAAAATGTCAATTTATCAATTAAGAGGAAACAATAAAATAGAAGCAATTAATCTATACAAAGAAGCTCTAGAGGTTTTAAAAGAGGCTAAAATGAGATTAACCGATTTTCAACACTCTTTAAAATATGGAGAGACTCTTTATAATTATGCTCAATTTATAGAAAACTTTGAAAATAAAGAGACTTTAAATCAGGCTATTCTATGTTTTGAAGAGAGTTGTGAGCTGGGCGAAAAATTTTATACTCAACCCTATTATGGCTTGGCAAAAACCTATCTCCGCTTAAAAATGAAAGACAAAGCTTTAGTTGCACTTAATGAGTGTATGGATTTATTTTCTAATCAATACCACATTCACAATTTTAGAGATATTATCGACAATGAACATTTTGTTGAGATAAGAGAAGATCTATGCAAAATGATTGAAGCAAAACAAAATAGGAAAGCTTAATTATTAATAATCAGCAAAACTAAATAAATATGAATTTTATCTACAATCACCCATATATCAGCCTATTTTTAGGTTTAGCAATAATTAATATGATAGTAAAGAAGTTGACAAAAAAGAGACATGGACCCATTGGTTATTTATTTTTACTTTTAATCAATACTATTTTACCTTCTTGTTCCTCGCTGGGTGAAAAAGTGGACAAAAACAACTCAAATTATTACTATTCCCTTGATGAGAAACAAATCTATTTCTGCGCTATGGGCAATTGGTTTGAGTTAGGCAAAACGGTAATGGATGTTGATGTGGAAAGCTTTCGGGTTTTGTCTGATTATTATTGGGCTAGAGATAAAAACTATCTTTATTTCGAATCTCATAAATTGGATTATTTGGATATTGATTTGGATACGATTCACTTTATCGACTTTATGAGTATTCACGATACAAAAAATGTGTTCATAATTAACTTCGCAGAAAAATATGGTGAAAAACCTGTAGCTAAAGTCGAGGGAGCCGATCCTAATTCATATAAAAATTTAGAAGCAGCTGGGTTTGCTAAGGATAAAAATTTTCTTTTTTATGAAAACAAAAAGACTAATATAGATCCTGCGAGTTTCAAGAAGTTAAATTATTCCTTTGCACAAGATGATCAAAATTTATATCTACTAGGTAAAACTAAGGAAAATGAAACACATATAGTTTTTGACACATTAAATATTGATTTTAATAGCCTTGAAGTGCTAGACGATTATACTATCAGAAATGAGTCAGCCTTGTACACTTTTCACTATTATGGAGACAATGAAACTGCTCCAAAATTATTCACCTTCCCAATAAATGAAAGCGACATCTTTTATTATGAAAAGCAAGCTTTCTTTAGAATTAATGATAAAATCTATATGGGAATAGAACATTTAGAGGATGTAGATGCTGAAACATTCAAATCTTTAAGCTTTGGCTACTTTAGAGACAAAAACAATTTATACTTTACAGATAAACTCATAGAAGGAGTCGATTTTGAAACATTAAAATTTAATGAAGACAAGCATACTTATGAGGATAAAAATTATAGGTATATAAGAGAAGATAAGGAGGAAAAATTGTCTGAACAGGATTAATTTGATTACAGGATATACAAGATTATCTTATGAATCTTGAAAAAGCTTTGAGCGAAAGGGATTTATGCAAAACAATATAGCTATTTAAAACTTGGATGAAATTTAAAATATAATTATTAATTTAAGATTATCAGAATTATAAAATAAATAACTATGCTAAGAGACGAAGATAAAATAAATACATTAACACATAAGGTGATTGGATGTGCTATGACAGTTCATAGATTGTTAGGTAATGGTTTTCAAGAAGTCATTTATCAGCGTGCTTTATCAATTGAATTAGAGTTGAATGGTATTTCACATAAAAGAGAAATGGAAATGCCAATATTTTATCGTGAGAAACAAATAGGAACTCGTAGAGTCGATTTTTTTATTGAGGGAATAGTAATGCTCGAAATAAAAGCAATAGAAAAAATAGAAAATGTCCATAGAGCTCAAGCTATCAACTATTGTGAAGCATATAATATCGCAGATGGACTTTTAATTAATTTTGGATCGACTAGTCTCGATTTTAAAAGAGTGTATAATAAAAGATTGTTTAAGCCTAATAGATGATTTGTCTGCTTAGTATTTTTTGATTACAGGAAATTCAAGATAATCCTGTTAATCTATTAATCCAGAAATCCTGATTAAGACGGAAATGTCCATAGAGCTCAAGCTATCAACTATTGTGAAGCATATAATATTGCAGATGG
>JAOARN010000119.1 GCA_025210485.1 Marinifilaceae bacterium | reverse complement strand
GACTCCCTGTATAAGGGACTTACACCCTCTGGAAAAAGAACTAACTATTTGTTTTTGTTTTATGTTAAAAAGTTTGTATTTTCGAACTTTTTATAGAACTTACAAATACTGTGTTCTAAATGCACATGCAGAGCACACACAATGGCTCATAAAGCATAAGTGAGCCAGCTCATTTTGGTTGGTTCGTAGCTTCGGCGAGTAGCGCCAAATCGTTGATTTGGCTTTGAAATGAAAAGATAAAAACAAATACAACGCTTTGGCTTTGCTAAGTTTGAAAGTGAGTACGGTTAAATCTCACTTACGCTTCATAGCCTCGTCCGTTAGGTTTTATGCAAAGAGCGACCAGCCAACGTACATTTGGCACGTTCGCAAGCTCAAATCCACAAGCTGACGCTTCAGCTTGCAAAAGAGCCAAATTTTTGCCGACACACAATACAAAAGTTTTTAGAGTTTATATATATTGCATCAGGGCAAAAAAACAAAAAAGGTGAAATATTGAAAACATGAGAAAACAAGACGATTTCTCAATCTTGATATTAAGCGTATTTTTGTAAAATACAATTGTGATAAGATGAAAAAAGGTATTAAAAAAGTTGTATTTAAATATTCAAAAGATTCCGACACCAAAGGTTTTAAAATGGCCTCATTGGATAGTTTCTTAACTGAAAATAATTCTACCTACAGGCAAGTTAAATACCAATACCATCAGATAGATTTTTTTGCCATCCTTATACTTACAGAAGGTAAAGTTGAACATACTGTAGATTTTAAAACGGTACACTTAAAAGCTGGCGATAGCCTAATAATTACCAAAGATCAGATTCATGCCTTTGATACAAAATCAAATTACAAGGGAAATCTTTTAGTGTTTTCGGAAGAATTCTTACATAAACATATAACACAATCCACGCTAAGTAAAATTCCATTTCTATACAACCACAATCAAAAACATTTAATCTTTAATAATCCAGAAAACAATAAAACATTAATCGATTTATTACTAAGTGGAATTAGCAATAATGTAAATGTAAAATCTAATCAGATTGGAGCTTTATTAAGCTACTTTTTATTAAACCTCGTTAGCGAAGAATCCTCAGATTTAATTACTCAAAATCGATATCAGGAGTACTTTATGAATTTCAAGCAGCTAGTTGAACAAGATTACCAACATAGACGTAATGCAAAGGATTATGCAATTACTTTAAATATATCTTATAAGCATTTAAATGAAGTTTGTAAGCATATGGTTAATAAAACTGCAAAAGCTCTAATTGACGATTATGTAGTACTTCAGGCCAAAAGACTACTTGTTATATCACCGCATTCGGTAAAAGAAATTGCATACAAGTTAGGCTTTGGTGAACCTACAAATTTTAGAAAGTATTTTATTAAGCATACTGGTTATTCCCCTAACGAATTTCTGAAAAAGATGAATCTGGTTTCACATTAACCTCTTTTCGATATAGATTGACCTTTAGTACAACTCATTATCACTCTACTTTTGTAAAGTATTAATTGGTTTATGTATTTGTTCAGAATCATAGCCATCAAAAATGAAGACTATGTGCAAAAATAAGGAGCTGTCGAAAGTATTAAAAGGTAAATCCCCAATTGGAAAGTATTCCAAAACAAATTATAAAATAATTGATAAACCAACAACAGAGATTGTTGGAGAAATAGAGCGTTTTGACGAAAGGAAAACTGGATTTAATAGGGCTTTTAGAGGAGAGTATGGTTCCAAAATAAAAAATCCTAAGGAAAAGATAAAGTCCGGGATAGACATGTCTATTATGAGTTATTTCTTTCAGTCAGGCAAAATGCCTGATATGTCGCAAAAAGGAGGCAAACCAGAAATAGGCAACAAGGATTCAGGCATGTCAAAATCGCCAATGTCATTTATGAAAGGTTCTTTACAGAAAAAGCCAAAACCGTTACATTCAGATATAAAAGTTGTTTCGAGACACATTAAAAGCTATGGTGATTTTATGGGAGCCGATTTAGTTGGAATCTGTGAAATCCCTGATTATGCTTATTATAGTCACGATAAAGATGGAAGTGTGATTCAAAAGAAATACAAGTATGCTATCTGTATTGCTGTTGACCAAGATTACGATACGCTTGATGCTTCAGATGGAAAAGATTGGATCTCAGCTGCCCAAAGTTTTATGTCATACTCTAAAGCTGCCTTTATTGCTTCAGCAATGGCAAAGTATGTTCAAATGCAAGGTTTTGATGCTAAAGATAACCACCTAATGGATTATCAGGTTATTGTTCCGCCATTGCTCGAACTTGCAGGTATTGGAGAGATGGGTCGTTACGGTATAGTAATCAATCCAAGCTTAGGAAGCCGTTTTAAAGCATCTGTAGTTTTAACAAATATGCCAATGGCTACCGATAAGCCAATAAAATTTGGGGTTCAAGCATTTTGTAAAGTGTGTAAGAAATGCGCCATTGAGTGTCCATCTCAATCTATTTCAAAGAGTGACAACAAGATAGTACACAATGGCTATAAAAAATATGATTTTGATTATGCGAATTGCTCTAAATTCAGATTAAGTAACCCTAACGGCTCAAGTTGTGGCAAATGCATTAAAGTGTGTCCATTTAACAAGTCACAAGGTTGGATTCATGATTTGGCTAGATGGACAATCAGAAATTTACCCATTATGAACAAGCTGATTGTATGGGGCGATGATTTATTAGGTTACGGCAAAGCTAGACCTGAAAAAAAATGGTGGTTCGACGTTGATAAGAGTATTTTGCGTGAAAAACCGAATGTGACAAAGGTTCAAGAAAAAGATAATAAATAAAGAGTTGAAGAGTAATGATACTTAAATTAGTTTTTTCAAAAGAAGTTATTCAAACAGCTTTAAAGCTTTCAATTATTGTTGGAACAATCTTGGGTTTAATCAATCATGGTTCTGATATTTTTGCTAATACACTAAGTGGGGGCCAAAAGATACAGATATTGGTAACTTACCTAGTTCCATATTCTGTTTCGACATATTCATCAGTTTGTTCTATAAAAAGATATGAAGAAAAGTCAAAAAGTAGTTGAATTAATATTGCAATATCATTGTTAGTTTTTTAAACTAATAGTTCTTTCATTTTGGTAAAGTGAAAATTGGAATTCTTTTTTGTAATAATACACATTGCCAAGTTACTCAAAAAAGCCAACGCACAGTCCTAAGCTTGGCAAAGAGTATGGCTGCTCCAACGCATGGGAAGACTGCGGAGAAAAAAGCACGAAAACCTAATCGAATAGACCGTCCCACCAGTAGATAACTGATGATATGAGCCTCTGACACCACTAGATACTTAATCAAACTCAGCATACCAAGCGGTTCTCCTATACGGCGGTTCGTTAATGATGACTGATTTTATATTAGTATTCAAGCATACTAATATAAGCTCTTTTCTTCAAGCGTTCTATGGTAATAGTGGTATTAAGAATTGGACTTTGTGCTACTCTCCAACCTCCTAAACCTGTGCTGCTCCAAGCATAAGCTTGTCCTTGGTCAACTTTTAAGCGAATTAGGTTTTTCCTTTTTCGCTCTGGCTTTTTCCAATGATGCCATATACAATATCGGAGACGATTACCTAAGCATTCATCCTATTTCTTTATTTTTGACTTAATATTAGCCAATCTAAAATAGTTTATCCAGCCTCGCATTTGTAACTTCAATCGATAAATTCTCTCTTCAAAATCTATAGGTATAGTTTTTCGAGTTATCTCTTTCAGTTTATGTTTAAAATGGTCCCACTTCTTTTTAGTTACAATTAGTTGATATTTCCCTTTCTCTCCTTTTTTATACGAAGAAACAAAGCCATAACCTAATGTACTGAATTGTAGTGGACGACGAATACCACTTTTCTCTTTGTTTATAGGCAAATTAATCTTTCTTTTATAAATAGCTGAGTCTGAATCTGGGTTTCGTGCTAGCTTGAAAATTTAGAATAAGAAAAAAATGTCGTCAAAACCATCATTTAGGTTTTGGAAAAAAATATAAAAATAAATTACGGTTTTTGCTAATTGGTTAAGTAAAAGTTTGGCTCATTGAAATCCTAAGCTCCGAATAGCCCTGACCGTTGTAGGGCATTTGAAAAACCGCAAGAATCGGGTTTTATTAGGTTTTGAAAATTGACAATTTTGTCAAAACATTTAAAAGGAGATTAATATGCAATTTGATTTTGACAATAAACAGAGAAAAGAAATACTCGAAATAGTATTTGAAAAGCTGGAGAACTATTATAGCTTAACACAAGATTTTAAGACCAATCCAGATTTAAATATTAATAAAATTAGAGAATCGCTTCTTTCCACAGACTTAGTTAATGGAATCAAACCAGATAAAGCTATCCAACACGTAACAAATGGACTTGAGACCTTTAGTGTTCATACACCACATCCTAAATATTTTGGGCTGTTCAATCCACGTTCAAATTATGCAGGAATTATCGCTGACCTAATCACAGCTACCTATAACCCTCAATTAGCTGCTTGGAGCCATGCCCCTTTTGCCGTTGAAGTAGAGGAGTTAATAATTAGGGAATTTGCAAATAAATTTGGATACGACAAAAATGCAGATGGTGTTTTCACAACAGGAGGAGCTGAAGCCAATCTTACTGCAATGCTCTGTGCTTTGAACCATAAATATCCAAATTTTGCTAAGGATGGAGTATTTGGTTTAGACAAAAAACCTGTTGTATTTTGTTCTGCAGAGGCTCATCACTCTATTCAAAAAGCCGCAAAAGTTGTTGGGATTGGATATAATCTTGTAAAATCAATTCCTGTTACAGATGAATTAAAATTGGATACGGAGATTTTACAGCAAAAACTAAATGAACTTGACTCTTCAATTTATGCACCATTAATGATTATTGGAACTGCTGGAACTACTGGGACAGGGACAATTGATGAATTGAATCAGCTAAGTTCCATTTGCAAAAAGAACAACATTTGGTTTCATGTTGATGCCGCGTATGGAGGTGGAGCCATTTTAAGTCAGGATTTGAAGCACCAATTAACAGGTATCGAAAAGTCTGATTCCATTACTTTTGATGCTCATAAATGGATGTCGGTACCAATGGGAACAAGTATATTTTTGACATCGAGAAATGATATTCTTGGGAAAACGTTCAGAATTACAACAGAATATATGCCTAAAGAAGCAGATAAACTTACGGTTACCGAACCATTTACACATTCTATTCAATGGTCGAGAAGATTCATTGGTTTAAAAGTATATCTTTCGCTCCTATTTTATGGTTGGCAGGGATATGAACAAACCATAAATCATCAGGCAAAGATGGGGCAATATTTAAAAAATCAGCTGATAGAAAATGGTTGGCTAATAAAAAATAACACTGATTTGCCTGTTGTCTGTTTCACAAAAAAAGAATTTGAAACTGATATCAATTTCACAAAAAATATTTTGGATAATATACTATCAAATGGCAAATCATGGCTATCTGTTTATCCTATAAATGGAATGCCTACTTTTAGGGCTTGTATTACAAATTATAATACCACAGAAAAGGAGATTGATAAACTGATCAAAGAATTAAATATAGAATACTCTAATTATTTAAAGTAAATTCGACATGAGAAGAAAAGATAAAGAGATACTAGATAAAAATACAATTCAAGAGATTTTATTAAAATCAGAAATTTGCAGAATTTCATTGACCGATAATGATTATCCATATATGATTCCATTAAACTACGGATATCATGATAATAGTTTGTATTTTCATTGTGCCAAGCTTGGAAAGAAAATTGATTTAATCAGAAAGAACAACAAAGCAAGTTTTTTAATTGAGCAATACTCTGAAATTGCTAAAGATGATATTTCCTGTAAGTGGACAACTAAATATCGTTCAATTATTGGGTGTGGAACAATTGAAATCATAAATGAAACTGAACAAAAGAGAAATGGGTTAGACCTAATAATGGAACATTACGGAAAATTTGATAACGAATATTCAAATAAACAATTAGAAAATGTTCTCGTATTAAGATTGAATATTGAGAAGCTCAATGCCAAACAATCAGTATAATTAAAGACATACTATATTTTAAATAAAATAGACTAAACCCATGCATGATAATAATAAAACTTATCAGTACGATAAAATTGCAGAGGCTATTGCATTTATAGACAATAACTTTAAAGAGCAACCATCACTAGATGCAATTGCGGAACATGTAAACCTAAGCCCCTTCCATTTTCAGCGTTTATTCAAGGAATGGGTAGGAATTAGTCCAAAAAAATACTTGAAATTTATCAGCTCAAATTATGCAAAGAGTTTGCTAAGGAAAAAAGAAAGCAATTTATTTGACACTGCTTTTGAAATGGGTTTATCTGGTACAGGAAGGCTTCACGACATGTTTGTAACAATAGAGGGCATGACTCCTGGAGAATATAAAAACGGTGGTTCAAGCCTGATAATCAATTATAGTTTTGCAGAAAGTCCATTCGGCAAAATCATAGTGGCAGCTACGAACAAAGGAATATGCCATTTGGCTTTTAGTGAAGATGACACTTTAGCCTTTGAAGAATTGCAAGCCATCTTTCCCAATGCAACATTCAATCAGAAATCTGATAAATTTCAACAAAATGCTTTATTTATTTTCCGTAACGACTGGACTAATCTAAATGAAATAAAATTACATTTGAAAGGAACAAAATTTCAATTGAAAGTTTGGGAAGCATTATTATCCATTCCTTATGGAAATCTCTCTACTTATGGAGAAATAGCAGAAGCGATTCAGCATCCAAAAGCATCGAGAGCAGTGGGAACAGCTATAGGAAACAATCCGATAGCATACCTAATTCCATGCCATAGAGTAATTCAAAAATCAGGAAATATTGGTGGCTACCATTGGAATCCGACAAGAAAGAAAGCCATAATTGGTTGGGAAGCTTCAATATTGGAAAATGAATAAAAATGCCCTACAATCAACCATCCCCCTCACCAGTAGATAACTGATGGGATGAACCTCTCACACCATACACTTCGGCAAACTCAGCATAAAGCTAGCGGTTTTAGTATAAGACGGTTCCTTACTGATGACTAATTTTAGGAACAGAATGATCTGTTGCAAAATAAGATTGTTTGTGCAGGTTTTATCGTAGAAACGCACGGCCGTGCGTTTCTACGATAAAAAATTTCATTTTTAGAGCTTCTCTCCCATTTCCAATATTTAGAATACAAAGCAAACGACTAGCTAATCCTTGGTAATGCAATTCAATTTATAAGAATTTAAACCTCTTGAAAAAGAACTATCTATTTGTTTTTGTTTTATATTAATAGGTTTATATTTTCAAACTTTTTATAGAACTTACAAATACTGTGTTCTAAGCGCACAGATAATGTGCAAAAAATAGGCAAAACAGTAATAAATTCAAAGGTTTTAACTCGCATATAACTTTGTGCTAACCGAATAATTCATGCTTCCTAATCACCTACTTTTCATATACTAACCGTTGAGTATCATACAAAGCTGCTATATCAACTATTGCTTTTCATAATTAAATAAAAACAATATCGTTATTCATGGAATATGATGATTTTTCATATTATATTTATAATTAAAATTCACACAAAAAGAATAAGAATAATTCATTTTCACACAAAAAAATATTTTTCATGGAAGACAGATGTCCGAAGAAGGATTTATTGTTGGTTATACATTGATAATTAGATACAAAACCAATGTTTGTTCCATTTTTAAGCTTTTTATTGTAAGCTTATTCTAGGACGAGACATATCAAAAAATAAAAAAAAGAGTTTTAATTCAAATCACTTACAATTTCTTCTAATTTATCATTCTTTTCTAGACTCATTTTTTTTCTCAACCTATATCTTGCCATATTCAAACTATTAGTTGAGATACACATAATATTTACCATCTCTTTTGTTTTAAGATTTAACTTTATTAGTGCCAATATTTTTTCTTCATTAGGAGATAAATCAGGGTACTTATTTCTAAGCTTGTAGAAGAATTCAGGATAAACCTTATTGAAATTTATCATAAAATCATCCCAAGCATCTCGTGTGATTATCTTTTTATTTTTGATGCAATGTAATTCTAGTTTCTCATCATCAGAAACTACATTTTGCTTTATTTTATTTAATGATTCACACAAATCTGTTTTTGTTCTTTCTAGTTCCGTAATTTCTAGTTTTAGTTTAAGTTCATTTTCTTCAGCTTTAGTAATAATATTTATTTTCTCTCTTTCGTTTTGTTTTATAGAAAGTAAAAATCTTTTTTTCCTTAATTTCGATAGAATTATTCCTCCTATAGTTAATAATGTTAATATTAGAATAAATGAGTATATGGAACTATTCAACATTCGAGAAAAGAATATATTTTTCTTAATCAAGTTTTTATTCTCTTTATTAATATCATCCAAGTTTGACAAACGCTCTTTTTCATACATTGCAAGTATATTATCAAGATTAAATATTTCCTCGTTTAGTTTGTTTTGAACTTTTAGATATTTCACAACACTATCCTGCATATTTAATGCCTCGTAGCATTTAGTAAGCTGAACTGCAATATCCTTTTTATCTTTTATACTTCTAACTTTGTCTGTCAATGACCATGATTTTCTTGCATATTGTATGGCTTTACTATATTGTTTTCTTGAAAAATAGACTTTACTTAACTCATTATTAAGGGCTATATATACAATGGGTTTATTTATGCTATCGGATATCTCTATGCATCTTTCAAAGTATTTAATTGTTTGAGCTGGATTATTATATTTATAAAATTCTAATATTCCATTAAAATATAGATGTTCTGCAGCAAGAACTTTATGCGTTTTATCTATTAAGCTTTTATTCAAAAATTTATTATGATATTCCAGTGAATCATATTTTTGCTCAGAGACATCAACTCTGCAAATAATCTTATAGGATGCTAATATGTTTTGCTTTGAATCTAGTTTCTTATATATCTTTAGAGCTTTATTTATATGAAATCTAGCAGATTTGTAGTTTCTCCATCTTATAAAATTTTCTGCCAAACTTGTATGTACATATCCCAAACCAAGTGAATCTTTATTTTTACTAAACATATCCATACTTTCATATTTTATATCTAGGGCATTCTTTATCTTCCCCATTACTAAATACGAGGAAGATAAATTATTCAAAATCCAGGCTATTTTTCTTGATGAATTTTGTTCTTTTGCAATTCCTAGAGCTTTTTCAAAGTAGATTATAGCATTATTATAATCAGATAAATTATAATAATTGGAACCCAAATATGCATAATCTTGATACATATCATTTGGGTTTTTTGATTTTTCACTTATCTCTAATGCCTTTAATAGATAAAATTGTGATAAATTCATATCATTTCCTTGACTGTATAGAAAGGAGATATTTGAATAAATAGCTCTTTTCAATTGATCATTGACTGATTGTATATCTCTATTTATAATATTTTTGAAATACTCAATACCTTTCTGACAGTCAGCCGAGTAAAAGTAGGAATAACTGATCTGCTTAGAAATTTCTTTTAAATAATTAATTACATGATTTGTAAGTTTTATAGAATCACTTTTCAATACAAATAAATCCCACAACTTGCTATACTCATTTATTGCAATACTATATTTATGTTGCTTTTGATATGTTCTACCTACCATGTACCCCAATTGCAGAACTAATTTATTAAATTTCAAAACCTTTGCTCGCTCACAAGCTTCTAAAGCTATTTTTCTTGAGAATACATACTGATTCTTTGTAAAATATCCTGCTGATATATACAATTTGGAAGCTAAATATGAATAGTCATCAGCTAATTTATCAGCAAGTTTCAAACTTTTATTAGCATAATATAATGTAGAATCAGCATCATTCGAATAAGAATATTCTTTCGCAATTTTAAGAACAGTTCTTAACCTTTGTTTTCCTTTTTGCTCTATATAATTCCTTTTTAGAGAATCTATTTTGTTAAATGAAAAACAGCTATAACTACTTAAAAAAAGACAAACAAGTGCACTAAGTCTAAATATAATTTTTTTCATATAAAATATCTTTAGCAATCAGAGATTGCGTGTTTAAAGCTGATATATACCACTTTAACTAGATGTATATTAAAATGTATAGTACTATTTTTTGATTTTTATTGATCTTTTTTAAAAATTGCACTGTAAATATAGTATTTATTTAACAGGTATATAACACAGATTCTATTTTATTATATAATATTATTGTTTATAAATAATTTAATACACTTGGTATAATAATATCTACTTTAGGAACACAATAAAACTTCAGTTATGATTAAAAAATATACTATAATTACAATTCTATTTTGTATTTATTCTTTAAGCAGCTATTCTGCTATGAGAATAGTAAGATTAGATATGAAAGCATCAAAAACAGAGGATAGTCAAATAACATTAACCTGGAACCACTACACAAAAGAAGAGGTTGAAGGCTACTATATTACAAGACAGGATTTTTATAATAAAAATATAAGAATTAATAAAGAATTGATAAAAACCAATACTTTTGTAGATACGGAAGTAAAAAATCTTGAAAAAAGAGAATATGTTATATATACAGTTTTAAAATCAGGAGAAATCTTATGGGATAACTGCGTTGCAGTTGGTTTTGCGTATAAACCCAATCAAGTATATGTATTGACAGGAGAAATACGTGAATCTTTATTTCTACAAAAAGGAAGTATTTATGTTGTAGAAGGAGACTTAACCCTTTTTTGTAATATATATATTCATTCAGGGGTTATTGTAAAGTTTAAAGAAAATGCAAACATAATATACAAGTCTAAGTACAACAGTTATATTGCTGATAATCATGGGACGCTAGATAATCGAGATTATCGATATATTCCTGTAATTTTCACTTCATATAAAGACGATAGCTATGGAGGAGATACTAATGGTGATGGGGATGCTACAAAGCCATGCAAAGGTGATTGGGGAACCCTAGACCTTCCAATAATACATGATCTTAATTTTAACTGTCAAGTAAATATTAATTATGCAACTACCGCCTATGTAATTAGAGATAATAGTCAATTAAAATTTCAAGGATTGAGAATAAGCAATTGCGAAAATGTCTTTCGTTTTGAAGGAAATAAAATCACGGATGCTAATTTCGAAGGGCTAGATATAAAGTATAATGATTTCACAAATTGTACAAATCTAATAGAAGGTGATCATTATCCAATATTTTCTATAGCGAACAACTGGTTTGGAAATGAACTGGGACCATATAATTCCAAAAACAATCCTGACGGCGAAAATTGTAATATTCCTGATGATATTATATGCACTCCATATAGCCAGGTATCCTATTTATTTCCAAGATTTATTAAAAACACAGCTATAGAATTAAATGAAGATCAAGGAAACCAAACGATAAACCTAGGAGAATACTTTGCTTCACCTCCATCTGTGGGAATGACCTATCAAAACTATTATAAAATACTAGATACAGATTCAAACTCTGTAGAAATTAATATAGAATATGATAAAATCGAATTGTCAACGAAGCCAAATAAATACGGTACCAATAAGCTTAAGCTAAGAGTTCATAGTCGTACTCAGCGTAATCAAATCATGCCTGATTATTATATCGAACAAGAGATTATAATCAATATTAAACCAGTTGATGATGATGCTCCAAGCAATTTAGAGTTATCAAATAATAAAATAGATGAAAACTTGAAAGCAGAACACGAGATAGGTAAGCTAACAGGTACTGATGTGGACGATGATGAAATTCTTACATATAGTTTAGAAAATAATTCTCTGTTCAAAATAGTCGGAGATAAACTAATAACTAAATCTACTTTAGATTTTGAAGAGGCGGATAAACACATTCTTGATATTACTGTAACAGATAAGACAGGCTTGAGTTTGACCAAAGAGTTTACAATAAATGTAAATAATGTAAATGAAAAGCCTATAAGTCTTGAATTATCAAATAATGAAATAAATGAAAATATAGAAATAGGAACAGAAATAGCTGTATTAACCGCAAAGGATATAGATTCAAAAACAGAACAAACCTTTACCTACTCTATACCAGACAACCCAAATTTTGAAATAAAAGGAGATAAACTTATAACTAAATCTATTATTGATTTCGAAGACAAAAATATACATAATCTGAATATTACTGTAACCGACCAAGGTGGATTAACATTTAGTAAAGAGTTTACAATCAGTGTAAATAATGTAAATGACACACCTGTATTCATATCAAAACCATTACTAGAAACAAATACAGAAGATTTATATCTATATGAAATAGAATTTGAAGACCAAGATAATGATGAATGTACAATAACGATATTAGAAAAGCCAGATTGGCTAGAATTTTCAACAAATAATAATACCTGTTGTTTAAGCGGCACTCCTCCTAAACCTGGTGAAGATCATATAGTAATAGAAATAAATGACGGTCAGAATAAAATACAACAATCTTTTAATATAATCTCTACTAGCGTTATGGGTATCGCTGAAATTGCGAAGGACAATGATATATGCATATATCCAAACCCTGTTAAGGATGTATTACATATAAATATAAAAAATGTTTTAGACAAGAAATTCTCAATTGAATTATATAACACATCGGGTAATATTGTTTTTAAAAAAACATACAATAGACTGAGTTCAGATATACAAATTCCCGTTTCAAATCTAAATAGTGGTATGTATATTTTATACTTAAATGCAAAACAGTATACTACAACTATAAAAGTTCTTAAAAAATAAACCTTACAATCAAGAAATATATTCCAATTAGAATTGGTATTCTAGCAATTAAACACCTACAATACATAAAATTAAAACATTCAAAAAAGAGATTAAAAAAATAGAAGGTATTACTCAATACTATAAATTGCTTCAATACAGGTTGGCCGAAAACTGAATTAGAGTAGGCAAAATCATTAAACAACAAAAAATGAATTTAGAAATTTATCAAGAAAGGACAGAAGAACTTCTTCAAGAAGCATTTAATAATCCTGATAAAGCTGCTAACTTAATTGCAAATCCTTTAGAGTATTTTAGTAAAGGAGGTCTGGATTTATCAACTACAAATGAAGAAGATTTTAATGTATTTTTTAAAAGTTTGGGTTCTGACTTCACTCAGTCATTAGCTGGTGTGGCAGATGGAAGTAATCAGATGCTAGAAGGGTCTATATTTGGAAAAGTAAAGTGTTACAGTTGTATGACAGGAGCATTTGTTGTGGCAACTATCATAATTGGAGTAGGTGCTGTAGGGATAGCAGATCTTACAGTTGAATCTGCCGCAGTAATTGCATTAGCAGAATTTGCTCATGTTTCTGTAGAAGCTGCATTAGCATTTATTGGATCTATCACAGCAATAATATCAGATGGTCCTACTAAAGTTGCTAAAGCCATCTGCAAATGGATTCATGCTTGTAAGTAAGCATATCTAAAACATCAAACTACTTATTTCTTTCCTTTTTATAGCTTGGTGTTGAACAGCAAGCAGAATTAAGTCAATAAAAATTGTATTAATTCTGCTTGCTTACAATATAATACCCCTCTAAAAAATTATATACTAAGAATATAGGCAATCAGAAAAACAAATTAGCTCGCTCAAAATATGAAATACATGCTAAGCCAATATTATTTTGACAGCTGTGAACCTATCAGTCATAAGCTATACACATCAGCTGCCGACAAGGATGAGTAAAACTATCTTATACAAAAATTCTTGATACATCATATCGGACAATAAAATATAAATAGCTTATTGGAGATGAAATCCCCTACAACAACTGGATTTCAAATATATACACAATCAAAAACTAAAGACCACAACAATTCTAAAAGTCAAGTAATACATTATTCGACACTAAGTGAACTAAATTTCCTGAGATTATCGATGGTGACAAAAGTTCAAAAAACCAGCCCTATATTCTAGCATTATTAATTCGTTTTAGTAAGGTAAAATACAGCATGTTAATATATGTTAAAATAAACCTTTGTTAATTTCACTCTCATCTATTTTTTTATTTTTGTTAAATTACTTGATTATAGTATAATTCATTATATATTATTAAAATAACTTTTCTTCTTATTTATATTTATCTGATGAATTCAAAACAAGGACATTGAATTCATCAGATAAATTCAAAACAAGATAAATCAAAGTAAATCAATAAAATATGGATATTTCCGTAAAGAATTTAACAAAAAAATACGGTGAGCAAAAAGCTGTTGATAATATCTCCTTTAAAGTTAAAGGTGGTGAAATTCTAGGACTTTTGGGTCCTAATGGAGCAGGAAAAACTACAACAATGAAAATGATTTCCTGCTACCTAAAACCTGAAAGCGGAGATGTACTAGTTGGCGGATACTCCATATTAGAACAACCAGGCCAAATAAAATCTACTATTGGTTATCTTCCCGAAAATAATCCACTATATAATGATATGAATATTGTGGATTTTCTAAAATTTATTGCAAAAATACATAAGGTTCCAAAACATCTCATCATTGAAAGAATACTTGACATGATAAGGATATGTGGATTAGAAGGAGAAAAGCATAAATTAATAGGAGAATTATCAAAAGGATACCAGCAAAGAGTAGGACTAGCTCAAGCTCTAATACATGATCCAGAAATACTAATTCTAGATGAACCTACCACTGGATTAGACCCAAACCAAATAGTTGAAATTAGGGAACTTATAAAAAGAATAGGCAAGGAAAAGACGGTGATACTAAGTTCTCATATATTGGCAGAAGTAGAAGCTACATGCGATAGAATAATAATAATAAACAATGGAAGGATTGTAGTTGACGGAACAGCCGAAGAGTTAAGAAAGCAAGCTAGCGGAAATGAAATACTAAGAGTTGGGATACAAGAAGGTGACCCGAATGAGATATTTGACAAATTGAAAGAAATAGAAACGATAGAGTCTGTTGATTTCATCAATTCAAAGGACAATTTATATGAAATACAGTCATTAAAAGATTTAAGTTCAATAAAAAACATATTTGATTTCTGTGTGAAAAACCAATACTATATTTCAGAGTTGACACCTACAGAAACTAAATTAGAGGACATATTCAGAGAATTGACATTACATTAAAGAATATATATGAATCAGCTTATACAAATTATGAATCGAGAATTACAAACATTCTTCGATTCCTTAACAGCTTACGTACTAATACTAGTATTTCTTGGTTTTAGCGGATTTTTCACCTGGTTATATGGAATAGATATATTCGTATCAGGTCAAGCAAGCTTAGAAACATTTTATCAAGTTGCCTACTGGAGCTTATTTGTTTTTATTCCAGCACTTACCATGCGATCTATAGCAGGAGAAATGAAATCAGGTACACTCGAATTACTTTTAACAAAACCTATATCAGATTGGGAATTAATTCTAGGTAAATTTTCTTCAATATTGGTATTGGTGCTAATCTCCCTTGCTCCAACACTAATTTACTATTTTTCATTATGGTCAATTGGATCGGTTGATCACTCAGCTATCATATTAGGATATGTCGGTTTAGTTTTAATGAGCATGGTATATATCAGTATCGGAATAATGTGCTCTTGTTTATCTTCAAATCCAATAGTTGCTTCAATCTCAACAGTATCGATTGGAATATTTTTTCACTATATTTTTGATTTTTTATCAGAGGGATTTGTTGGTTTTTGGGCAAAACTATTCAATTATTTAAGCCTATTAAATCATTTCGAATCAATATCCAAAGGCATACTTGATAGTAAAGACTTGGTCTTCTTCTTCTCTATACCTATTTTATGTTTATTCTCAGCAAAAAATATTCTTTCCAATAGAAAAAATTAAAAGTCTATGTTTTCAAAATTTAAAATAAAAAAAAGAAAAACCAGTATCTCTACTCTCAGTTTGGTTTTTATCTTAGTTGTTTCATTAAATATAATTTCTTCTATTTTTTTCTACCGTATCGACTTAACAGCTGACAAAAGATACACACTTGACAAGGCGACCAAAAAGATATTAAAGGAAGTAAAAAAACCGATAATTATAACTCTTTATATTTCTGAAAATCTACCTGCAAATCTAAATAATCATGTTGCAGACCTGAGAAGTTTACTGCACGAATACAGTGAGTATAGTAATAAAAATATTGATTTTCAATACATAGACCCAAGCACAAATCCTGAATTAGAAAAGGAAGCATTAAAAGCTGGTATCACACCAATATCAATAGAATTAAGAAAAAAGGATGAGTTAAAATATCAGAAAATATTTCTAGGTATGGTAATCCAGGTTGGAAATAAATCTGATTTAATACCATATATTGAACCAGGTGTAGGATTAGAATACAATATTTCGACAATAATAAAAAGATTAACAATAACCGATAAACCCAAAATAGGCTATATAAAAGGACATGGTGAACCAGAACTAAGTAGCATCAATCAGGCAATGAAAGAACTTTCTGTTCTATATGATATCAAACCTATCAGACTGCTTTCAACTGACAATCTCAACCAATTCAAATCCCTACTGATAATATCTCCTGGGGGTAGTTTCTCAAAACTTCAACTTGATGCAATTGATGATTATCTAGCTAAAGGTGGTAATATACTGATCGCTATCGATAGAGTCAATGCACTATTGAATGAAGGAATTGGGGTAGGCGTTAATACTGGACTCGAAAAATGGTTAGAAAATAAAGGATTATATGTAGAAAACTCTTTTGTAGTAGACAAAAGTTGCAGTACCGTAACAGTTCAGCCAAATGGATCAAGTTATTTAAGCCAACAAATAGTATTTCCATATCTTCCTATAATTACCAATTTCAACAAACACCAAATAACAGATGGAATAGAATCTGTGGTTATGCAGTTTGCAAGTCCGATATATTATATTAATAAAATTGGTCTAAAATATAAACCTCTTGCTTTCACATCAAATATTTCGGGAAAACAAAAAACACCTATCAGTTTTGATATCAGTAAAATATGGCGCAATACAGATTTCCTATATCCCGAATTAACTGTTGCAGCAGCATTAGAAGGACAAATGGGAGGTGAAAAAAAATCGAAAATTTGCGTATTTGGAGATGGTAGTTTTCTTGTAAATGGAAGAGGACATAATAAAATAGAAATACAAGCCGATAATATTAATCTACTTTCAAATGCAGTAGACTGGCTAAGCGATGATTCGGATATAGTAAGTCTTAGAACCAAAGGAATATTATCAAGACCATTAAAAGAAATTTCGGAATCAAAAAAAGCATTTATTAAATACATTAATTTCTTAGCTCCTGTATTAATAATATTTTTAGTGGGATTTCTAAGATTTGAAAGGAGAAAAATACGAAGAGGAAGGCTTATGAAACCTGGTCACATTGAATAGAACATATAGTTTTATACTCGTAAATAACTATAGTTAAATACTGTACATAAAAAATTCTAATGATATATATATTTCTATCATACTTTCAAAAAAAAATCCATCAATACAGCTTGATGGATTTTTTTATTATCTATAATAATTTAATTTTTTCTTTTTTAAAATTTCGACTGCTTTCACTACCGATATTTTCTCATCCCCTTGATAGGCAACTGTAAATGCATCTTCAAGTCCACCCTCACGTAATTCTTGTTTCAGATTGCTAGCCTTAGAGTAGGAAGTAAATTTACCCAAACTTAAGATAAGATAATTATTCACTCCTCTAGAGTAGTTAATTTTGTATTTCTTAAATTTCTTAAGTTTATCTTTTATATAGCCCGGAACCTCTCCTGCAAAAGCTCCAACCTGAATACTAAATGTAATATCCTTGGCATTAGATTTTTTTGAGATTTCTTTCTTAGCTTGATCCTTATTAGCAGTATTATTTTTAGCCAGATACTCATCCCATGGTTCATGCTCGTAGTTAGGATCAGAATCATTTAAAGTTTTATCCACTGTAGTTTTCACCCCACTTTTGTATACAACAATAAACGCATTTGGATGTTTTGGTTTTATGGACTTAAGCTCTTCCCATGCAGAAGCATATCGTGCAAAACTACCAACCAAGTATCTGTAAAGTTTTAAGTTATCAATATATTTTTCTGTAATAGCCGAATTAAAACTACCAAAACTCTCTAACTTTTGTTGATTAGAAAACAATCCTACCTGTATATAATAATGAATACCTCTCTCCCTAAGTTTATAAAATCCATTATCAGTTTTAGGAACATCATCCATTGTCTCCTCAACAAATTCTTCGGCAACAGCTGTTTGCTTAACTCCTGTCCCCTTCAATGTAGCAAGTTCAAGCTCAATGGCCTTATCAACTTTTAATTCACTTGATTGAGTATATTTAGAATTGAAATTTGAATAAAATTTAATTCTATCATTTAACTTAATTGATTCTAACTCAGAAGCTGACTTCAATAAAGCTTTATCATAATTTATAATTTTAGCCAAACTATCAGCATTAAATTCATCATTTTTTGCTTTAATATACACAGCCTTAGCTTCACTTGATCTAAATTCTTCAAGATTATGATACACTCCATAACCAGGAATACTAAGATTAAAATAAGGAATCAGACTCTCATTATACTTATTAGAATATTCAGGCTCTTCAAGCTTAGTGTCATTAGTATTTTGTGCTTTACTTGTATTATTATTAGCAGTCAATTCAGTATTCGCTTCTGTCTCCTGTTCTATCTCCTTAGTTTCATCCTGCATAGGAGGACTATACTCCATTTTAGCCTCTTTACCTTGTCCTATCAATGCAATTTTAGGCAAATCATCAGGACTCATAACGGGTTTTTGCTCCTGATATCGAGGTAAGTTTAATTTATATATAGTTATATTATCCTTATTATTTTCACGATTAGAAGCAAATTCAGCCACTTTATTATCCTCTGTAACCGTGTAGAAAAAATCATCTGAAGTAGAATTATACGGAAAACCGATATTTACAGGTTCAGTCCAAGTTTTTGTAATAGAATTATATACTGATTTAAATATATCAAAACCTCCCATACTCGAATGACCTTGAGAAGAAAAATATAAAGTACGACCATCATCAGAGAAGAAAGGGAAAACCTCATCATACTTTGAATTGAGAGCAGTTAATTCTTCCCAATCACCCCAACCACCTTCGTCTAGGGCTTTTGCACGGTACAAATTCCTACCCGTTTTCTTAGATTTTCCATAACTCGAAAAGTAAATAAATTTACCTTCCTTATCAGTACAAGCCGTATCAAATCCATCCTCATTATTATATTTATTTTGAAAATATTTGGGCAGCTTACTCAATTTTTCGTTTACACCATCAATTTTATAATGATTATAAAAGCCCTTAAGATTAAGTTTTTGTTTAGATTCAACATCTACCACATAATACAAATTAACAAGAGGTAAAGCATTAATACACATCTGTATCATAAGGTCAACATTTTTAGCCTTTTTCCCAAATCTCTCTTTATATTTACGATAATATCTAAGAGCCGAGTTGAACTGATAATTTAAATGAAATGCTCGAGCCAAATAGTAAGAGACATGATCATCGACATTTTTCCCAGCAGCAATTTTAAGATGTTTAATAGCTTCAGGAATATCAGTATTTAACTCCACTTGGCATACACCCAAGTAATAGTTATATTCAGCATCCTGCGGATATACATCTATTAACTCCTGATAATGCCTCATCGCATTAATATAATCTTGAGAGTTGAAAAACTTAAAAGCTTTACCTTCTGCCTGTTCCTCAGAAAGCCCACTTTTTAAATTTTGGGAGCTAGTTTGCCCTATACATAATGTAAAAACACAAACTAAAGTGAAAATGTTTAGATATATTTTGTTCATAAAAATAAAACAGTTATACATTTCAAAAATTTCACAAAATTTAAATAATCTAATAGGTGAAATTATAAAATTGATTTTGCTTTCTATATTTTAAATATATTTATACTATAGCTTTGAAATTATGTTACATGTATAGTCTTAAAATATATTCCTATTTGTTTATAATATTAATTCATCAAAATTAGATATTTGACAAACAACTAATAAATATACGTTATACAACAAATATAACTTATAAGAATAAGAAAAAAAGTACAATCTAAAATTTAATTGTATTAATTTTATTTCTGTATTAATATAATAAATTATTAGCTAACTGAAAATTAAATTTAGCAAATATATTACATCTAAATGTGAACATAGGATTTTTTATAAATAATTTTTAAAGATGCTTATATTTTTTATAATATATATGTTTTTTTTAATTAAATTTAATATTCATAAAAAACAATATATCAAAATTATACTAATTACAACAGTACATAATTAAATAATATCTGAGAATAAAATTGAATTAGGACTATAATACATCTAAAGTTAGAATTAATCGATTTACTGTATATCCTATTAAATTTTAATAATAGCAAAAGCTGAATAAATTTAAGTAAAACACAAAAGCTCATAAAAATTAGATTATATTTACCCTTTAAAACTTAGAAAAATGACTACATTAAAAATAGGTGATCAAGCCCCTGTATTTGAAGGGGTTGATACTAATGGAGAGATAATAAAACTGAGTGATTATCAAAACAAGAAGATAGTATTATATTTTTATCCCAAAGATAATACCCCAGGTTGTACAGCCCAAGCTTGTAATTTAAATGAGAATTACGACATCCTAATCAAAAATGGATTTGAAGTAATAGGTGTTAGTCCTGATTCGGAAGCCTCACACAAAAAATTCACGGACAAGCATGGCTTGAAATTCAGACTAATTGCTGATACCGAAAAAGAAATTCTTGCAAAATATGGTGTGTGGGGTGAAAAAAAAATGTATGGAAAAACCTATATGGGAGTAATCAGAACAACTTTCATTATCAATACAGATGGTGTAATTGAGGATATAATTTCAAAAGTTAAGACAAAAGACCATACCAACCAGATAATAAAATAGAAATTAAAATTTAAATTATAATATGAGCGATAATAAAGAAGCACAAGAAGTCAACAAGGAAAAATTGAAAGCCTTACAGCTTACTATGGAAAAAATAGACAAAGCTTACGGTAAGGGTGCTATTATGAAACTTGGAGATGAGCCAGCAACAGACATTCCTGCTATTTCAACTGGATCTCTTTCATTGGACGTGGCTTTAGGAATTGGAGGATTTCCAAAAGGTAGAATTGTTGAAATTTACGGTCCTGAATCTTCAGGTAAAACCACTCTTGCTATTCACGCAATTGCTGAGTGTCAAAAAAATGGTGGAATTGCTGCTATTATTGATGCTGAGCATGCTTTCGATAGATTCTACGCTGAAAAATTAGGTGTAGATATCGAAAATCTTTTAATAGCCCAACCTGACTTTGGAGAACAGGCATTGGAAATCACTGATCAATTAATCAGATCATCGGCTGTGGATTTAGTAGTTGTAGACTCGGTTGCTGCTCTTACTCCTAAATCAGAGATCGAAGGCGAAATGGGTGATTCAAAAATGGGTCTTCAGGCAAGATTAATGTCACAAGCACTTCGTAAACTTACTGGGAATATTAATAAAACAAACACAACCTGTATTTTCATCAACCAATTAAGAGAGAAAATCGGCGTTATGTTTGGTAATCCAGAAACTACTACTGGTGGTAATGCATTAAAATTCTACGCTTCGGTACGTTTAGATATCCGTAAAGCAGGACAAATCAAGGATGGTGATGAAGTTATTGGTAATAACACAAAAGTAAAAGTTGTAAAAAACAAAGTTGCACCTCCATTTAGAAGAGCCGAATTTGATATAATGTACGGATTAGGTATATCTAAAACTGGCGAAATTGTTGACTTAGGTGTTGAATACAATGTAATCAAGAAAAGTGGATCATGGTTTTCTTATGGTGATTCAAAACTTGGACAAGGTAGAGAGACAGTTAAAAACTTAATTGCAGACAACCCTGAACTTGCAGAAGAACTAGAACAAAAAATTGTAGAAGCTATTAATAACAAATAGCAGATACAAAAGCATAATTGCTTAAAATTTTTCTATATGTGAACCTTTCTTTGGGTTCACATATACATTAAGGGTAGATGGTTACACCAATTAATTCTAGCTTGACTCAGCAAAAAAACTATAAGCTTTAAACACCTAATATACAACGACACCCCCCTTTTGCTAATCATAAAAGTAAACTTATAATCTAATTGTGTTGAGAAACTTATTTTATTATATTAATAAAAACAATACATTTACGACTATCTACCAGCTTTTATAATATAAAATTCAAATTCAAGATGAAAAAAGCAAACATCATGCTGGCGGCTATAATAAGCATAGCTTCTATGGGATGTCAGCAAAAGATTCACAAAAAAGAAGGATCTTATCAAACTCCTCAAATGAAATTAAAATCAGATAAAATGACACCAGAAGTACTTTGGTCTTTTGGTCGAATTGGAGGTGAAACAGTTTCACCAAACGGTAAACAAGTACTTTTTGGCATTACTTATTTCAATAAGAAAGAAAATAGATCATATCGCGATCTATATGTTATGCCAGTGTCAGGTGGTAAGAAACAGAAATTAACCAACACTAATGCTAATGAGTATGGTGCTGTTTGGTTAACTGATAATAAAATTGCCTATCTAAGTTCTGAAAGCGGCAGTATGCAGATTTACACAATGAATTCAGACGGAAGCAATTTAAAACAAATATCAAATATAAAAGGTGGTATATCAGGTTTCCAAGTATCGCCTGATATGAAAAAAATATACTATCTTCAAGAAACTCAAATAAAAAAATCAGTTGCAGATCTTCATCCTGATTTACCTAAAGCCAATGCAAGAGTTATAAATGACATGAACTATAGACATTGGGATAATTGGGTTGATACCTACACTCATATATTTATTGCTGATATGAGTGAAAATATCACTACAGGAACCGACATTATGCAAGGTGAGGAATGGTCTGCACCAGTTAAACCTTTCGGAGGAACTGAACAAGTTGTATGGGCACCAAATTCGAAAACCCTATATTATGTTTCACGAAAACTTAAAGGTGTGAAATATGCCCTATCAACTAATTCTGACATTTATGCTTACGAATTAGCAAGTAAGAAAACCACAAATCTTACCGTAGGAATGATGGGATATGATATGAATCCTGTTATTTCTCCTGATGGAAACAAAATGGCATGGGAGAGCATGGAAAGAGATGGATATGAGTCTGACAAATCTCGTCTTTTCGTTATGAACCTAATCACTGGCGATAAAACTTATTATACCAAAAATTTTGATCAAAATGCAAATCACCTAGTTTGGTCTAAAGATAATCAATCATTATATTTCATTTCAGATTGGCACGCTACTGACGAGATTTATAAATTAAATCTTAAATCTGGAAAAATAAATAAACTAACTGAAGGAGTTCACAATTATCAGACTGTACATTTAACAGAAAATGGTCTTCTTGCAAAAAGAGTATCTATGTCTAAACCTGCCGAACTATACATGGTGGAAGAGAAGTCAGGTGAAGCGAAAGAAATCAGTTTTATAAACCAAAGCATCTTATCACAGCTAAAAATGGGCGATGTGAAGGAAAGATGGGTTACTACTACTGATAATAAAAAAATGAAAGTATGGGTTATCTACCCTCCTCATTTTGATAAAAACAAAAAATACCCAGCTCTTTTATATTGCCAAGGTGGACCACAAGGAACTGTTTCTCAGTTTTGGAGCTACAGATGGAATTTCCAAATGATGGCTGCTAATGATTATATTATTGTGGCTCCAAACCGTAGAGGATTACCAGGATTTGGACAAGAATGGCTCGAACAAATTTCGGGTGATTATGGTGGTCAAAATATGAAAGATTACCTAAGTGCTATCGACAATGTAAAACAAGAAAAATACGTCGATGAAAATCGTTTAGGATGTGTTGGTGCTTCTTATGGAGGTTTTTCTACATTCTGGTTAGCTGGTCATCACCAAAAAAGATTCAAGGCTTTTATCGCTCATGATGGTATGTTCAATCTTGAAGCTCAATATCTTGAAACAGAAGAAATGTGGTTCGTAAACTGGGATTTAGGTGGTCCTTTTTGGGATAAATCAAATAAAATTGCACAAAGATCTTATGCCAACTCACCTCATAAATTTGTTGACAAATGGGATACTCCAATCCTTGTTGTACATGGAGGTAAAGACTACCGAATTGTTGAAACTCAGGGAATGCAGGCTTTTAATGCTGCAAGATTGAGAGGAATCGATGCTCAATTATTACACCTTCCTGATGAAAATCACTGGGTATTAGGTGTTCAAAATGGTATTTTATGGCAAAGAACTTTCTTCTCTTGGCTGGATAAATATCTAAAATAAAAACATATATTTAAACATAAAAAAAAATACGGGTAACAATAGTTATTCGTATTTTTTTTCATCCAAATATAAAACTGCACTTTAATCTAGCTTTATATTGAAACAGTAATTATTTTCGCAGACATAAAAAAACAAAAAAATGGCTAAAGAAAGTTTTCAGTTTAAACAATTTGAGGTATATCATCAAAATTCGTCAATGAAAGTTGGTATTGATGGTGTTTTAATAGGTGCATGGGCTAATATAAATAATCAGGCAAATATTCTAGATATTGGCACTGGTAGCGGTCTGATAGCATTAATGGCTGCTCAAAGAAGTGATAATGAATCAAGTGTAACTGCGATAGATATCGATGAAAATAGTATAATCGAAGCTTCGAACAATTTTATAAATAGCAAATGGTCTGATAAAATTAGAGCAAAAAAAACAAGCATTCAAGACTTTTCGATTTCAGAAGATAATAAATATGATACTATAATCTCAAACCCACCTTTTTTTGAAAGTGGTATAGCTGCCAAAACTAAATCTAGAACTCAAGCAAGGCATGTCTCTAGTCTAAGCTTTGAAGATTTATGCCTATCTGTTTCACGAATTATGTCTGAAAATGGTTCTTTCTCTCTTATACTACCCACTTCGGAAAAGGATAAGTTTATAGAAAAAGCAAATCAGAACAATTTATTTTTGACAAGAGTATGTGAAATTTATCCCAAACCTGAATATTCAGCAAAAAGAATTATGATGGAATTCAATAAACATAAGACAGAAAATATTATAAACTCTAGTATTACAATCGAAACTGAAAAAAGACATATATACACAAATGAATACATACAACTAACAAAAGAATTTTATCTTAAATTTTAATTAATTTAATTTAACTACTAATTTATATTTTCTTAATATATAAATCGTTTTCACTGAGTAAAAACACCTATTTACCCTAAGTTTTAGATTATTTATGTAAAAACAAGATTAAGATTTTGCTTATACTGAAATTTTCATCAAATTAGCAGTGCAAAAGCATTGTAATGCTTTATAACAAGCGCATCTAACCCTACTAAAATATAGGCTCGAAAAAAGTATTTTTTTCGGGTCATTTTTTTTATATGAGCGATATTAAATTAAAAGAAATTCCACACAAGAATGGCAAAATTTTATATGCCGATTTCAAAAACATCAGTTTAAGTGTACTAGAGAACAAATACAATCCTTCTCCTCTAGAAGAGGAATACTATAATTCCCTGAGAAACGAAGGCAGAAAAAAAGAATTTCTAGGTGCTCGAATTTTAAAAAACGAAATTATTGGAGAAGATTATATTATTGAATACAACTCAGAAAGAAAACCTACAATAAAAAATTCTGATTATAAAATATACATTAGCCATACAAATCAAATCGTTGCAGTCTCTATCTCCAAAATAAAAGATATTGCAATCGATATGGAAAAACTATCTACTAGAGTTGAAAGAGTTAAACATAAATTCCTCTCTGAGCTAGAACTAGCTTTTATACCTACAAACAACTATATTTTAAACCTCTATAAAACCTGGTGCATAAAAGAATGCCTTATAAAACTATACGGAAAAAAGAGCATTGATTTAACAAAAGAATTATTCATAAATAAATTCGAAGATTGCGATTTGGAAATTAATGCATACTATTCAAAACTTGAAAAAAGAACAGATTTCGTTTTCAAATATAAACTTATCGAAAACGAATACCTTATAGTTTTCAACAAATAAAATCTAATTTTAAATAACTATATTGAAAAACAAAGTTAAGTCCCAGGATAATTTAATTATTATAAATATTATCCTGAGCAACTTCGAATTTCCTCCTGAAAGAAAAACACATGATTTAAAGGATGATTCATCTCAGTCAAAATGCTACTGCAGCTTTTCTAAAAACATTGTCACCGTTTGTGGTTGGTAATGACATCCTGAAAAAGATTCTCTCTGTATAGCCTACAAATAAAGGATTACAGCCTGATAATCATTTTTTTTAAATTTTTGTAAAACACTACCAATAAAACCTTAAGTATTAAGGTAAATATCTTAAAATCAGTGCTTCCTTGACACATCGAAATTATCATAATATTCAAACTAAATACCAACCATTAACGATGACATAGATTCAAGAACTTAAAATAAGGGAATTCACGAGCATACTATAATACAATAACAGATTAAACTAATCATAAAAATAAATTTGACTATGCAAAAGACCTGAATTACAAAATAATCTACATCCTGCTAAAGTACTATTTTTTCTTCGTTCGAAACATTGTCACCTGTTGCGGTTGGTAATGACATCATGAAAAAAGATTATCTCTGTATAGCCTGCAAATAAGGAATTACAGCCAGATAATCATTTTTTTTTATTTTATTAAATACAACCAATAAAACTTTAACTACTAAGGCAAACACCTTATAATCAACACTTCCTTGATACACTGAAATTATCATAATATTTAAATAAAACACCCACCATTAACGATGACATAGATTCAGAATCTTAAAATAAGGGGATTCACGAGCATACTATAATACAATAACAGATTAAACTAATCATAAAAATAAATTTGACTATGCAAAAGACCTGAATTACAAAATAATCTACATCCTGCTAAAGTACTATTTTTTCTTCGTTCGAAACATTGTCACCTTTTGTGGTTGGTAATGACATCATGAAAAAAGATTATCTATGTATTGCCTACAAATAAGGTATTACAGCCCGATAATCATTTTTAAAATTTTGTAAAATACGACCAATAAAACCTTAAGCGCTAAGGTAAACATCTTATAATCATTACTTCCTTGATACACTGTAAAATTATCATAATATTTACTTGAGACACCAACCAGTAACGATGACATAGATTCAGGAACTTAAAATAAGGGGATTCACGAGCATACTATAATACAATAACAGATTAAACTAATCATAAAAATAAATTTGACTATGCGAAAGACCTGAATTACAAAATAATCTACATCCTGCTAAAGTACTATTTTTTCTTCGTTCGAAACATTGTCACCTTTTGTGGTTGGCAATGGCATCCTGAAAAAAGATTATCTCTGTATTGCCTACAAATAAAGTATTAGAGCCGAATAAATTAATTTATTAAAACTATACTAGCTAAATTTCAATCATTTAGCGAAACATCTCATTATTAACAGTTTCAAAAACACCTAGTATTATCATAATATTTCATACAAAATACCAACCATTAACGTGGACATTAGTTAACACCATACAAATACAGGTGGTTTGACTATCAAATACAAACTAACATCCCATACAACTAGTCATAAAGTAATTACAAACTTTAATTTTATACTAAAACTAATCAAGTTTCCATATCATTTATACAGACAAGTCAAGAAATGCAAGACCCACTTACACCATTTCGACTTGGGATATATTTGCCTACAATTCTTCCAACTACAAATCAATTTCTGTTTATAAAGCAAACAAATAATAGGCTTTATACAAGGGAACACACATATAAACAAAAGAAATAATTATCATTAATATTTCGAGTCCTTAAAAAAAAGCCATTTGTGAATACACAAATGGCTTTTCCCAATTTTTAAAGATATATCATCTTAGAACATATAATCCCAAACTGGAAGTTTGATTGGTTTAGACTCAGAAGATTTAGCTGCTTTTTGATCCAAATATTTTTTATCTACTACTAATCTGAACATATAAGCATCAAACCATTTATCAGTAAAAGTAACATATCCATTATGACCAGACTTAGTTCCCCATGAATTCTCGAATTGCCATTTTACAGGTTTTTCATTTTCGTCCACATCAACAGCCATCAAAGCCATTGCATGAGAAGAACCTGACTGACGAGTTAGAATTCTAGCTTTTTTATCCATGTCAAATTTAACACCAAAAAGAGCATCATAATCATAAGTATTTACATCCATAACACCTGTTTTACGATTATGTTGTTTCCCTACATCACATGATGCATACATAGCCTCATTTGCTTTAATCGAAGCCATTGCAAACTTTTTAATCTCAGTATTAGGTAAGTTCAAATATGTCCAATTGATACCTTCTTGAACATTTCTGTAGCTACTGATTTCGTATACTTTATAATACTCACGAGTAGGGTCATTCATAATCATAACCATCTCTTTCTGAGCAAAACCAGGAGCAACTGCTTCTAAAAATTCTTGAGGAGTATATTTTTTAGCCTCACTAATTTTACCATCTTTAGTTTTATATCTCCAAGTAAACTCTACAGGAGGTTCACCTAAACACAAAGCAAGAATTCTATATACATCCTTCATAGCTTGCATTTTGATAGCTTTCATCTTAGCATCAGCCTTTTTTGCCTTAGCAGCTTCTCTAATTTTATATCCTTCAGTTCTAAGTTTTCTTTTCAGAATCGATCCCAATTCTCTAGTTTTGTTACTAATATTAGTTTCAGGCATCACAGAAGCAGGAACAACACCATATTTTTTAGCAACATTATAGAATGAATTCCAAACGCCACCATCACCGATAGGACTTTTAAAGAAAGATACAACCTCTCTATCATCCATATCTCTTTTAGATGTTCTGATAATATTTTCAAGGAATAGATTTGATTTTTCAAAAATATCCCAGAAATAGTTATAATTATGAGAAAAATCGAATGAGGCTAAGTTGAATTTTTTCATCGCATTAGGACGAATAGTATTCATAGATGTAAACATCCAGCAACGTCCCGAACTTTTTTGGTTGGTAATACCTTTTACATCTACACGATATTTAAAATAGTGGTCAACTTTACCAATTTTCTCTCTATTCAAGGCTAAATTCCTAATGCTTTCAGTATTCGAGATTGCATTCTGAAGAGCCTGATCAGTAGTATTATTTTTATAGCTTGATCTGATTTCTTTTAAATCTTTGTCAGATATATTGCCATTTTGAGCAAATGAGCCTAAACTCACTAATGCTGCACAAGCAAATACAAATAACTTTTTCATGGTTGTCCTTTTATTTATATTAATGATTAATTTACTTTTGAATTTTGATATGTGTTTTCAATTAACTCAGCATTTATTAATTGATATCGCTAAATTATATAATTATTTGATTCCCCCATTTATTATCCATTCTTTTTAAATATGTTTCTTACCATATTTGTCTATCGATATAATGTATTAAAGTTCGGAGATCCAACTAAAATGCTTATTCCAACAGCCATTTAATTCTGGCTTCTCATCAAACAAACCATAAATAGTAGACCCACTTCCTGACATAGCAGAAAAGAATGCACCCTTATTATACATCCATTGTTTTATTTCTTGTAATTCAGGGAATTTATTAAATGCAGTTTTTTCAAAATCATTAACAACATAATCTTTCCAATTATTTCTATCAGAAGTTAATACTGTCTCTATATCGAAGTCAATTTTATGGGGAATAATATTAGAATATGCCTCTGCTGTAGAAATGCAGTAATCCGGTTTAACTAATAATATATATTTCTCTTTCAAGTCAATATTTGATGCTTTAAATTTATCGCCACGTTCGTAGGCAAAACAAGCTTCGTTTTTGATAAAAAAAGCACAATCACTGCCAATCTGAGAACTTAGCTCAATTAATCTTTCATTTGTCATTCCAAGATTAAACAATTCATTTAGACATTTGATTGTATAAGCAGCATCAGAAGAACCGCCGCCTAAACCCGCCCCGTAAGGAATATTTTTAATCAAATTGATATCTACACCTGGAAAAGTGTAATATTTTCGAACTAAATGTAATGCCTTAATCACCAAATTACTATCATCGGTAGGGATAGATTTTATATTGCAGGTAAAATTATAATCTAGCTGATTATTATTTTCAATAATTTCAAGTGCATCACACAGAGCTAATGGATAAAAAACCGATTCTAAATTATGATACCCATCACTACGTTTTTCGACTATGCTTAAGCCAATATTAATTTTACAATTAGGAAATACTACCACTTCTATATCATTTTTTGTGAAAGCATAAAAGTATTGAAAAAAAATAAAGTTAAAAAAACAAATCGTGTTAAGAGTTGAAAAGTCAAATAGAGAGAGTGATAATTAAAAAAACATCTTAATAAAATTTAATTCTCAAATGTAGAAACACAAAGAAACAAAACAACACAAAAACAACTAAACCACTAATTTACCGACACTTAATAAACAGAATCAAATTTATTAACAAAAATATATTCTCATAATAGTAATTTCACACTTACAAAATACGAATGCTAATCAAAATTGTAAATCACGGCAGCATTATTTTAGTATCTTTGCTTGCTAGGAGTCTATTTGTTAAATATTAATTAAAGACAATCTCACAAATAATATATTAGAATTAATCTCAAAATAGAATATGAATTCGCGATCAAAAAATACCACTAATATAAATATTGATGCTGGCAAAATGCCTCCACAAGCAATAGAATTAGAGGAAGCTGTACTTGGTGCTCTAATGCTTGAAAAGGACGCTATTATTTCAGTAGGAGATATTCTAAAACCAGAGGTTTTTTATAAAGATGCTCACAAAAAAATCTATCAGGCTATTATAAAACTTAATAGCAATGAAGAACCTATAGATATTCTTACTGTAACAGAAGAACTAAAAAGACAATCAAACCTAGAACTTGTAGGCGGACCATTTTATATTACCCAGCTTACAAACAAGGTAGCTTCGGCTGCTCATATAGAGTACCACGCTAGAATAATCACACAAAAACACATTCAACGTGAACTAATTAGGGTTTCATCTGAAATTCAAACTCAAGCTTTTGATGAAGGTGTAGATGTGGCAGATTTGCTTGATAAAGCACAGCAGGATGTTTTTGATATCGCAGAAGGAAACATCAAAAAAGAGTCTGCTCATATACGCCCTATAGCCGACGAGGTAATTAACCAAATCATTGAAGCAGGAAAACGTCCAGATGGACTAAGTGGAGTTCCTACTGGATTTAATGCTTTAGATAGAATTACTTCAGGCTGGCAAAAATCAGACCTTGTCATAATTGCTGCCCGACCATCAATGGGTAAAACTGCATTTGTGCTTTCAATGACAAGAAATATGACTGTTGAACACAAAGCTCCTGTAGCACTATTCTCTTTGGAGATGGGCGCCGACCAGCTTGTTAAACGTTTGATTTCATCGGAAACGGAATTAGGCTCTGAAAAACTTAGAAATGGTAGACTAGAAGACTTCGAGTGGGAACAATTACACGTAAAAATTAAAGACTTAGTAGAAGCACCTATATACGTAGATGATACTCCTGGTTTGTCGATATACGAGCTAAGAGCTAAAGCTAGAAGACTTAAAGCCAAATACGACATTGGTTGTATAATAATCGACTACCTTCAGCTGATGACAGCAGGATCAGACATGAGAGGTAATCGTGAACAAGAGGTCAGTTTAATTTCAAGACAACTTAAAATTATAGCAAAAGAATTAAATATTCCTGTTATCGCACTTTCGCAGCTTAACCGTGGTGTAGAACAAAGAACAGGTGATGCAAAGAAACCAATGCTATCGGATTTACGTGAGTCGGGGGCAATTGAACAGGATGCCGATATGGTACTATTTATCCACCGACCTGAAAGATATGGTATAACAGAAGATGCTGAAGGTAACTCATTGATAGGTATTGCAGATATTATTATTGCAAAACACCGTAATGGTGCAGTCGGAGAAATACAACTTCGATTCAGAAACGAGTTGGCTCGATTCTGCAATCTAGAAGAAGATGTTGATTTGAATTTTGATAATAATAATTCTAGTCAAAAATCTCATACTTTTAGCTCAAGACTAAACAGTGACGATGAAGACAATTCTGGCTTTTCGGACATTAACGCAGGTTTCTCAAATACAAGCTTTGAGGATGCTCCCTTTTAGATAAAATACTAATCAAAAAAAGCTAAGGATTTTCGAATCTTTAGCTTTTTTTATATCCTCCGAAATTTGATTAACCATAAACATATTTATCAAACAATTATTATTCTAATAAGAAATCAAACAAATTAATAATTCTTCTTCATCATTCTATCCATTTCACGTTTGTGGTCTTTTTGCTTAAGACTTTCACGCTTATCGTAATGTTTCTTACCACGACACAATGCTATTTCTATTTTAGCCAAACCCCTATCATTTAAAAACATTCGAAGAGGAATTATAGTCAATCCGCTTTCCTTTGTTTTGCGCAATAGTTTTTTCAATTCGCGTTTGTGAAGCAGAAGCTTACGATCTCTCTTTTCTTCATGATTATAATAGGATCCAAATTTATATTCGGAAATATGCATTGCTTTTATAAACAATTCTTCATTTTTGGTAAAATAACAAAAAGAGTCAACCAAACTTGCTTTTCCTGAACGTATAGATTTTATTTCTGTTCCATAAAGCTGAACTCCGGCAACAAATTTTTCAATAAATTCATATTCAAAGCTTGCTCTTTTATTTTTAATATTTATCTGTTGCATAGTTATATTCTGATTTTAAAACGCAAATATATCAAATAAATAATAAAAAAATGTATTTGACATAAATAATAGTTAGATACAGATTTTAATCATAATCATATAGTATTAAACAAAAAAAACAAAAAAAAAGCTCTGATATATAAATACCAGAGCTTCTTATTCTACCAAAGTAGAAATATTATATCTTAATTACAAATGAGAATCTGGATGCAAAGAAAGCTCTCGAATTATCAAGAAAGCATTAGGAGGTTGAAAATAATTTGCATTAGAAGTTAGATGTCTCTTTTAATGAGGATAAACACAAAAATAGAGAAAGCAATTCTCCTGAAAATTTTTCTTTAACAAATAAAATTGCTCTTAGCATATTGAAGAAGGATGAATCTTTTAAGGGCAGTATTCGGTAAAAGCGACTAATGCTATTATGAATATGGAGTATACTAAAAATATATTGAAAAACTTTTAAAAACTCATGCGGAAGCCCTGATACATCAATATGGAAGCTTTTACGTTGTATTGTAATTTTAAAAAAAGCAGGCTTTATGACCTGCTTTTAATCGTTTATGTTGTATTATATTAAACTGCATTGTAATGTTTAACGGCAAAATTTACGATAAATAAAATAGCCAATAAATACATAATCAAAGAAACATCTTTGAATTTACCTGTAGCTGCTTTTAACAAAACAAAAGCCAAAATACCAAATACTATACCTTCTGCGATACTATATGTTAAAGGCATCATTATGATGGTAAAGAAAGCAGGAATAGATTCTGAAAAATCGTCAAAATCAACTTTTAAGATTGGAGTCAACATAAATAATCCTACTAAAATAAGGGCTGGAGCTGTTGCAGCTTTAGGTATCATTCCAAATAATGGAGAAAAGAATAATGCTAAGAAAAACATTCCTGCTACCGTCAAAGCAGTCAATCCTGTTCTGCCTCCTTCAGATACACCCGAAGCACTTTCAACGTAAGTTGTAACAGTACTTGTACCTAAAATAGATCCAAATGTAGTACCTACTGCATCTGCAAATAATGCTTGTTTTACACGAGGAACTTTTCCTTCAGGAGACAACATATTGGCTTTAGTGCAAACACCTACTAAAGTCCCAACCGTATCAAACATATCTATAAATAAGAATGTAAATAACACAATTAGCATATCTACAGAAAATATACTATCAAAATCGAATTTGAAGAAGATAGGTTCAATTGAAGGGGGAGTGGCTACTAATCCTTGTTCTGGAATAGCAGTAAGCCCAGTGAATAAACCTGCCACAGTGGTTAAGAAAATCCCGATTAATAAGGCACCTTTTACTTTTTTAATCAATAAAATACCTGTAACAATAACTCCACATAAAGCTACAATAACTGAAGGAGAGCTCATATCTCCTAAAGTAACTAACACTGCATTATCATCAGTAACAACTCCAGCTTTCTGAAGTCCGATAAACGCAATAAATAAACCAATACCTGCCGATACAGCGTGCTTAAGGTTTAATGGCATTGCATTAACAATTAACTCTCGAATATTAAATGCTGTTAGTAATAAAAAGATTATACCTTCTAGGAAAACAGCTGTTAAAGCGAACTCCCAAGAGTACCCCATTTTGGATACAACAGTATAGGCAAAAAATGCATTTAATCCCATTCCTGGTGCAAGAGCAAATGGCAGTTTGGCTACAAAAGCCATAAATAATGTAGCAATAACAGCAGAAATAGCAGTAGCAGTAAATACAGCATTTTTATCCATTCCAGCAACACTAAGAATACCAGGGTTAACTGCAAGAATATATGCCATAGTCATAAAGGTAGTAATACCTGCAAAAATTTCAGTCCTAATGGTTGATCCATTCTCCGAAACTTTAAAAAACTTGTCTAAAAATTCCATTTTCTAGATTTTTAAGTGATTTATAAAATTTGATAATCTTAAAGGATTAGAAATTCCATTTAAGAGCAAGAGTTGGACGCACATAAGACTTATGTGATTGTTGGAAGTTGTTAGAGATTTCAACCTCTCCACCAACTGATAGATTATCATTAACATTGTACCAAATTTGAGGCTCTGTTAAGAAAACAAAATCATCATTTGATACTCTGAAATTAGCCAAAGCTTCAGCATCTCCTTTTTCACTCCAAAGGTCTGCAAATCCAGAGAATAATACTTTACCATCAAACAAGTTGTAATACCAAGTACATGTTACTTGAAAGTTAGCTTTATCTACTCCTTTAAATGCTTTATAACCAGCATATGTAGAAAAACCAAAAGTTTTATTACCCTTAGCATAATTTAAACCAAGAATATACGCATTAGCAAATGAGAATGCATTAGAAGTTCCTCCATTGTATTCTAAATGCAAACCAACAGGCATTTTTTTAGTCTTGATTACACGAGCAATCTCATAATATGCAGAACTAACATCCCCTCCATCATAATCAAAATCTACGAATGTAAAAGTGTTACCATACTTGTCTGGTTTGAACATTTCAAATGTTGAAGTGTAGTGCCCTCTTTCGAAATCACGGTGTAACTGAAAATTCTGAGAATAAGCATTGAAAGTAAACAATACCGCAGCAATCACAAGTAGTTTTTTCATTTTAAAAACTTTAAATTAATTTATACTCTTAGTTATTATGTTGTATCATAAAATATCAAAATTATAAACCCATGCTGTACACCAATTGCATTAACACAGGCACCAAACTATTTGGCTTATTCTAATATTTCATCGATAGTTTCCTTATTAAGGTCTATTAATTTATTGCTTCCAATCATCGGAAATAGTCTCAACTATTAAGACTAACTATACATATATTATCTATACCCACAAATGCTATATCTAACATAAAAATTAAACTAACAATATCATTCAAGCTCCTCTAACTATATATTAAGTTAAGTCTTCCGAAAAATCAAAGGGCAAATGTAATATTAATTAAACAATTATACTAATGATTTTTAAATAGCTCTATAAAAAAATTAAGAGAATTTAATTTTTAATGTGTAAATTAGTTTATAAATTTTACCAAGAATACAATTAACATATTATTACAAATAAAAAACAAGAAAACTTTACAAAAAATTATATGTATTATTATTCATATACACATATATCCTTATTTGATAGAACTTAGTGAATAGCTATAGTATAATCATAATTAGTTTGTAGAAATATCATTATTTAATTATCAGCTTTAATAAAATCATTTTTATTCTTTCTATAAAACCAAATAATATGAAAAAATCAATTTCAATTATATTTTCTAGATATTTCAAACTTTCAGTATTTATATTATTCATTTTAAGCACTATAAGTGCGGGTCCGAAAAAAGAAATGCGTAAATATATAAAAATTGAAAAAAAAGGAATTGTACACTTAATTATATTGAGTACAGATAAGGTTCGAAAAATTAGTGATACTGATACCACAACTTCCTATGGTGGAGCTAAAAAATATTTAACCCTGATTAACAAAGGATTAAAAAAAGACACATATAAACTTTTAGCAAGATACGATGCCATTAGCTTAATGCTACCGAAAGATGATACATTGGTCGAATACGGATCGCATGACAGAAAAAGCAAGCTAATTCTAACTAAGCTGCTTCGTAAATTTGAAAATTTAGAATTTGAAATAAAAATTAAAAAAAATGGAGAAATCAAATCTATAAAAGGTCTAGACAATAAAATGGAAAAGATAAAAAAAAGCTTAGACCCTCAAATGAATAAATTAATTGAGGAAACTAGGCTATTCGAGGAAATCAAAACTAAATTTGGAGAAACAAATTTAAAGAGCACCCTAACATCAGCACTTAATTACTGCAGAAAAATAAATCTCAAAGGTGCTGGAAGATGGAGAGACACTTGTTATACAGAACTAACACCAACTCTCGAATTTATCACCAATTATACTAAGTTAAGCACCGATAAGAAATTATTGTATATAGCAGGAGTTTCTAGAGTTCAAACTCTATATGACAGCAAATACACAGGGAGTTATAATTACTATCTATCTGGTCGTTCGGAAAACAATATAGTTGCTGACCCAATAAGTCTATGGCCTATATCATATGTTCAAAATACAACGCTCGACGGGGTTATTGACTATAAAATCAACCACACTAATTACACAGGAAAGATCCAAACTATTTCTCAACTGGAAATTTCTTGTAATTAAATATTATCTATGACTTTTAAAACCTAATCATACAACTAAACAAGGCAGATTTTTCAAATCAAGCATTTAAAAATTAAATAGTACACAAATTTAAATCGCCATAGAAAATACGAACAAGATATATCTTCTCCCCTGTTTTTAGAATCGTCTAATTTATTTTAATTCTACATCTGCTTATCTGATATCTATAAGCAGATGTGGAAAATATTACTTAATAAAACTCAACTTACCTTCCTGATTAATACACAATGCTGCGTCAAATTTTTCTTGTGTTTTTGGATGGACAAAACCTTTTATATTTGAGGTTTTCATTTTCTTTGACAATTGTTTTATATGAGTTCGGCTCAATTTTTTGCCACAAAATTCAAATGGAATAAGGGTTTTACATCCTTCTCTAAAAAATTGACAACCAAATGCAGCCTTTCCTTTTATCAATTCACCTTTCTTACAAATAGGGCATATCAACTTCTCTTCCTCAACAGTTTCCAGTTCTAAATTGAAATTAGAATCAAATTTCAATTTAGCATTTACTGTCTTATCATCTATTTTTATAGCTTTTATTAGAGCCGTTTTTCCCTTAGTAACTATATCGGACAACTGCTTATCTGTTATCTTTTTATTATAAAATTCGAAAGATACACGAAAGTCACATCCTGACTTCCAACTCGAACAACCCCATGCAGATTTTCCTTTTATTATAAGCCCCTCCTTACATTTTGGGCAATTTTGCTGTTCTTTACTCTTTATAGCTTTTTTCTTTTTTGATTTATCAGCTTTCTTACTATCATCCAATATTGTAATACAATCATCATTATTTCTAGATTTCACATCGCTTACAATACCTAACACCATATTTTTTAGCTCCACCATAAAATCAGAAGATTGATATTCTCCCAATTCTATTTGCCTCAATTTTTTCTCCCAAGTACCTGTTAATTCTGCTGACTTCAGTAATTCATTCTGTATTGTATTTATCAATTGAACCCCAGTAATAGTAGCTGTAAGACTTTTTTTCTCTTTCTTTATATATCTTCTTTTAAATAATGTTTCGATAATATTTGCTCTAGTAGATGGTCTACCTATTCCATTATCTTTCATCAATTCTCTCAACTCCTCATCATCAACCTGCTTACCTGCTGTTTCCATCGCCCTCAGCAAACTAGCTTCGGTATAATATTTAGGCGGTTGTGTTTGTTTTTCTGCCAAGTCGGGCTTATGTGGACCATTTTCTCCCTTTATAAATTCGGGTAAAACTTTATTTTCATTCTGTTGTTTGTCCGATTTTTTTTCGTGAGCATAAATCTTTCTCCAGCCCATTTCCAAAATTTGTTTCCCTGTGGCTTTAAAATCAAACTTGTCGACCTTACCCATAACCGTAGTATTACTTATTTTACAGTCATCCATAAAGGCACTGATAAATCTTCGAGCCACCATTTCGTATACCTTCGATTCATTGTAAGAAATGCCAACTGCTTGTACTCCTGTAGGAATGATAGCATGGTGATCTGTAACTTTTTTATCATCAAAAACCTTTTTAGATTTTCTTATTTTTCCCTGCAATATAGGATCTGTAAACTCCTTGTAATCGGTCAATTTTTTTAGAATACCTCCTACCTTAGGATATATATCTTCGGACAAATAGGTGGTATCAACTCTCGGGTAGGTTGTAAGCTTCTTTTCGTAAAGGCTTTGGATTGTTCGTAAGGTTTCATCCGCCGAAAGATTCAATTTTCTGTTACATTCAACCTGTAATGAAGTTAAATCGAACAATTTAGGAGGATATTCATTGCCATTTTTCTTCTCAACCGAAACAACTTCAAATATTTTATTATTTATCTCCCTTAAGATATTTTCAGCTTCTTCTTTTTTCGAAAATTTCCCTTTTGTACTCGAAAAATCAGTATTCTTATACTTTGTTTTTAGTTCCCAATATGGTTCAGGTTCAAAGTTTTCAATCTCATTTTGTCGGTTAACAATCAAAGCTAAAGTTGGAGTTTGCACCCTTCCAATTGACAACACCTGCTTATTCTTACCATATTTTAGAGTATACAATCTGGTTGCATTTATCCCTAGAAGCCAATCCCCTATAGCCCTGGATGAACCAGCAGCATAGAGACGATCAAATTCTTTTCCTTCCTTCAAATTTTTGAAACCATCACGTATTGCCTCCTCTGTAAGTGATGAAATCCATAGTCTTTTTATATTAACTTTACATTTTGCTTTATGTAAAACCCAACGCTGAATCAACTCTCCCTCTTGACCAGCATCACCACAATTCACAACCTCAGTGGCATCTTGAATAAGCTTTTCCAGTATTTTAAACTGTTTTTTCACTCCTCCATTACCAATAAGCTTTATGCCAAATCGTCCTGGAATAATAGGCAAATCGCCAAGGTACCAATATTTCCAATTTAGATTATATTCATGAGGTTCTTTCAGTGTACACAGATGTCCAAATGTCCAAGACACTTGATAACCATTTCCCTCAAAATACCCATCCTTTCTAGAACTTGCACCTAATATATTTGCTATTTCTTTTGCAACGCTTGGTTTCTCGGCTATACAGACTATCATTATAAAAAATTGAAAAAATAAAAAAATTGGAAATTAAACTGCAACAAATATAATTTAATATAATCGATTACACCAAAACACATAGATCCCACACACACATTATTATGGGGTTAAAACAATGTTATTCAGTTTATTTGACTTAACAATAAAAATATTTGCAATTTAATGTTTTGTATCGGAAGGTTTAATTTTATTTATCTAAAGAAATCTTGCTTAGATATTGATGTATAGATAAATACTCGTATAATACTTTAAAGCTTGTAGCACATAAGCATAAAGTATATAAAAGAATAATGACAGCCAATCAGTCAGTTTTAGTTTAGAATGACCAGCTGCTTCCTTACCCTTATAATAATTTTAGAATTATTTTCTTCGTGGTCTTTTATCCATTCTAGAGTTTGACGAATAATTAGAACCACCCATTTTTCTTTTTCTATTCTTATTGAATTGCTCTCTACTATCTCTCAATTTAATCCCCTCAGAAACAATGATTTTACCATCTGACATTTTCTCAATATCGTCAAAAATCTTTATATCCAAAACACTATCTTTATTCCAATTAAGATAAGATTTCTTCATATGATTTGCTATAAGCAGGACAAGCGCATCTTGCTTTTCACCTTCAAGTTTAATTGCTTCTTCAATTAAATACTCAACAGTTTTACCATAATGCTTATATTTTATTTTATGAGAGTTATATGGTAATAAATCAGGTTTCTCTGCAAGTTTTTCTTTGGTAGGAGATTCAAATGGAGAATCTATATCTAATTTAAAATCTGACATAATAGCTAAATGATCCCATAATTTGTGTCTGAAATCACTTACATCTCTTAGGTGAGGATACATACTACCCATTAGAGAGATTATGCTTTTGGCTGCTGCATTTCTTTCTTCTCTGTCCTCTATGGTTAATGCATGGTCAACCATTTTTTGCACATTTCGACCATATTCAGGCAGAAGTAAATGCTTCCTATTAGAATTATAATCCATATAAAATAATAAAACTGTTTCGGTTTTGATTAGTTATTTTTAAAATTTAATATCATTTGATTCTGTGATAGAAATACTTATTACTGATAGAATTAAATATTTAATTACTAAAAGTGGAAAGTTCTTACGAAGTAAAATAATATTGCTTTAGTAATACATATTATTTTGAAGAATCCTGTAGCTTTTGTTCAAAACTACAGGGCGAATTTAAATCATTTTTATTAGTTTACAAAATATTATGCTATTATCTTACTATTTTAAGTTTTGCGAATTTTAGCAATAATTCTTTTTTTCCAATATGCTGAAAGAAAACCGTGGCTTTTCGGTTTGGGCTCACTCCTTCTATTCCAACCACCTTCCCTAAACCAAATCTTTGGTGCTCTACTTGCATGCCTTGCTGTATCTCGTCTGGATTTGAATAAATAAATTTCTTCAAATCTGAACTTTGTTTTCGTGGAAGTAATTTTGGTTTTGGTAGTCTTGTTTTCTTCTGTGTAAAACTCTTTTCTTCTGATTTTTCTTCATAGGTATTATCACTTGAAACTGAACCACTAAACTTAGTTTTAAAAACACTTTCATTTGCGTAATACACATATTGTTGATCAATTTCAGTTATGAATCGACTTGGGCTAGGATAAGACATTTCACCGTATTTGAAACGTGTTTTTGCAAAAGTTAGACAAGCTTTCTTCTCCGCTCTGGTTAATGCCACATAGAATAATCTTCGTTCCTCCTCTAGTTCCTTTTCGCTTGTCATGGTCATTTTTGATGGAAAAAGATTCTCTTCCATACCTACCAAATACAGATACTTAAACTCAAGCCCTTTTGAACTATGGATTGTCATTAAAGATATTTTATTTCTATCCTCTTCGTCCTCATTGTCCATATCAGAGACTAAGGCAATTTCCTCAAGATAGTTTTCTATATAATTATCATTTCCTGACTCTTCTGCAATATCAGTAAACTCTTTGATACCATTTAACAATTCTTGTAAATTCTCATTTCTGGAAATTCCTTCTGGTGTTTTATCCAAACTGAACTCTTTAATAATTCCAGTTTTGATAGCAATATGATTTGCCAATTCGTATGCACTTTCTGTCTTATATTTTGACATGAAATTTTCCATAAGCTCACCAAAACCAGATATTTTTTTTATTGCTGCTGGTTTTAAGCCACAGTTATTGTTGTGTATATTGACTATACTATCCCAAATACTTTCATCTTTATTTATTGAATTCTGAATCAACTTGCTCAAACTTGTAGCGCCAATACCGCGCTTAGGGAAGTTTATTATACGTTTTATTGCCTCTTCGTCATGTGGATTTACCACTACTCTTAGATATGCAATAAGGTCTTTTATTTCTTTACGTTGATAAAACGATAATCCACCATATATCTTATAAGGTAAGTTTAGCTTTCTCAAAGATTCCTCAAATATCCTGGACTGAGCATTGGTTCTGTACAAAATCGCAAAATCGGAAGGTTGGAGTGATTTTGACAATCTAGTATCATAAATACTATTCGCTACAATATAGCCTTCTTCATGATCGGTTAACGCTCGAATCACCTCTATTTTATCACCATCTTCATTTTCAGAGAAAGTGTTTTTTTGAATTTGATTCTTATTTTTCTGTATAACAGAATTAGCAGCATCTACTATTGTTTTTGTACTTCTGTAATTCTGTTCTAATTTAAATATCTTATATTCAGGATAATCATTTCTGAAATTTAATATATTTTCAATTCTTGCTCCTCTAAACGAGTATATACTCTGTGCATCATCTCCCACAACACACAAATTTTTATTATCTTCTGATATTCTCTTTATAATGAGATATTGAGCAAAATTTGTATCCTGATACTCATCTACCAATACATATCTAAACTTAGCTTGATATTTTTTTACAGCCTCTTTATTATGCTTAAATAAGATATTTGCATATAGAAGTAAATCATCAAAATCCATTGAATTTGAATTCTTGCATCTTGCAAAATACCTCCTATATATATCTGACAACAAAGGCATACCCGCAATAGAGTCAGCATACAAAATATCTTTATTATTAGAATACATTTGAGGAGTGACTAAATTATTTTTTGCTGTCGATATTCGTTTTTGGACATCTGCAGGTTTATACACCTTTTCATCCAATTTCATTTCTTTTATTATCGTTTTAAGCAAATTTCTGGAATCCTGAGTATCATAAATCGTAAAATTAGAATCAAATCCTAAATATTCAGATTCAATTCGAAGTATCCGTGCAAAAATAGAGTGAAAAGTTCCCATCCATATATTATGTGCATTATGCATACCGACAATGGAAGCTATTCTATCCTTCATTTCTTTGGCTGCCTTATTTGTAAAGGTCAAAGCGAGTATTGAATTAGGCGAAATATTACTACTCAACATATATGCTATTCTATATGTAAGTACTCTGGTCTTACCCGAACCTGCTCCTGCAATAACTAAAGAAGGACCGTCAATATTTTCAACTGCTTCGCGCTGAACTTCATTTAAATCATTTAAAAAATCCATAAATTTTATTTTAGGCTGCCTCAATCATTTTAATATGATAATCGACAAAATGCTGTTTTTCTATTTTTGTTAATCCAAATATCTTTTTTGATAATCCCCTAGACACTATTCTTTATAATCAAAATGTATGGTAGCCGTTATTCCCAATTGCTTAATTATATCATTCTCTATTTTTTTGGAAATATCATGGGCAATTTTAACTGTTGTATCTTCGTAAAATATAATATGAAATGTCAATTCAGTATATTGTCCATATTCATGAACAGAAAACTGATGAGCCTGTAAATCGTATGTTGAATGACTATTACAGATTAGCTTTATTTTATTAATCAAATCAGGATCGGGACTTTTCCCCAAAAGAGAGTTTATTGATTCCTTCACTATCTCATATGCCGAATATGCTATTAAAATAGCCACAATTATAGCTAAAACACCATCAATCCACCAAAAATACCGACCTAGAAAAATCCCCACCAGTATAACGAATGAAGATAAGGCATCACTCCTATGATGCCAAGCATCTGCCTTTATAAGATCTGACTTTGTTCTGCGAGCAACCCAAAAAGCAAACTGAGCTAGTATTTCTTTCAAAACTATGGAAACTATTGTGACAATAATAGCAAGTTTACCAAATATAGCCCTATCATCAGAGGTGAAGCTATGGTAGGCTTCTACCACAAATTCAGTTGATATATAAAACAGCAAACCTCCAACAACCATAGAGCTAATAACATCAGCTCTTCCATGACCAAAAGGATGCTCCTTATCGGCTGGTTTTCTAGAATAGCTGGCACCAATTATTACAACCAAAGAACTAATACTATCAGATAAAGTATGCCAGGCATCTGCAAGAATAGCAACAGAGCCAGAAACAATACCGGCCCAATATTTTATGCCAAATAAAAGAATATTCCCAACTATAGAAACCCAACCTTCTATAACTGCCCACTTTGATTTCAACATAGTTAATTAATTTTCAATAATTATAAAATAAATTTTAACACACAGCTCTTTTGTTAATAGATAATGAGATTAAAACTAGTTAAAGTCTTGAGTTTAATCAAGAATTTAATTGAGCTTCCTTTTCATCTAAGTCTATTGTTCTTTCTTCCCACATTTCCATCTCTTTCTCTAGTTCTTTTTTTGAATTATTGTAATTATCATATATATCGGGATCTGAACCAGCAGAAGGATTAGCCATTTCTATTTCCAAATTTGCAATTTTTTCTTCCAAACTTGCAATATTTTCTTCAGACTCTAGTAATTGTTTTTTAAGCTTTGTGATTTGTTTATTTAATTCTTTTCTATTCTGATAGTCCAATTTTGCATCAGAGTTTTTTTCGGACTTTATACTTCCTGAACTCAACTGTTTGTTTGCTTCAAGTTCTGCCATATTTTCAATTTGCTTTGCTCTAAGAAATTCAAAAATACCGCCAAGATGTTCTTTTGTTTTTTTATTAGTAAACTCAAACACCCTACTTACAAGTCCATCAAGAAATTCCCTGTCATGAGAAACTAGAATTACTGTTCCCTCAAATTCCTTCAATGCTTTCTTCAATACATCTTTCGATTTCATATCAAGATGATTAGTCGGCTCATCCAGAATCAAAAGATTGACAGGTTCCAATAATAGTCTAATCATAGCTAGGCGAGAACGCTCACCTCCTGATAGAACTTTAACTTTCTTATCAATATCCTCGCCTCTAAACATAAAGGCTGCTAAAATATCTCTTATTTTTGTTCTAATGTCACCAACAGCTACATTGTCAATAGTTTCAAATATAGTTAAATTTTCGTCGAGTAACTGAGCTTGATTTTGAGCAAAATAACCAACCTTCACTCCATGACCTATATTACATATACCCGAATACTCTATCTTATTCATTATGATATTAACCAATGTAGATTTTCCCTCTCCATTTTTACCAACAAAGGCAAGCTTTTCGCCTCTATTAATAGTAAGTTCTATATCATCCAAGACATGCAATTGATCGTACCACTTGCTAAGCTCCTTGATTTCAAGCACTAAATCACCAGAACGTGGGGCTGCCGAAAATTTCAGATTCAACATAGCATTATCCTCCTCATCCACTTCTATCCTATCTATCTTTTCAAGCTGTTTTATTCTTGATTGAACCTGAACAGCCTTTGTAGCCTTATATCTAAATCTCTCAATAAACTCCTCTGTTTCTTTTATTTGTTTCTGTTGATTTATATATGCCTTCATTTGTTGCTCTCTTCGTTCATCATGTAATTCTACATATTTAGAGTATGATACCTTATAGTCATATATTTTACCTAAAGAAAGCTCCACTGTTCTATTTGTAATATTATCAAGAAAAGCTCTATCATGGGAAACAAGCATTACTGCTCCTGAATAGTTCTTTAGGAAATCTTCAAGCCACTGAATAGACTCTATATCAAGGTGATTTGTAGGCTCATCAAGTAAAAATATATCTGGCTTTTTCAAAAGTATTTTAGCCAATTCGATTCGCATTCGCCAACCGCCACTAAACTCTTGTGTTTGTCTTTCAAAATCTGTCCTTTTAAAACCAAGACCTATTAATGTTTTCTCTGATTCAGCTTTGGTATTCTCTCCTCCTAACAAATGAAATCTATCATTCTTATCATTTAATTTTGTAATAATATCGAGATAATCCTGACTTTCGTAATCTGTGCGTTCAGCTAGTTCAATATTTAATCTATCGATTTCTTTTTTTAAATTATTAACCTCATCAAAAGCATTTAAACATTCTGACATTACAGTATTATTATCAGAAAATTTCATTTGCTGTGGCAAATATCCAATTTTAAGATCTTTAGGAATAGAGATATTACCCGAACTGGCCTCTTGCTCTTTTGCAAACACTTTTAACATTGTTGACTTTCCTGCACCATTTTTACCTACCAAGCCTATTCTATCCTTGTTGTTGACAAGAAAATTGATAGACTTAAACAAGCTAAAACCCCCAAATTCAACGCTTAGATTATTTACTGATATCATTTTATTAAGATTATTTCTGTTTTTAATAACACATGAAAGCTAAGCTAATAGTATATAGTGGAAAATGTCTTAAACTTAAGACACAAGAGATTAAAATACACTTAAAAATCATGCGATGACAAAGATATTATTGATAAATATTTTAAAAAAATTTTTCACCAATTTATATTACACCTACACAATAAGATAGTTTGAACTGTTTAGATGTGCTTTATAATAAAATTTGAGCAACTCATTATCTTTAATCTTACTGATATGCTAAATATTTCACACTTAATAAGCCAATATTTGAAACAAATACCACCACACAAGAGCCTTAGCCATAAACTCTAATAATGAGAAACATATAAACCACACCTAGTATTAAAATTAACAGCTGAAGACTATTTAATGATATCTAAATGAATAAATTACAAACTAATATTCCATGAAGTGAAAATAACAAAATTAAAGAATTGAAAGCCACATTAGATGTTTCTAAATATGTTTTTAAATATTTACAGATTTTAGAATATCTCTGATGTATTCACTTAATTTCTTATATTTTTGTTACAATAATTATGTTTTAAAAATTAAATATTTAGTTGTTTTAGTAATACCAAATATTCTGAAAACATTTATAATTTGGAACTAATTACAAATTAAATTTACATAATTACACGAAATATAAACCTATTTCTTACTTTATACGCAAATAATATGACTTTAATAAAATCTATCTCTGGAATTAGAGGAACCATAGGAGGTACAGTAGACAATGCTCTTACTCCAATTGATATTGTTAAATTCACCTCTGCATATGCAAGCTGGATAATAAACAGATCTTCCAAAAAAAACCCACTAGTTGTAGTAGGTAGAGACGCTAGGATTTCGGGACCTATGGTTAACAGTATTGTTGTTTCGACCCTACAAGCTATGGGAGTTAATGTAGTGGATATTGATCTTGCTACTACACCTACCACTGAATTGGCAGTGACAGCAGAAAAAGCGCAAGGCGGAATTATATTAACAGCGAGTCACAATCCTAAACAATGGAATGCATTAAAACTTCTTAACGAAAAAGGAGAATTTATCAGCGACAAAGATGGAAAAGATATTCTTGATATCGCAAAAAATGACAATTACGTATTTGCAGAGGTCGATGACTTAGGTGAAGTAACAAAAAAGGACTACACAGACTATCATATAAATGAAATTTTAAAACTTGAACTTGTCGACAAGGAAGCTATAAAGGCTGCAAATTTCAAAATAGCTATTGACGCGGTTAACTCTGTAGGAGGAATAGTGATTCCTAAATTATTAAAAGAACTTGGAGTAAATGAGATTATAGAAATGTACTGCACTCCAAATGGTGAATTTCCTCATAATCCAGAACCACTTCCTGAAAACTTAAAGGATATTTCGAATAAAATAAAAGAAGAAAAAGCTGATTTAGGCTTTGTTGTTGACCCTGATGTTGACCGTCTAGCTATAGTAAACGAGGATGGGAGTATGTTTGGTGAAGAATACACCTTAGTTGCATGCTCTGAATATGTATTGAGCAACAAGAAGGGAAATACTGTATCGAACCTATCATCTACAAGAGCTCTAGCAGATGTAAGTACAATCTACGGAGGCGAGTACAATGCCTCAGCAGTAGGAGAAGTCAATGTTGTTGAAATGATGAAAAAAACCAATGCAGTTATTGGCGGAGAAGGTAATGGTGGAATTATTTATCCTGAAAGTCACTATGGTAGAGATGCTCTTGTTGGTATAGGTTTATTCTTATCTCATTTAGCTAAGAAAAAATTAAGTGCTACGCAATTACGAGCTACTTATCCTAATTATCATATCTCAAAAAACAAAATACAACTTACAGCAGAAACCGACGTGGACGGAATTCTTGTTAAAATGAAAGAGAAATATGCATCTGAAAAGATAAATGATATTGATGGTGTAAAAATTGATTTCGCCGAACAATGGGTTCATCTAAGAAAATCAAACACCGAACCAATAATTAGAATATACTCGGAGAGCAAATCAGAAGAAGAAGCAAATAAACTTGCCAACAAAATTATCGAAGATATAAAAGCAATCATGTAAAATTGATGATAAAAAACATGTTTTTTTATTATTATATTTTATATAATTGTAGAGCAAACTAAGATTATAGTTGTTGGAATAATCTTAATATAAACTTTAAATTCAGACAAACAGATTTAGGTAAATAGAACAATATATCTACTTATATTACGAATGAATGACTATAGGAAACCAATATACGTAGACAATATTTATACAACTCTTTTTTTATTTTCAGCTTAGTTAAATCTAAATAAAAAATCAGTTCTACTTAATATGTTTTCATAAAATATGCGCATATGAAAATTACAGTAATTGGAGCAGGAAACGTAGGTGCAACATGTGCCAACTGTATCGCTCAAAAAGAATTAGCAAACGAAGTTATTTTACTAGACATCAAAGAAGGTGTAGCAGAAGGAAAATCATTAGATATGTGGCAAACTGCCCCTATCAATTATTATGATTCAAGAATAAAAGGTGTAACTAATGATTATGAAGCTACTGCTGGATCAGAAGTAGTTGTTATCACATCTGGACTTCCAAGAAAACCAGGAATGAGTCGTGATGACTTAATCGCTACCAATGCTGGTATTGTTAAAACAGTTACAGAAAATGTAGTAAAACATTCTCCTGATGCAATCATTATTATTGTATCCAACCCTCTTGATGTAATGTCTTACGCGGCATTCCTTACAGCTAAAAAAGATTCGTCAAAAGTGTTTGGTATGGCTGGAATTCTTGATACAGCAAGATATAGAGCTTTCTTGGCTGAAGAATTAAATGTATCTCCAAAAGATATACAAGCTGTTCTAATGGGTGGTCATGGCGACACAATGGTTCCACTTCCTCGTTACACTACTGTAGGTGGAATTCCTGTAACTGAGCTTATCGAAGAAGATAAACTTAATGCGATTATAGAACGTACTAAAGTTGGCGGTGGCGAACTTGTAAACCTAATGGGAACTTCAGCATGGTATGCTCCTGGAGCAGCGGCTGCTCAAATGGTTGAAGCTATCGTTCGTGATCAGAAAAGAATTTTCCCTGTTTGTACATACTTAAATGGCGAATATGGTTTTGAAAATATCTATTTAGGAGTTCCTGTAAAATTAGGTAAAGATGGTATTGAACAAATCATCGAACTAAAACTAAACGAAGAGGAATCAAAAATGTTAGAAGAGTCTGCAACAGCTGTTAAATCAGTAATGAAGGTTCTTGACGATATGAATATCATGTAGTTCAACTAATAAGATTCAAAAAAAGCACGAAAATCATGATTTTTCGTGCTTTTTTTTATTCCCTATCTACTAGTCCTAGGCTTAGATCTTTTTCGTATAAATTTAAATCTCCGTGGTTTTTGAGTTCTTGGCTTATATTCAGGTGCTTCACCTAAATCGGCAGGAACTGGAATTTTAAAAATATCAGATCCAATAAGTTTCTCTATTTTCAGAAAAGAATCTTGATCATTTGTGGTAATAAATGTTATTGCAACGCCCTCGGATTTAGCTCTAGCTGTTCTCCCTACCCTGTGAATATAATCCTCAGCATCATTTGGAACATCATAATTCATAACCAAATCAATAGAGTCAATATCAATTCCTCTTGAAATAATATCAGTAGCAACAAGAATTTGAAATTTCCTATTCTTAAAATCTCTTAAAACATTTTCACGTTCACTCTGTTCTAAATCCGAATGTATAGAATTTACCAAATGCTTATGTTTTTTGAGGGAGTGATATATCTCTTTAACTTTAGATTTGGTAGAAGAAAAGATAATAATACTTTGCAAATCCTCTTTCCCTTCCAATAAAGAATTAATAAGTTCAATCTTTTGATTCTCATACAGCATATATGCAGCCTGAAGTATACCCTCTGCAGGTTTGGATATAGCAATATTTATTTCCTCGTAATCATCTAATATCTTAGCAACCAGTTCTCTTATCTTAGGAGGCATTGTTGCCGAAAACATTAAATTTTGTCTTTTTTCAGGAAGATACTTAACAATTTGCATAATATCCTCAAAAAATCCCATATCAAGCATCCTATCTGCCTCATCTAGAACTAGGTGAGCAATATTTTCACAATTTACATATCCAAGATTTAAATGGGATATCATTCTACCAGGAGTAGCAATTACAATATCTGCACCCTCAATTAATCCTTTCTTTTGCTGTCCCCAAACACTTGAATCTCCTCCTCCATAGACAGCTAAAGATGAAATAGGAACAAAATAACTAAAACCTTCAATCTGCTGGTCGATCTGAATTGCTAATTCCCTAGTTGGGACCAATACCAAGGTAGTAAAACCTTTCATCTTGTTTTCGAGGATTTTATTCATAAGAGGGAGAATAAAAGCCGCTGTCTTTCCTGTGCCAGTTTGAGCACAAACAATAAGATCTTTATTATTTAATATATGTGGAATAGCCAATTCTTGGACTGGCGAGGCATTTTCGAAGCCCATTGCTTCAATTCCTTGTAAAACCTCATCTGTAAGTTTAAATTCTGTAAATCGCAAACTATAATTTTATATAAATAAGACAAAAATTGAAGTAAACATAATAGAATAATTCCCACTAAAATCTCGTCTTAATTTTAAATTAAAATTCAAAATAATATTATTGACATTTTTAGGAAATTATTAATTTCATAATAAAGTTAAATAATATTTATTAATAAAAGCTAATTAAAATTTGTTTTTTTAATTAGTTAATCAACTAGTTAAATAAGCTATTGATTACAATTGGGCAATCATATTAATCACAAGCTCAGCTGAATTTACCGATGCAGTTTTAACAAATTCGGTATATTCAATTGCATTTTCTTGACCTGCTATATCAGAAATAGAACGAATTATTAAAAATGGAATTTCAAATATATAAGCTACTTGTCCAATTGCAGCACCTTCCATTTCAACGGCTTTAACAGTAGGGAAATTTTCTTTTAGTTTTTTTGTAGCTTGAACATCATTCATAAACTGATCACCAGTAGCTATATCACCTGTTTCAAAATACAGCTTATCTTGTTGTGCAAGTACATCTAATGCAATTTTTCTTAATTTTTGATCAGATTCAAAACTCTCAGGCATTTGAGGAATTTGACCAAGTTTATATCCAAATACTGTACAATCCACATCATGATGAATAAGATTTTCTGATATAACAATATCTCCAATATTCAATTTTGATTTAAAACCGCCAGCAGCTCCACTATTTATAAGAAAATCTGGTTTAAATTCGTTGAACATAACACTTGCCCCAACCGCAGCATTCACCTTTCCTATTCCCGATTGTAATATAACGAGTTCCTTTCCCGCTATTTCGCCTTGAATAAATTCAAATTTACCTATATTATGCTTCTTTTCATTTTTAAGAGATTTCTGAATATTTTCAATCTCAGATTCCATTGCGCAAATAATACCGATTTTCATATTCTATATTGTTATATTTTAAATTTTTGTTGAGACTACCATAAAAATAGGTAATCAGAATAGTGTAATACTCGAAAAAGGAGTAATAAAAAAATAATTTGAGAACAAATTTCTGCCAAATTAAAAAACTAAATCCAAAGCTAAATTTAATTTAACTAATTTATTTAAATTCTAGATAGCAATAAAATCGACATATCTAAAACTTGGGTACTAAAAAAGCCACCCAAAAATGGATGGCTTTAAAATATATCTTGAAAATATTATTTCTGAATATTTGGTAAATCAAGACCATATCCTTTCTTACGATCAACTGCACGTAAGAAGAAAGCAACGATTAGAGCAGCAACACCACAACCAACCATTAAAGTCATTGAATTTGTATAATCAAGTGGTGTTCCAGCTGATTTATTAGGATTTGATGCATCAAGAACAGAACCTAATAACATAGGGAATAACATAAGACCTACATTTTGAATCATAAAGATCATTGCGTAAGCAGAACCTAAACGACTTTCTGGGATAATTTTTGGTACAGAAGGCCACATAGCAGCAGGTACAAATGAGAATGCAAAACCTAATACAATCATAGCACAAAATGCAAATGCAGTATTTCCAGGAAGATAAGCAAAAATCATATGTGAGAAAATAAGTAGTAATGAACCTAACATCATAATACTAGCAGATTTTCCTTTCTTATCCATAAATGCACCGAAAACAGGTGTAAGAATCATAGTACCAATAGGTAATAAACCAACAATCATTCCAGAGAATTCTTCAGCAAAACCATATTTTTGAACCATCAAGTCAGGAGCAAATTTTGTAAATGGGAAAATTGCAGAATAAAATAATACACATAGAGATGCAATTAACAAGAAACCTGGGTTTTTGAATAATAACAATACATCTGAGATTTTAAATTCATCAGAAGCTTCTTCTTCAGCTGAGTCAGCAATTTCTTTATCCAATTTAGTATCCATCATATTGTGGATGAAAAATGCTAATAAACCGATAATTAACAATATAACACCAAAAGCTAATGGTTTAGAGATTACTTTGTCTGCACCTGTCATCATTGGAGAAAGAGAGAAAGCAATTAACATACCACCACGAGCACAAGCCATTTCAAGACCCATAGCCAATGCTAATTCTTTACCTTTAAACCATTTTACAATAATACGAGACACTGTAATACCAGCAACTTCAACACCCACTCCAAATAGAGAATAACCGATCATTGCAAGTTTAAGAGATGGTTTATAATCTGTTAAAAACGAATTTAAGAAATTGTAACCAATACCACCATTATTGAAAGTGTCAGTCATAGCGTAATAATTAAAGAATCCTCCTAAAATCATTACACCTACAAAGAATGTTCCTGTAAAGCGAATACCAGCTTTATCAAGTATAATACCTCCGAAAATAAGCATTCCCGCAAATACGTTAAGCATAGAATAAGAACCAGCAAAAGTTCCATATTCTGAGTTTGTCCAACCCATATTCTCTCTAAGCAAACCTTGCAGAGGAGATAAAATATCTGTAAAGAAGTATCCTGTTAACATCAAGAAGGATACGGTAATCAGCACGAACCAACGTGCAGTTTTTGAATCTTTAATAGATTGTTTCATTTGTGATACCATATTAATTTAAGTAATATCAAATTACCCTAGTTTAACTACCATACCAATAACAGTACGAACCAATCGCACAAGTATTAACAATAAAAATTAAATTAGGATTAAGTGACTTTAATTGATAGATTTTTTTCAATAATCCTTGCTAATATAGTATTAATATGACTATTAACAAATCGATACTAAGAATTGTTTTTTATCGAAATAGACAAAAAAGATTTTTTTTTACATTATAATTAGCAGAAATATATATGCATACTAATTAAACATCTACTAATCAACACTATTCAAACAAACACACAAAATACTATTTAATTTATTGTTTTTTAACAGTTTTGGAAATTTTATTTATACTAAATAAAAAGAAAGCTTCCCGATTATTATAAATAGATGAGTTATAAAAACAACCAGAATCCAAATGCATTTTACATAATAAGACTAATCTAAATTCATCAATTTATCTAAATTTTGAAATGGAAGATTCTTTTCTGATTTATCTTTCTTTTGGGGTTTCTTATACAGATTCAAATTAATTTCTGTTTTGCAGTTTGGACATATAAGAGTATTTTCGTTACAGATATCCAAAACAGCCACCTCTGTATTTTTTTTACATTTTTGACATTCAATCTCAACCTTTTGTTGATTCTCTTCAGTATTATTTTTTTCTAACATTATCTTAGTTCTTTTATTTAATATGCAAATATAAGATTATTAAATTATAGATATAGATCCAAAGGAAATTAAGAAGATTTAAGCTTTTGCCTATTTAATTTTGTTAAATTAATAACAGCAATCAAAACAAAGAGAAAACACTAAGCTTCATTGGTGGAAAAATAATAGCTTTTATAAAATTTTCTACCAATCGACTAAAAACATTTTTATATATTTGTTTTAACGGTTAAAGAAAATGGAGAATTTATGAGAAAGATAAAATTAAACGTACTAGGTTTATCGTATAGTCAGACACAAACTGGAGCATACGCTTTAGTCTTAATGGAGGAAACAGGTAGCAGAAGAATACCTATAATAATTGGAGGTGTAGAGGCACAAGCCATTGCACTTCAGCTAGAAAATATTGCTCCTCCCCGACCATTAACTCATGATTTGTTCAAGCAATTCTCCGAAGCATTTTCCATTTCAATTCTTGAAGTCAATATATACAAACTAGAGGAGGGTATTTTTTATTCTGAACTTGTTTGTCAAAAAGGGTCTCAAAAGGTAAGATTAGATTCAAGAACATCTGATGCTGTAGCTATTGCCTTAAGATTTGGCTGCCCTATTTATGTTCAAGAAAACATTATCGAAAAGGCAGGAATAGAATACGAGATGGATGGCGATGATAATAAAGTGAGAACAAACAAAGAGCCTGAATTTTTTGAAGAAAAATCACCAAATGATCCAAGCTATTCGGGTTATTCAATACCACAGCTCGAAAATCTACTTAATGAAGCTATAACTAGAGAAGATTACGAAAAAGCATCATATCTAAGAGACGAGATTACTAAACGTAAAAATCCTTAAATTATATATATCGAGAAGCTTAAATACCATAAGGCATTTAAGCTTCTTTTTTTTATAGTAAGCCTTATCAAAGCCTCATAATTCAGACAGACCATCAAAAAAAATCCAAACTCAATCTAAATATCTAGTTTTATTTATTTCTAAACATATTCTGGACAAATTTTATTTGCTAAAAATCAGACCTTATAAGTAGACTAAACAACTTATTCTCATATATAAAATACAGATTAATAGAAATAAGAAATATAATACCTACATTTGCCAACACTAAAAAAACTCCACATCAAAAAAACAAAAACTCTAAATTAACTCAAACATCAAGTCTGTTTCTAAACATCTTTAAAGAACGTGGTATACTTATTGCATAGCAGTGCATTCGAATAGATTAAACTCTACACGGTTTTTCGAAAAGAAATTACACTATTAAATTAAACACACAACACTTTTGTTTTTTACAATCTAATTTTTAAAAATCAGAAATAATAGGGAGCGTATTATTTTTTTCGGTTTATAAAAATTTAAAGACAACAAAACATAGAGTTAACTTAGAATTACAATCATGAATAAAACACTACAAAGATTATTAGTAATCTTTTTCGCCCTATGCAGTTTTATGGCATATTCGCAAGAAAAGCAATCAATCTCGGGGTATATCTCCGACTCTAAAACAGGAGAAAGGCTAATTGGTGCACATGTTTACGTCAAAGAACTAAAACAAGGAACGGCGACCAATTTATATGGTTTCTATAGTCTTACTTTGCCTAAAGGTGAGTATGATCTACAAATATCATACATTGGTTATAAGTCGATTTCTCAGAAAGTAAAATTAGAAGCGGATCAAATCTTAAACATTGATCTACAGCCATCCACTGATCTTGAAGAGGTGGTGGTAACAGCTGAATCAAGTCGCGAAGAATTCAGAGAGACATTGATGAGCACAAACAGACTTTCGATGAAAACAGTAGAAATGCTTCCTGTTTTACTTGGAGAAAAAGATATAATAAAAACACTTCAGCTACTACCTGGTGTACAATCTGGATCCGAAGGTAGTTCTGGTCTATATGTAAGAGGTGGTGGTCCTGACCAAAATTTAATTCTGCTTGATGGGGTTCCAGTCTACAATTCATCTCATTTATTTGGATTCTTTTCGGTATTCAACTCCGATGCTTTAAACAGTGTCACTCTGACCAAAGGAGGTTTTCCAGCTAGATACGGAGGCCGACTATCATCTGTTTTGGACATCAGAATGAAAGAAGGAAATATGAAGAAAGTAACGGGAGATGTATCCATTGGTCTTATTTCGTCAAGATTTAACATTGAAGGACCTATCAAGAAAGACAAAACCTCATTTATGCTATCGGCAAGAAGGACATACATAGATATATTACTAATGCCTTTAATCAAAGCACAGAGTGATGGTAACAAAGCAGGTTACTTCTTCTATGATATAAATGCAAAAATCAATCATAAATTTTCGGAAAAATCAAGACTGTATTTAAGTGCATACAACGGACTTGACAAATTTTATAGTAAAAATAATGACACTTATAATATTGATGACACTAAGCTAAAAGACAACTACGACAGTAATTTAAACTGGGGTAACAGAATTGCAGCATTAAGATGGAATTATATACTCTCGCCTAAAATGTTTATGAACACAACGGCAACATACAGTAGATATAATTTTGAAATGGAATACAAATCAGAATATCAAAACCTGACTGCTGAAAATAAAATCAGAGATGAAATAAATCAGAGTAAATTCCTTTCGAATATTGAGGACTATGCTGTAAAATTCGATGTAGATTATATTCCGAATCCTAATCATTATATAAAATTTGGTTTAGGTAATATCTTTCACAAATTCAGACCTGGAGCCAATCAGTTTAAATCCAACACAGAAAAAGATGTAACAGTTGGCGCTAAAAATATAGATGCAAAAGAATTTTACTCTTATATAGAAGATGACATAAAGATTAATGATGTTCTCAAATTCAATGTAGGCTTACATTTTGCGGGTCTAAGCGTGAAAGACAAAAACTATTTTTCACTTCAGCCACGAATTTCAGGAAGATATCTACTCAATGACAGAATGTCTATAAAAGCATCCTATTCAAGAATGAATCAATTTCTGCACCTACTAAGCAATCCAACAGTAGGACTGCCAACCGACCTATGGGTACCTTCGACCAATAAGATTAAACCAGAATTATCGGATCAATATTCTTTAGGATACTCCACAAAATTAAATGATAAATTTGATTTTAGTGTAGAAACATATTATAAAACTATTGACAATTTAATTGAATATGGAGACGGTACATCTTTCTTCGGTGTTGACGATAATTGGGAGAATAAAATTGTAGTTGGAAGTGGAGAAGCATACGGTATAGAGTTCCTACTAAAAAAGAAAGTTGGAAAAACTACAGGATGGATTGGTTACACTCTATCCAAATCGAACAGACAGTTTCCTAATGTTAATCAGGGTAAAAGCTATCCATATAAATATGACAGAAAGCATGATATCAGTGTGGTTTTCATGCATAAATTTTCAAAGAAATTTGATATTGGAGCTAATTGGGTTTATGGAACAGGAAACGCCTTCACCTTGGGTACAGAAACCTACTCGGTGCGTTTTCCAGATGGAAGTGAACGTAGTGTAGAGAATGTGCCAGAAAGAAACAACTATAGAATGCACGACTACCACAGATTGGACATTGGTTTTAACTTCCACAAACAAAAGAAGAAAACATACAGAACATGGACTATCAGTGTATACAATGCATATAGTAGGAAAAATCCTTTCTTCCTATACTTTAAAAACGATGACAGAAAAGGTAGAAAGTTAAAACAAGTCAGTTTATTCCCTATACTTCCATCTATAACTTATTCATTAAAATTCTAGAAATATCAAACAAATGAAAGCAATATATATATTTACAATATTAGCAATATCGCTATTATTCATATCATGCGAATCGGTAGTGGATTATGATCTTCCTCCCGCTAAAGAAAAACTGGTCATAAGTTGTATTTTCGATCAACTGAACACTTGGCAAGCTGACGTATCGGTAAGTAAAACAATTACAAAAAGTGATGAAAAAAAGAAAATCAGCGATGCAAAACTAAGTCTATTCAATAATAAGACAAATGACAAATTGGGAGAATTTGTATACAATACAGATGCTCAAAGCTACAAGTTAACTTTACCTATCGACCCTAATATAGAATATAGAATAGAGGCAGAGAAAGATGGTTATGATAAAGCATCATCGGTATCCAAAATTCAAAATCCATTTATGGCTTCTATACATAGTGCCGAACTACTTCAACAAAGTGAAACAGGACTTTATAGAATATATGTGAATATGCAAGATGACCCAAATGCCGAGAATTATTATTTAGTCAAATTATTGATTGAAGAGACATATTATCCAAATTGGGAATGGGATCCAGAAAATCCTGACTATATGCCAGACCCAGTTACGACTACTCGAAATACCTATTTTTACTCAAAAGAACTAAATCGTAAAAATGGAGACGTATTTGACGAAGTTGATGATGACTATCAATATTTGATATTTGATGATAAATATTTCAATGGACAAAACTTCAAATTAGACCTATATGTACAGTCATACGATTTGACTAATCCGGAGGAGAATAAATTCTATGTAGAATTATTTCATATAAATAAGGACTTGTATGAGTATTACAGAACCGTTGAATTGTATGATGAAAATGATGGAAATCCATTTTCTCAGCCTGTACAAATTCATACTAATATAGAAAATGGGCTAGGTATATTTTCGGGCAGTTATAAAAATCATCTAAAATTTAGTGTAAAATAATATGTCGCAACAGCATTTTCGACATATCAAAAAAAAGAGCTTATCAATATTGATAAGCTCTTTTTTTATAATGCTTAGAAAAAGTATTATAAAAACATATGAATGTTTATACAGATTTTTTTCTTGTTCTTCTTTTTGGTTTAGCTGCTTCAGCTGCTTTATCAGCCTCTTCCATACTATGATCGTAATCACAAATATACTTATCAACCAAAATTCTACCGCAATATTCACAAACAATAACCTTCTTTCTAGAACGGATATCCATTTGTCTTTGAGGTGGAATTTTATTGAAACAACCACCACATGCATCACGTTGAACAGTTACAACTGCAAGACCATTTCTTGCGTTTGAACGAATTCTAGTATAAGCAGTAAGAAGTCTTTCTTCAATTCTATCCTTGATTTGATCAGAATTAGCAACTAGCTTCTCTTCTTCTTTCTTAGTTTCAGCAACAATTGAATCAAGTTCTTGTTTCTTAGAATCTAAATTGTCTTTCTTATCAGCAAAAACTTTACCTGAGTTATCTATCATAACTTTCTTGCCGTTCATTTCCGAAGTGAATTCTCTAATTCTCTTCTCACACAATTCAATTTCTAATTTTTGGAACTCAATTTCTTTCGAGATTGAATCAAACTCGCGATTATTACGAACATTAGATTGTTGAGTTTCATACTTTTTAATTAAAGCAGTTGACTCCTTTATTTCAATCTTCTTTTTCGCAATAGAATCTACAAGTTCTTTCACTTCGCTGTTCAGATTACTAATTCTGGTTTGTAAGCCAGCGATTTCGTCTTCCAAATCTTGTACCTCTAAAGGTAATTCACCTCTAAGAATTCTGATCTGGTCAGTCTCTGAATCAACCATCTGCATCTCGTAAAGAGCACGCAGTTTATCTTCAACAGTCATATCCTTTAAATCTGAAGCTTTTGGATCTTGTGTAGCCATATGTTTACAAATAATTAATAGGATTCGATTTTACATCGGAAATATAAGCCGCAAAGTTAGTTATTTTTTTTGTAACTATCTCATAAAAAATGTCTGTCGTGAATTGTTCACTCTCAAAATGTCCTATATCTGCAATAATAATGCGATTTTCAGCGTTAAAAAAATCATGATATTTAAAGTCCCCAGTTATAAAAACGTCTGCCTTACTTGCAATTGCATCTCTGAGAAGTGAACTTCCACTACCTCCACACAGGGCAACTCTTTTGATTTTATTTTTTACTAATTTTGTATAACGCACACAATCTGTTTGCAAATCAGTCTTAATCTTCTTCAAAAAATCCATACTATCCATTTCATTTGGCAAATCACCTACAATACCAAAACCTGTATCTGGATTTTTCTGTTCTGTTTTTATTATATCATAAGCTACCTCTTCATATGGATGTGACTGTTTCATTGCTTTTATAACAGAACTAAGTTTTGTTTCAGAACAAATACACTCTATTTTGGTTTCATTTTCATAATGTAGCTTATTCAACTCTCCCACATACGGATCAGCCCCTTCCAATGCTCTAAAACTTCCTTTTCCCTTGCTGTAAAATGCACAAGAATCGTATTTTCCAATTTTACCAGCTCCTTTTTCAAACATTTTTGAGGCCACAATATCAAGATGATCCTCAGGCACAAAAACACTAACTTTATAGATACTTTCCTTATTGGGAGACAAGATTCTCTTGTTAACCAAGCCCAGCATCTGAGCCATTCTATCGCTAACCCCTCCCATCACACTGTCTATATTGGTATGAGCAGAGTATATGGCTATATCATTTTTTATGGCTTTCATTATTATTTTCTGAACGCTATTGGATCCTGTAAATCGTTTCAATCCACCAAATACAATAGGATGATGAGAAATAATCAAGTTACATGATTTTTCGATAGCCTCATCTATTAGCTCCTCTGTAATATCCAAACTAATCAAGGCTGCATTTATCATCATATTTCTATCGCCTACTATCAGCCCTGAATTATCATATGATTCCTGAAGAGAAGGGTTTGCAAAATCCTCTATCTCTTTTATAATTTCACTTAGTTTTATTTTCTGACTCATTTAATGTTTTTTGTTTCTTTTTATTTACTTTCTCCAATATTTGTTTTCTAATTATTTTCCCCCATTCCTTTCCCACCATAATCGATTCAGATGTTATAATAGGATTAATTTTAGAGAATTTTTTTCCAATATCTGAATTATAAAATTTTATTAATTCATCTAAATCCGATTCTGTTAGATACTTTTTATAGACTGGAACTAACATAACAATTAACTGATCGATCGAACTTGCTAAAAATTCAGATCTAATAATTTCCCATGTAGAATTGTCCAGTTCATCATTTTGCAACTTCTGAATATTGACAAAACCATTAACAATTGATTTATATGTTTCATTCGAACCCGAAAGCTTGAACATACTAAAAAGTTTTTGCTCGTATGTGTTTTTTTTCTCTTTTTGAGCTTCAACATTTAAAGAATAAATAAAACATAGACACAAAGCAATTATTTTAAATTTCATATTCCTTTATTATTGATTAGTAATAAATAAATATAATTATAATTTATAAGCTTTTTATAAATAAGCAACTAACATAAAGGCTACTAATAAACAATAATCAACAATACAAAGTCAAACAAGACACAAAACACAGTTAACCAAAGTATTAAACACATCTAACAAGTTGCAAAACTAACAATCTCCAACAAATTTAATAAGGGTTTATTATAGAATTAATTTTATTTACTTAATTTATTATAAACAAAAAAAATCTATCGACTGCTAGCTTATTTTTTTTAACACTAAACCTAACTAAAAACTATAATTTAAAATTTGTATAAGGACATAAATTCAACAAACGAAAAAAAATGACTACTTTTGCCACTTCAAAAAACACATTTATAATAAAATGCAAATATTCAAGCTTTTAGAGGATAAATTAGATTATTTTATCTTATTGAATATTTGATTCAGAATAATTAAATTTACTTCAAGGAAATATTTTAATTCAGATAATACCATAATAATATTGTATATGAAATTTTTTATTGACACAGCAAATCTTGATCAGATCAAAGAAGCTCAAGATTTAGGAGTTTTAGACGGAGTTACTACAAACCCATCTTTAATGGCTAAAGAAGGAATTAAAGGAAAAGAAAATATCGACAAACACTATGTTGATATTTGTAAAATTGTAGATGGTGATGTTAGTGCGGAAGTATTAAGTACAACATACGAAGAAATGATTGCAGAAGGTGAAAAATTAGCTGCTTTACATCCTCAAATCGTAGTTAAAGTTCCTTGTACAAAAGATGGTATTAAAGCTGTTAAGTATCTAAATTCAAAAGAAATTAGAACTAACTGTACATTAGTATTCTCTGTTGGACAAGCTTTATTAGCTGCAAAAGCAGGTGCTACATATGTTTCTCCTTTTGTTGGTCGATTAGATGATATTTCGACAAACGGAATTGAACTTATTCGCCAAATTTCAGACATGTACAACTACTATGCTTTTGACACACAAGTGTTAGCTGCTTCTATTCGTCACACAATGCACATTATTGAGTGTGTTGAAGCAGGTGCTGATGTTGCTACTTGTCCATTAAAGGCTATCGAAGGTTTATTGAACCACCCTTTAACAGACAAAGGACTTGAGCAGTTTATTGCTGATTCAAAGAAAATGTAAATCTAAATAAAATAATCATCCTTGGTCAGTCAAGGATGATTATTTTTTATATACATGAATCAGTGTATAAAAAATAGAATAGATATGGGGATTTAAGTTTCTCTCTTAAAACTCTAAAAGCTTTTAGCATATGGGTTCTGACTGTATTTATAGAAATATCTAAATCATCTGCAACCTCCTGATAAGAGTAACTATTCATACAGCAAAGCACAAAAACTTCTTTACATCTATTAGGTAATTGATTTATTGCTGAATAGATTTGCTGAGACATCTCGTAGTCAAATTCTTGCTCTACATCTCTTATTGTATCTTCATTATATTCATATTTATTGTTTATTGGTCCTATTTTTCCTTTGTTAATATAATTTATACAAAGATTCCGGATTGAGGTATAAAGGTATGATTGAGGGTTGGTCGTTATATTCTTACATCTTTTATTTTCCCAAAAATCAACAAAAAAATCTTGCACGATATCTTCTGCAACACAAGTATCTTTAACTATACTATATGCCCACAAAAAAAGATCTTTGTAATAGGCTTTAAAAAATACTTCGTACTTTTTTTTTGTAGGTTTTCTAATCAAATCATTTAATATTATTCTATTCTCAGACATTTCAATTAATTTTATTCTTCAATTTGCTAGCAAAGCATAAAATTAATTATTATTAAAATAAAAATATTAGTATTGTTGGAAAATAATGATATTTATTATCCGTTAATGGATACAATTAAGAAGAAATAAACGAATTAAGAAATATTAATTTCAGACAACACTAAACATAATTACTAAATTACACAGCTATAAATTTAATTTTACTTAATAACAAGAGTATAAAACAGCTACCTTAATAAACTTATTGTACCTACAACTTTCTCTTTACTATCATCATCCAAAACCATATTTAGAATATAAACATAAGAACCGATTTTCTGAGGTTTAGATTTATATGTACCATCCCAAGAATCAGACAAACTTGATGATTCGAATATTAACTGTCCCATTTTATTAAGAATAATAAATTTAAATGATTTAGCTCTTATACCCTTAAGTTCCAACCTGTCATTAACATTATCGCCATTGGGTGAAAATGCTGTTGGAACGCCTATAAGATTTGCCTGATCTTTGAAGACTATATTGATAGTATCGGCCGTTTTACATTTTTCAGGACTTATCACATCCAACCAATATTTTCCAGACTCGGAAACTGTTGTTGTTTTTGATATAGCTCCATCCGACCAACTATAATCCAACTCCACTTTATTGTCAGCTAAATTTTGTAATTCGACCGAAGATTCGTTAATCAAAAATTTATCTTCTCCTAAATCAACAAGTGGAGATTTCAATACTATCAGATTTATCTTTTTTGCAACTACATTTTTAGCATTATCTTCAACTGTCAGCACATGTTCTCCGACAGTTTTTAAATACTTTTCAGGGGTATCAGATTTTTCACCTCCATCCCAAGAATAAGATAAGGGTGCTATAGGAGATCCCTCAACAATAGCACTCAATAGTAATGAATCGCCTTCGCAAATACCAGGCTTATCATTATCAAATTTAAAATCATATCTCATACCTGTTTTATAATCTACAGTAACCTTATCTTTATTCGTACATGCATTTAAATCCGTTACCGTAACCTCATATTCTCCTCCTTTGTCCACAGTTATTTGCTGAGATTTAGCTCCTGTATTCCAACTAAAATTAGCGCCATCATTTCCTGCATTAAGCAGTTTTGTCTCCCCTTCCCAAAGAGTGAAATCTCCTCCAAGATCGACAATAGGCAAACTATTGATTTGAACATTTGTGTTAGCGGATTGAGAAAACCCATCTGGATCTGTAACCGTTAAACTATAATTTCCCGATTTCGCAACTGTAGTATTTGCAGTAGTAGCACCATTTGACCACAAATAAGTATATGCTAATGCTTTGTCAAAACTAGGATTTAATAATATATCTTTTTCGCACGATGTATGTGCTGGGGCTAAATTAATATTAAACAAATCGGCTCTCAATTTCGCTTTAAAGTCATACCTATTTACACAAGCTAAAGCACTAGTTTTTTCAACCCAATAATCTCCCGAAACATTTATTGCTAACTGAGAATTTTTGCTTCCATCAGACCATAAATAAGTACAGCCAGGTTCATTAATATCAACTGTTTGCCCAGCAAAATCGACAATTAAATGCTTATCTATATTAACAGTAGGTGGTGATTGGACGTTAACATGAACTGACTTTGTTACCTTTTGGGAATCTCCTGTATCTGTAACTGTCACACTATAGTCCCCTGTTCTGTTGACTGTAATATTTTTAGTCGTTTCACCAGTGCTCCATTTATATGAATATGCACCTGCCATAGTAGTTTCGGCAGTCAGTACAGTATCATCCCCATCACATATATCTAAAGTCCCATTTATACTAAGAGGGAAAGCCCCAATAAGTTCAACATTTGCATATATTATATCACTTTCGCATGCGTAAGGAGAGATTTCAACAACCCCAAATTTAGAATTTAATTCGGCATTAGGCCATTTTAGTTTGAATGTATTAAGTGTTTCAATTGGAGCAGCCGCAGGTTCATCAGATGAACTTTCATGAGTAATGCTTGCTCCTGTAGGAATTTCAATTCTGTAGGATGTGTAAAGACTAGTTTTAAATTGATATTCGACCTCCTTGCCTTTCTTTATAATTTTATCATATGTATCAATTATCTCAGGATTATAATTTGGCCATACTTCAAATTTTGCTTGTCTATTTGCTGGAGGGATAGCAATAGCTGTACCATCAGCTTTTGTCATTGATAATAATCTAACAGTATATCGCTTTTTATCCGATTTGTCATTTCTGTATGATAAATCAATAAAAAATCTATTATTTCTAATTAAATTGCCTCCATTTAATTTAAGCTCAGGACCACCATTAACATTATATGTTCCTTTCCATGGTGTACTTGGACCATTTATTCGAATGCTACAAGTTTGATTAGCTTTTAATGTATTTGTTTTGGGACAAACAATAGATGTATGGCTATTTTCAAAACCCATATCTCGAGAATAAACATCACTACCTAGTATAATAAAAAAGCTAATTAAAAAAGATATAATAATAGATTCTTTATAAGTATGCGATTTATATTTCATTTCAACTTTTTTTTTCGACAATAATATATATTTATGATAACTATCAAAAATATTATTTATTATCATTTTTGGAATTTTTGTTTAAATATACAATAAAAAGAAATTTAAATTCAGTTATAGAAATAAATGATCAGGCTAGGGAGAATATTTTATATTTTTAATCAGGAAAAATAAAAGTTTCTATATGTTTGTTTTACAAGACATTAAACTAAGGTTGAAAAAATAAATATATTTTTTTAGTCTTTTTTTAATTAAAAAACTTGGACTGTAAACTTTTTTTTCTACTTTTGTCATCGCAAAACAAAACACAAACACACAAAACATCAGTGTTTATTGATATTGCAGACAATTGCCAATGTAGCTCAGCTGGCTAGAGCAGCTGATTTGTAATCAGCAGGTCGTGGGTTCGAGTCCCTCCATTGGCTCTGAAAAGCAGATAAATCGATTGATTTATCTGCTTTTTTTATTTACAGTATTTATCACTAATAAAAAAAGGCGAGTTAAAAAACTCGCCAAAAAAACAGATATTTAAAATCATAAACTATATTATTTCAATATGGCCATGATCGGTAATTTTCTCACAGTAGTGACATTTTAAGCTTATTTCACCACCATTAACAATTTTGAACCTTGTGGTAATTTCCTCATGATTTGTAATACATTTAGGATTCATACATTTAGCAATTCCCACAACTTCAGAAGGACTCGCAACAAGCTTTTTCTCTGCCACTTGATAATTTCTTATCACATTCAATTTCGCATTTGGCGCAATCAATGCAATTTTATTAATATCTTCATCCACAAAGAATTTATCAGCAATTTTAATAATCGCTTTTTTTCCCAACTTATCACTTTCAAGATTATTCCCAAAGGTTACAGCATTATCACCTTTATCTAATTGAAGTATATTAATAACTTGAAATAAATATTTAGCTGGAATATGATCAATCACAGTTCCATTTTCAATTGCGCTAACTTGTAGTTCTTTTTTTGCCATCATCGTTTTCAAATTTTAAGGATTAAAGATTTAGAGCTTTTGCCATAATTGCTTGACGTGCATAAACACCATTTAAAGCTTGCTGGAAATAATATGCTTTAGGATTAGAATCAACATCCATTGCAATTTCATTGACACGAGGAAGCGGATGAAGAATTCTTAAATTATCTTTAGTATTATCAAGCATGCTATTTTTAAGAATATAAACATTTTTCACTTTTTCATATTCTAAAGGATCTGCAAATCGCTCTCTTTGAACCCTTGTCATATAAAGAATATCAGCCTTTTCAATAATATCACCAAACTCTGTATGTTCATAATATTTGATATTTCTTTCCTCCATAAACATTTTATAAGCCTTAGGAATCTCTAATTCTTTAGGTGCTATAAAATGGAAAGTAGGATTAAAATGAGACATAGCCATAAGCAATGAATGAACTGTTCTTCCATATTTTAAATCACCCACCATGAAAATATTAAGATTTTCGAGAGTTCCTTGAGTCTTCATTATGGAATATAAGTCCAACATTGTTTGAGTAGGATGTTGATTTGCGCCATCACCTGCATTAATTATTGGCACATCAGAAACCTCAGATGCATGTCGAGCCGCCCCTTCCAATGGATGTCTCATCACAACTAAATCGCAATAATTACTTACCATTTTTATAGTGTCATTCAATGACTCTCCTTTTGTCACAGAAGATGAAGCAGCATCAGTAAAACCTACTATTCTTCCTCCCATTCTGTTTATAGCTGTTTCAAAACTCAAACGAGTTCTTGTTGATGGCTCAAAAAATAATGAAGCCACAACTTTTCCTTCAAGCAAGTTGCAGTTTGGATTCTTTTCGAATTCTTCTGCTCTTTTCAATACATCCAAAATTTCTTCTTTGGTGTAATCGTTCATTGATACTAAACTTCGACTAGTCATTTTTTCTTTTGTTTATGATGAGAAAATTATAACACAAAAAAAAACCAACAACTATTTCAATAAATAATTGTTGGTTTTTTTTAAATATTTTATCTGGAGTCTTATTCTGAAGAGATAATAATGCGAAATACAAAAAATAAATAAAATCAATAAATAGCAAATCCGATAAGTATTTTGATTTACTTTTTTGCGATTTTATTTTCGCACCTATTTTTCTAGATTGAATAATTACTGTTTCCATTCTAGGCTGCAAAGGTAACAAAATATTTAATCTAAAATCAAATCTTTTTTTAATTTATTTTTTTAAAAACCAGAACACAAAAAGCCAACAGTTTGATTTTAGCATATTTAGCCCAGTGTTTTTTTTATTCAATATTTGCCACAAACTAATTCGAATTCAAAATCTCAATATTATCAAAATCACCCCCTTGTTCAAACACCTGAAATAGTCAATATTATTATGTTTTGAAATACATAGGTCATACTAATCATAATTCAGAATAATAAAACAGAAAACTATTTTTCATAATACAGTAATTAAATTAACATAAATATTGTAATTGTTTTCGAATTTAACTTAAACTATAAATCAAAAATATCTTAACACTTTTATTGATACCAAAAAAATAACTAAAGCTACAATTATACTTTTTTAAATAAATTTAACGAACTTAGCTTAAACAATTAAATAAAAGCTAAATTACTGACATTTAGATTTTAATACTCTTTTAAAGTATTTAGATATTTAGCTTTAATTTTATTTAGTCTTAAGTAAAATAATTAATCTTGTTTAAGATGTATTATTTATTTTCCTTTGCAATCGATTGAGTAAAAATAAAAAACTCTTGAGGGATAACATAAACACAACACAACCAAATTACCTAATTTATTTATTAACACTACCTTGTATTTTATTATACAAGCAAATAAAAACTAAAATGAGAAATTTACTATTATCTTTAATTTTGGCAGCATTCGCAAGTTCTTGTGGTTTAATCGACAACAACACTGTGACATTGCATGTTGACCTTAAAAATGGGAATAACGAAACATTATTAATCAAAAAACTAGATAGAGAGACTAAAGCATACGTTTACGATAGTCTTAAAATGGAATCAGGAAAGGGAAAAATTAAAATTTCTGGTCTTACTCCTCCTTCAAGATTCTATATTGTAAATTCAGAAGGTCAAGAACATCCAATTGTAATAGGAAAATACGTAAGCTTACAAGCAAAAGGTGATTATAATGATATTGAAAATATCACTGTTGGTGGTTCAGCTTTCAATTCATTGTACAAAAAAACAATGAAAAGCATGTATGATAGCTATATGAAGCCAAGAGCAAAACAATTTGCAGAGTTAAAACAAATCGAAGAAGAAATAAAAGCTGATTCTACTTTATTAGAAAAATATTCGGACAGAATCGAAAAATTAGAATCAGAAACTAACAAATCATATGCAACTCTAAAAAAAGCATGTAACCACACAATGTGGAAAAACATGAACAATCCTCAATCATTATTATTAATTGAGAAAGCATACAGAAGAAATGACAACAGAATGACTATGTTGAAAAAATTCCATACCGAATTCAGCAACTCTGATTTATACCAAGAATTGTACATTCAATTCAATTCTAAGAAATAATAATATTTTCTAAATACAAAAAAAGCGAAGCCTTCTGCTTCGCTTTTTTTGTATTCTATTTTTACAGCGCTATTCGATAACTTTAAGCTCTTTACCAATTTTGATAAATGCAGCTAATGCTCTATCAAGATGTGCTCTATCATGAGCAGCAGATAATTGGATACGAATTCTAGCTTGTCCTTTAGGTACAACAGGGTAATAGAATCCTGTAACATAAATACCTTCATCTAACAATTTAGAAGCAAATTGCTGAGATAATACCGCATCATATAACATTAAAGCATTAATTGCAGAATCAGAAGGCTTAACATCAAAACCAGCTTTTACTAACTCTTCTCTGAAATATTTAGCATTTTCCATTACTTTATCTCTCAATTCAGTAGATGCAGTTAACATATCGAATACTGCGATTGAAGCTCCACAAATTACAGGAGATAATGAATTTGAGAATAAATAAGGACGTGAACGCTGACGAAGAATATCGATAATTTCTTTTTTACCAGTAGTGAAACCACCAAGTGCACCACCTAATGCTTTACCTAAAGTACTAGTAATGATATCTACACGATCCATACAGTTATGATATTCGTGAGTACCTCTACCTGTTTTACCAATAAAACCTGAAGCATGACTATCATCAACCATTACAAGAGCATCGTATTTGTCAGCAAGATCACAAATTTCGTTTAATCTAGCTATATCTCCATCCATAGAGAATACACCATCAGTAACGATAATACGGAATCTTTGAGCTTGAGAGATTTTTAATTGTTCTTCCAAGTCAGCCATATCAGCATGCTTATATCTGTAACGAGCTGCTTTACATAAACGAACACCATCAATAATCGAAGCATGGTTTAATTCGTCAGAAATAATCGCATCTTCTTTTGTGAATAATGGTTCAAAAACACCACCATTAGCATCAAAAGCAGCTGCATATAAGATTGTATCTTCCATACCAAAGAAATCTGCAATCTTATTTTCTAATTCTTTGTGAATATCTGTAGTACCACAAATAAAACGCACTGATGACATACCATAACCGTGAGAAGCTAAAGCCTTTTGAGCACCTTCAATCACCTGTGGATGTGATGATAATCCTAAGTAATTATTAGCACAAAAATTAAGAACAGATTCACCTGTACTTACTTTGATATCAGCTCCTTGAGGAGTGGTGATAATTCTTTCATTTTTATAAAGACCAGAATCTTTAATAGATTGAATCTCTTCGGTTAAGTATTCTTTAAATTTACCGTACATGATTTTTCTATATTAATATTTATAATTATATGGCTTAAAAATATCGCAACTTGAACTATTTTAATTCAAGCGCTTTATGATATAATTAAAAAGTTATAGTGGCAATTTTTCTCTTTATCATTTTAAATATTTCTAAAAAGATAAAGCATTTTGCAAAAATAATCAGATAAAGTAAATTTGATTCTAAAAATGAGATATTTTTAACTGTTTAAAATCATATATCTTCTAGTTTGTAGTTAAATATGCATATAATGACAAAAAAAGCTTTTCGAAAACAAAAAAAACTGCATACGCAAATGAATCTCATTCACAATTATGCAGTTTTATCAAAATCAACTTATTTTTAATTAATATACAATTTCTATATCATCTATTAATCCAGTTTTCAGACGTTAATTAAAAAACGAACAATGTATAATATATATGTTGATTGCAATATCCAATTTGAAAAAAAAATTCAAATAATTTTCTTAATTATATTTCATCTAAAGTAGATTGTATTTTGCTTATCTTATTTCTAATATTAAATTTGTAATAATCAATCAAATAATAATTCACACTTAATATATTTTCATGCTTAGATTTATAATTATAACTATAAGCTTCATACTAATATCTAACAACAAGAACACCAAGACCATAGACTTTAAATCAGATAGATATACAGAAAATATCTCTGTTGGTGCAGAAAATACAGATAAATACCTCGATCTTTTAAAACACAAAAATGTAGCAGTGGTGGCAAACCAAAGCTCTTTAATTTTTAATAAACATATTGTAGATTTTCTAATTGAAAAAGAAATCAATTTAAAACATATATTTAGTCCTGAACATGGATTTAGAGGCAACCTGGATGCAGGCAAAAAATTCAACAATCAGATAGATGAAAAAACGGGATTGAAAATTATATCTCTGTATGGGAAGAATATAAAACCTCAAAAAAAAGATCTCGCTAATATTGATGTACTACTATTTGACTTACAAGATGTTGGTGTTCGCTTCTATACATATATCACATGCCTCCACTATGTAATGATGGCTTGTGCTGAAAACAATATAGATCTCATTGTATTAGACAGACCGAACAATCATGCTGACTATATAGATGGACCGATTTTAAAATCAAGATATAAATCATATGTTGGAATTCACCCTGTACCTATCATTTATGGTTTAACTATCGGGGAATATGCTAAAATGATAAATGGAGAAAATTGGTTAGGCCATCAGCTATACTGTAATCTAGAGGTAATCGAATGCAAAAATTATTACAGAGATCAGTTATATAACTATCCTATAAAACCCTCTCCAAATTTACCCAATAATTTATCCATAGGACTTTACCCTTCACTTTGCTTATTTGAAGGAACCACTGTAAGTGCAGGCAGGGGAACAAATATAGCTTTTCAGGTCTATGGTCATCCCAAGTTTGATAAAGGAGATATATATTTCACTCCAAATAGTATTAAAAATGTTTGCACCAACCCTAAATTCAAAGGAAAGAAATGCCTTGGTTTCAATTTAAGTGAATTAGATGAATATGAGGTTTTTAATTACAAAAAACTCAATATTAAATACTTAATAAATGCTTACAAAAACATTGGTATAAAAACTAAATTCTTTAATTCTTTTTTTAATAATCTAGCAGGAAATTCCGAATTAAAACAATCCATTATACTTGAAAGAACTGAATCAGAAATTCGAGAATCATGGAAAACAGAACTAGAAAATTATTCAAAAATCCGAGAAAAATACTTGATATATAAACGTTCAAGAGACATAAAATAAGATTATGATTTAAATGAGATTAATCTTTAAATAGACTTAAAATATTTGGAAACAGAGCATTTAAGTATATTTTTGCAATAAAAATATTTGAATCATGAGCAAACAAAACTGGAAGCCAGGTACACTTATATACCCCCTGCCAGCTGTAATGGTCAGCTGTGGAGACAAAAAAGAAAACTTTAATATTATCACTATAGCTTGGACAGGAACAATATGTACAGATCCGGCTATGTGCTATATTTCGATTAGAAAGAACAGACATTCGTATCAGTTAATTAAAGATACTCAAGAGTTTGTGATAAATCTGACGACAAAAGCATTAGCAAGAGCAACTGATTGGTGTGGAGTAAAATCAGGAAAAGATTTTAATAAATTCGAAGAAATGAAGCTTACAGCTGGAAAGTCTAAAAATTTAAAATGTCCAACAATAGAAGAATCTCCAATAAACATTGAATGCAAACTTGAAAATATTATTGAACTTGGTTCTCATGACATGTTTATAGCCAAGGTTGTGAACATACAAGCCGATGAAAAATACATGGACGAGAATGGGAAATTTTGTCTTGATAAAGCCCAACCAATAGCCTACTCCCATGGTCACTACTACGAACTAGGTCAAATGATTGGCAAATTTGGGTACTCAGTACAAAAAAAGAAGAAGAAAAAAAAATAAAACAATTATCAAAATTTGAAAATCATAAATAACGATAGTAAATCAAACTATCATAACATCTAAAATAAACATGAAAGAATTTTTCTCAATATTAAAAAGATATATTCCTCCGTATAAATTTGAACTCATAATGAGTTTTGTTTACAATATTTTGGCTGCTATCTTTGGTGTATTCTCATTCCTAATGATGCAACCAGTGCTTGAAATTCTATTTGAAGAAACCGAATCTGTAACAACTAAAGCAGAATGGGCTTTAAATATTGATACACTCAAACACAATTTCTACTATTATATTTCACAATACAAAGAAGAATATGGTGCAGACACAGCATTAATATTCGTCGGAGTTATTCTTTTATTTGCAGTTCTTTTTAAAGTTGGCTTTACATTCTTAGGTTCATATCACAGTGTAAGTATACGAAATGGAGTGGTTCGTGATATGCGTCAGCAGATTTATGATAAGATAATATCTCTACCAATAGCATACTTTTCTGACGAAAAAAAAGGAGATATTATTGCTCGTTCTACTGGTGATGTTCAAGAAGTTGAGAATTCTGTAATGAATTCACTTGATATGTTCCTTAAAAACCCAATACTTATAATCGTCGCTCTTGCTACTATGATTGTAATGAGCCCTTCATTAACATTATTCGTATTTATATTATTACCCATTGCTGGTGGCTTAATTGGCAGAATAGGTAGAAGCTTGAAAAAAACATCTCGTAAAGGACAAGACAAAATGGGCGATATACTTTCTACAATTGAAGAAAGTTTATCAGGACTTAGAATTATAAAAGCTTTTACGGCAGAAGACAGAATGAAAACTCGTTTTAATGGCGAAATCAATCAATACCGTAGAATAATGAATAGCCTCATGCGAAGACGAGTATTGGCACATCCTATTAGTGAGTTTTTAGGAACTGCAGTAATCGTAATCGTATTATGGTACGGTGGTCGAATTATTTTGAACAATGAATCAAGCATGAATGGTGCGGGTTTCATTGCATATCTAGTAGTTTTTTATTCTATTATCAATCCTGCAAAATCATTTTCAAAGGCTTTCTACAGCATACAAAAAGGTCTTGCGAGTATGAATAGGATTGACCAAATTTTAGATGCTGAATCAAATATAAAACAAATACAGAATGCTAAAAATCTCAATGATTTTTCTGAATCTATCAAATATGAAAATATAGATTTCGAATACAATAAAGGCGTAAAGGTTTTGAAAAACATTAATCTTGAAATTAAAAAAGGACAAACCATAGCTCTTGTTGGACAATCAGGTTCGGGGAAAACCACCTTTGCAGATTTACTTCCTAGATTTTATGATGTGTGTTCTGGCAAAATTAGCATAGATGGGACAGATATAAAAGAATATAAGATAGATGAATTACGAAGCTTAATGGGCAATGTAAACCAAGAATCTATTCTTTTCAATGACACTATCTTTAACAATATTGCATTTGGAGTTGAAAATGCAACATTAGAAGATGTAGAGGCTGCAGCTAAAATTGCGAATGCTCATGATTTTATTAGCGCTATGAACGATTCGTACTATACTAATATTGGTGATCGCGGTGGGAAACTAAGTGGAGGACAAAGACAAAGACTTAGCATTGCGAGAGCAATTCTAAAAAATCCACCTATATTAATACTAGATGAAGCTACATCTGCTCTTGATACAGAATCTGAAAAACTCGTACAAGAAGCCTTAGATAAATTAATGCAGAAAAGAACTTCAATAGTTATTGCGCATAGACTTTCTACTATTAAAAATGCAGATCTGATTTGTGTTTTTCAAGAAGGTGAGATTGTCGAAAGAGGTACACACGAAGAACTCGTTGAGAGAAATGGCGTTTACCGAAAACTATATGAAATGCAAAACTTATAAAAAGAAAGACCAATCTAAATTTAGATTGGTCTTTTATTTTTTATTCCATCCTTGTAAAAGTAACAACTAATTGAGCTTCTATTCCTAATGCAGTTTGAACTCCTTCCATCTCAATTTCATCCTTAGTGAATTTTTTAATTGTATAGGTTGTAGTTGCAAATTCCTCCACCATTTTAAGTGTCTTTAAATCTGAACTCAATTCATATTTTCCACTATAGTCTTCCTCATCTCCATCTTCTGAATCAGAACATATAACACTACCATAATTGAAAGTATAAGTAGAATCTTTCGCAAATTTCATCCAATCATCCTTGTCACAATCTTCAATAATCTGCTCTGTCATGCCTAATGCTGTGGCTTTAGTATAAGTATTTACCCATTTATAATCTGTTAGATAACCAATAGCCTCCTCGTATGTTAAAACAACATCGGTGTCGTCATCGTCGTCGTCATCACAAGCAACGAAATAAAAACTAGATCCACATATAAATATCAATCCCAACAAGTAAAATAACTTTTTCATAATTCTTTTTTTAATTATTTATTAATTTGTTTTCATCCTTGTACGGAATAGTTTATAAAAAGTTACATATTTAATTATAATAATTATATGACAATAGTTAAAAAAAAACGATTTTAACCACAGAACAAGGGATCTCCAATCATTTAGAAATTACAGATTAAATATTATATTTAATGGAAGGATTCGATCTAAACAAGCTAAAAATCACAGCAGATAATAAACTTGATTTCAGCATATTTGCAACGGATTGAAAGTAAGATCTATTTGTCACCGTTTGTGGTTGGTGACAACATAGAAATAAAATAAATCAATACAATCCATATATAGCAAGGGTTTAAAAAAAACTACAAAAACATTGTATTGTTAAATTCAAAAATGCTATAGGTATAAAAATTCTCTATTTTATATGTATTGAAGCAGTCTGTTTTACAACCAAAAAACTAAACATAATTATTTATAAAAACACCAACCATTAAAGCACACATACAACTAACACATAAAAACAAGTAATTTTCAATCATAATTATCTATGAATGAGTAAAATATTAATCATAAAAATAAATAGTCAGAATCCGATATAATTCCGATTCTGACTATTTATTTTATTTCATTCCTTTTTTGAAGTTAAAACTAGTAGAGGGTTGAATTTGCTGAGAATTTTTATAGTGTTTTATTACTCTCTTAAATACATTAGAGCTAAGCTTATCATTACTAAAATCGATTAAAAATTTATTAAATCCGCTTTTCTGTAATTTAGGTTTTGCCTGAAACCATGCCACTGGGCTAACAGAATGAATAATAGTCATACCATTTTTCATTTTTCTTACAAACTCTGTTTTTTTCGAATCTTTTATATTATTTCCTTCAGCTTTAATTGGCATTCTAGAGTAGAATAGATCAGGGAAAAAATAGATAGGTATAATTCCATCTCTATTTTTAGAGTTGAATAAATTATCGATCTCTGACTCAATCGGATAACAGTAATCTAACACCCTCTCAGATTTCAAATGTTTTATTGCAGCATCATTAAATGCATAGACATTTTCATTAGACATAAATCTAGAATTTTTAGGTAGCATCATTTTTTGAGATAAATGACTTATTGAAAAATATCTAAATTTAGAATTAGATGCTTTCTTCGTCAAAGCTTTATAGAAATCTATATCTTTTTCAGGTATAAATTTAGGTAGCTCAATAATAATTTTATTTGAGTTCTTTTGTAGGAATCCAGAATTCCACTCGAATTTTTCCCATTCTGTTTTATTCAAATTTATTATTAGAAAATCTATACTTCTAAAGTCTACTTTTTTCAACCAATTTAAACCAGCAATTCTTATGTAAAGTTCTTCCTTGTTTTGGTGATTTTTTTTCTTTTCGGATAATGATTTAATGATATTTTGCTTTTTAGCAAAAGGAAATCTTGATCGAATATTATTAAAATTAGAATCTGCTAATTTCGATGAAAATTTCTTTTCAGACATTCCTACTACATAAACCTGATTTCCCTTATTTGCATTAACGCCATCGACCTCAACTTGGTATAATTCCTTTGATATTTGTTCAACCTCATTAAGTTTAATTGATTTTTGAGCATCTCCAGAATCTTGCTTAATTCGAATTCTAAAACTAGGTTTTAATTCAATATTACTGGTAAACTTTATATTATTCGATTCTCTCCTTACAACTTCTCCTACCAAAAGACCAGTATTAGTATTATCAGATATTGATTCGCTTACATTCCCACCTAAAAAGTAAGATGTTTTCTCGCGCCCCATATCTTGCATCAATTCTTGCTGAGCCTCATCTATTTGATTTTTATCAATGGCTTTTCTGTATGCACTGGCTACTTTATACACATATTCAGCAGGCTTAAGACGACCTTCAATTTTAAGAGATTCCACCTTTAGTTTTTTAAGTTCAGGAATACTAAGAATAGCATTATTATCCTTTAAACTAAACAAATAATGTGATTCCTTATCATTTGAATATATCCTTCGGCAAGGTTGAGTACACAAACCTCTATTCGCACCATTACCACCAAGAAAACTACTAAACATACACATCCCTGAAAAAGAATAGCATAATGCACCGTGAACAAAAACTTCTAATTCAATTTTAGTATTTTTCTTTATAGATTTCAACTCCTGCATGGTGGTTTCACGAGCAATAACTACTCTTTCAAATCCAAGTTTCTCACTATAATTACATCCTACAGAATTATGATTTGCCATCTGAGTACTAGCGTGGACAGGAATATTTGGAAAATATTTCTTAATTATATAGTAAGTACCCCAATCCTGAATTATGAGAGCTGATATATTTAATTGTTCAATAATTGAAAGAGTATCAATAAGAGCAGGAAGTTCAGAATTTTTAATTACTGTATTTAAGGTAATATAAATTTTCATTTTATTTTTATCCGCAATTTTCTTCATTGCCCTAACTTGAGCAGGTGAAAAATTAGTTGCTCTTCCTCTGGCGTTAAATTGCTTAAGTCCTAAATATATCGCATCAGCACCAGCCTCAACAGCTGCATGAAACATTTCAATATTTCCAACTGGCATTAATAATTCTGGATTCTCCATAATATTCTTATTGTATTCTTAAAATCAAATATTTACACAAAAAATGTATAATTAAAAAGTTTTGCAAAGTTATAAGTAAATTTAAACTTTCGGCTTATCAATTAGCTTATTTTTAGACATCTTAAATATTTTAGATTTTTCAATAGTCATTCTCTATCATAATTTAGACTTTAAAGCTATAATATTTCTTTGTCTATAAGTTTTCTTAATATATCTTTGCCGCAATTTTTATAACAATATTCATTTATTCAATTTTAATAAGGGGTGCCTTAAGACTACGGGCTGAGAACATACCCTTGAATTATACACATTTAATTCAAGACCCAGCAGATAATGCTGCACGGGGAAAATGTAATCAATGTCTTAAGTATAGCATATATTAATTTTGTTTGATTTTTCAGAATCCTGAAATACTACATTAGTAGATTAAACAAGATTAATCCTTTAATTATTTAATTTATAAGCTATGCTAAATTATTTTTTTAGGAACATAAGAAAAACTAGTATCCTGGTCATTCTTATTTTATTATCAACGAGTTATTCCTTTTCTCAATTTTCAATTAAAGGTAAAATTACAGATGCAAAATCTGAAATTCTTCCTGGGGCTTCAGTAGCAATACTTGGTTCGTACAATGGAACAGTATCAAATTCGAACGGAGAGTTCGTATTTAAAAATCTAAAAAAGGCAAACTATTCTTTAATAGTGTCATTTGTAGGGTATAAAAAGAAAACAGTTGAACTAAATCTAGAAAAAGATATTGATTTAAATATCCAACTAGAAAAACTTTCTATTTTGTCGGAGGAAGTAGTAGTTAATGCTACAAGAGCAGACAAAGCTAAACCATTTGCCAAATCAAATTTTAACAAAAAAGATATTGAGGACAATAATCAAGGCCATGATATTCCATATCAACTAAGCAATGCTGTATCTGTTGTTTCAAATTCAGAAGCTGGAACAGGTATAGGCTACTCTTCAATGCGAATAAGAGGTACTGATGCATCTAGAATTAATTTTACCATAAATGGAATACCATTAAATGATTCAGAATCACAAAATGTATTTTTTGTCAATATGCCTGATTTTGCATCTTCTCTTAATTCTATTCAAATTCAAAGAGGTGTTGGTACATCTATGAATGGAGCCGCCGCATTTGGCGCAAGTGTCAACTTCCAAACTAGAGACTTAAAAAAGGATGCATATGTTGAGTATTCTAGTCTTGCAGGTTCTTTCGGAACTTTCAGAAACAGTCTAAAACTAGGTACTGGACTATTAAAAAATAAATTATCTATTGATTTAAGATTATCAAAATTAGACTCTGATGGGTATATAGACAGAGGATTTTCAGACCATGAATCAATGTTTGCAAATGTTTCATATTACTCAGAAAAATCAATACTTAAGTTCAATCTTATCCATGGAAATCAACATACAGGTATCACATGGTGGGGTAATTCTGACTTAAAAAAATATCCACGAACTTATAATCCAGCTGGAATATATTATGATGCTGATGGAAATGAAAAAACATTTGACGGTCAAACAGACAACTACAAACAGACTCATTACCAATTATTTTACACCTATAAATTATCTGATTTTATAAATCTTAATTTGGCAGCACACTACACTAAAGGCAAAGGTTATTATCAACAATATAAGGATGATGATGAATATGCTGACTATGGTATCAAACTTCCTGCTGATGGAAAAGAAGAGTCTGATTTAATAAGACAAAAGTGGTTAAAAAATGATTTTTACGGTTTTACTTATTCATTAGATTACAAAAAATCAAAGCTGAATTTAAATTTTGGAGGTGCAGCAAATAAATATTCAGGGGATCATTATGGGTTAATTGTTTGGGATGAGCAAAACCAATTAAAAGAAAAATACCAATGGTATTTTAATCTAGGTGAAAAGACAGATATAAACTCATATTTAAAAGCAAATTACGATATAAGCGACAAACTTAATATTTACCTCGATGCACAGTACAGACATATAGATTATGAAATGTCAGGAAAGGATGACGACTTAAAAGATTTAATACAGCAACATAAATATGATTTCTTCAATCCAAAACTAGGATTATCATATTCCATTAATGATAATTCGTCAATGTATTTTTCTTATGCTATAGCAAATAGAGAGCCTAATAGAGCTGATTTTAAAAATGCTAAAGAAAGACCTAATGATTTACCAAAATCAGAAAAACTTGAAGATTACGAACTGGGCTATGAATTAAGAAAACGCAATTTTGCAACTTCATTAAATCTATATTATATGAATTATGATAATCAATTAGTTGCCACTGGTGAATTAAATTCGACTGGAGACAAATTGATGACAAATGTTAAAGATTCATATAGAATGGGGCTTGAATTTACTGCTGGAGTAAATATTCTTAAAAATCTTAACTGGACTGGTAATATGAGTTTGAGTCGAAATATGATTAAAAATCATGATGTATATTTACAAGATGAGAACTGGGAATTATATCTTGCAGAGAAATCTGTTGACAAAAAAATATCCTTTTCACCTGAATTAATTATGGCTAGTAGCCTAAAATATACATTCAAAAAGAATTTAGTCTCGGAGCTTTCCACCAAATATGTTGGTAAACAATATATTGACAATTCAGAAAGTGAAGAACGAAAACTAGATGCTTATAATTATTATAATTTCAGATTAGCATATAATTTTAAATATAAATTTTTCAAGAATATTTCTCTTGCCTGTACCGTAAACAATATATTTGACCTCGAATATGAGAACAATGCGTATGTTGCTGGTAATTGGATAACATATTTTCCTCAAGCAGGAAGACATTTTTATATCTCGTGTAATTTTAAATTATAAACAAATATGTTAAACTTCATTCTTCAAAATATTGAATTAATAGGTACTATTTTAGGAATAATATATGTAATACTTGAAATAAAGCAGCTGTGGGTGTTATGGCCTGTAGGTATATTAACAGCATTAGCATATATAATTGTATTTTACAACTCAAAGTTATATGCAGATATGAGTCTCCAATTTTATTATGTCTTTGTTAGTGTATATGGATGGTATTTATGGATCTCTAAAAACACTCAAGACGAAGAATTAAAAGTGACTAAAATATCTAAAAAAACAACTATCAAGTTAGCTATTTCATTCATCCCATTATATACAGCAATGTCATTTGTTTTAGTAAAATATACTGATGCTAGTCTACCCTATTGGGATGCACTTACTACATCACTTAGTATTATTGGGACTTGGATGTTAGCAAAGAAAATAATAGAACAATGGTATATTTGGATTTTTGTAAATATCATTTCTATCATAATGTACATTTACAAGGGACTAAACTATACAGTTATCTTATTTTTGGTATATGCTATAATGTCTATTATTGGCTATTTTGAGTGGAAAAAAAGTTTTATAAAATCAGATAAAAGAATATAAATTTTGAAAAAAGATAGAGTCTGTATTATCGCAAATGGAGAGTTTCCAACTAAAGATTATTTAGTTGAGCAAATAAAAGATTGTAAATATATTGTATGTTGCGATGGAGCAATAGAGGCACTTGATAATCATAATATTACTCCGAATATCATCATAGGGGATTTGGATTCTATTTCTATAGAACTTAAGGAAAAATATCAAAGTAGGATTAAACAGATATCTTGCCAAGAAACAAATGATTTAACAAAAGCATTTAATCATTGCCTTGAAAAATCATTTACCGAAATAGAAATATATGCAGCTACTGGTAAAAGAGAAGATCATTGTTTAGCAAACATATCTTTACTTTATGATTACAATAGTAAAGCAAATGTATCGATGTATACAGATTATGGTAAATTTATTTGCTTAACAAAATCATCATCAATCGAATGCAAACAGAAACAATCTATTTCAATATTTGCTGAGTATACAGATAATGAAATTAGTTCGAAAAATTTAAAATATCCTTTAAACCAACTTATGCTAAAACAGATGTGGCAAGGAAGCTTGAATACTTGTATTTCAGATAATTTTACTCTGGAATTCACAAAAGGAAAAGTACTTGTTTATTTAGCAAATTAAGAATTATAGATAATCTAGGTTTATTTTACATTGTATCATGTGTAAAATAAACTTAGATTATTCTTTCATTCTGAATTTCAACTTGGATGAATTGCTTTTAAAAACCCTTGTTTATAATTATTGCCCAAAGGTAACTCCTTATTATCTATCTTAATGGTGTTTCCATAAAACTCACTAATTTTTGAAAGTGCAACTATAAAAGATTTATGAATTCGATAAAACTTCTTACTGGGTAACATTTTAACAAAACCTTTCAAAGATTGATATGTAACATATGATTTTTCAGTCGTATGAATCTTTATATAATCTCCCAAAGCCTCTACATATAAGATATTATCTATATTAATATTGATTGATTTCTTATTGACTTTGACAAAAATCTGATCTATTTCATCAGTATCATTCAAATTCTTATTAATAAGATTATATCTCTCGAATGCCTTTTCAGTTGCTTTCAAGAATCTTTCAAATGAAAATGGTTTTTTCAGATAATCAATTACATTAAGCTCATATGACTCCAAAGCATATTCTGAATAGGCTGTAGTAATAATAGTCATAACATTTTGCCTATTGGTTTTAAGAAAATTAATACCATTAAGTCGTGGCATATTTATATCCAGAAATATAAGATCTACCTGATTAGCCTTTAGAATATCCAATGCTTCGAGTGCATCATTACACTTTGCAATTATGCTCAAATCGGGAAGTTCGTTTATATATCTTTCAATTATTCTTTGAGCCAACGGCTCATCATCAACTATAATACAATTCATAATAATTAAAACTAGAGTATTTTTTGAATTTGACTATGTTAAAAACTGCCTAATATTTATGATGCAGTTTATCTAATTCAAAAATTGGAGATGAGGTATCATTATTATTTAAATAGAATTACTACATAAATATAAATAATATATTTAGTCCTCATTTTTCTGATATAAATAAATCTTGAAAACCTCTAAATAATTTGTATAAAATTATCAAAATATTAAAAAACTTGAAACATTTGAATTAATAAATCCGTAAATAAACAAAATATAATTTCTTATATATAATATTAGACAAAAGGGAGATAATACTCGATGAAAGTTTTTCAGCTTTATTTAATTATTGATTACTTTAGGCTTCAGATATTTTCTCAATAACTACACATAAAAATCTTGAAACAAAATACTTATGATCAATTTACATTTTTTATTTCAAACCTGGTATGGAGGATTATTTTTAATGATTATATGCTCATATATAATAGCCAAAACATGCAATGTTTTTGAATCGGCAACTGACTACCTTGGTCGAAATATGAGTGAAGGTGTAAAAGGAGCAAGTCTGAATGCTATTGGCTCGTCTATGCCTGAATTATTAACAACTGTTTTTTTTCTTGCCTTTGCTTCATATGATAATTTAGGAAGAGATCTGGCTGCGAGTATTGGTGGCAATACAGGTTCTGCTATTTTTAATAGTATTGTGATTCCAATGTTAGTAATATGGGTAGTTATAGCCACCGTAGCAGGTGTTAAATCCATAAGTATAGCTAAAAAAGTAATTCTCAGAGATGGCTTATTCCTTATTGCTGGCGAAATCATATTACTTGTACTATTATCAAGTAGTCGAATAACACATTGGCATGGATGGGTTTTTACATTATTTTACCTAGTCTACTTAGCTTATACATTCATAACAATGCCTAAATCAGATAGATTGGTTGAAGAACATAAACATCCGCAAGTGTTTGAATCGTGGTATGAAAAATATCAATTTAAATCAGAGAAAAACATAATATCTAGAAGTTGGATATTACTATTAGGTTCAACAACTATAATGGCAATAGCTTGTGCTGGCTTGGTAGAGGGCTGCAAAGGAATATCTCATGACTTATCAATTAACCCCCTATTTGTTGCCTTGGTTGTTGTTGCCGCAGCAAGTAGTGTTCCAGACACGATTATATCAATAAAAGATGCAAAAAAAGGCAACTACGACGACTCCTTATCAAATGTTTTAGGTTCAAATATTTTTGATATAACTATTAGTCTAGGTTTGCCACTAGCTGTATTTTTATTATTCACAGGGCATGAAATAGAATTTTCTGAAGCTGGGGAAACATTAATAGATATCAGAATAATGCTTATTCTTATAACTATTTTAACTATAATTGTGTTTTATTTCAGCAAGAAAATGGGAATTAAGCAAGTTTTGATTTTAGCTTGCCTATATATAATCTTTATAATATATTCGGTTGGCGCAGCCTCGTTCGAAGCTGGCAATGATGATTTCCTTGCAAGAATAGCAGGAGTTATTATTGAGTATTTAAAACCTTTTAATAGTTTGCTTCAAAATATAGCTGACAGCATAACAAGAAGCTGGTAACACATTTTTTAAAACTTAACATATTAATTAAAACATAATGATAAAGGCAAGCAATATTTATAAATCTTTTGGTGAGTTAAATGTTTTAAAAGGCATCGATCTAAGTATTGGAAATTCAGAGATAGTATCAATAGTAGGTGCAAGTGGTGCAGGCAAAACTAGCTTACTACAGATAATGGGAAGCCTTGACAAACCCGACAAAGGGGAAATATTTTATGATAATACTGATATTTTTAAACTAAAAGATAAAAAACTTGCTGAATTCAGAAATCGAAATATTGGTTTTGTTTTTCAGTTTCATCATCTATTACCAGAATTTACTGCAATAGAAAATATATGCATGCCTGCTTTTATTGCAAAAAAATCAAAGACTGAATCTATAAAAAAAGCAAAAGAACTGCTTGAAATATTAAATCTAACAGATAGATCAGAACATAAACCATCCGAAATGTCAGGAGGTGAAAGACAAAGAATAGCTGTTGCAAGAGCACTTATAAACAATCCAATGGTGATATTTGCCGATGAGCCTTCAGGTAATCTAGATAGCAAAAACAGACAAGAATTACACGAATTGTTTTTTAAACTCAGAAACGAACTTGGACAAAGCTTTGTTATAGTAACTCATGATAATGATTTGGCTAATATGTCAGATAGAAAAATAATAATGGCTGATGGTAAAATAAATTCAACTAAATAACTCTCCTATTATGCGCAACTCTGCTGAAATTAAAGATTATCTGGATTTGAAACTCGAAGAATATAATATTGATTCGTTTATTGAAACCGATCCGATCCAAATACCAAAAAACTACAAACTCAAAGAGGACATTGAAATATCAGCTTTTTTGACATCAACTATTGCATGGGGAAATAGAACTAGTATTATTAAGTCTGCTAAAAACTTGATGAAGCTTATGGATGATTCTCCTTACGATTTTGTTAAAAATTCGAATGACTCAGATTTAAAAAAACTAACAAATTTTAAATATCGAACTTTTAATGCTGATGATTTACTATTTTTCATCTATTCCCTGAAAAATATTTATACTAATTACGGAGGCCTGGAATCAGTCTTCACTAAAAACATACAAAAAACAGACAGTTCTGTTTACAACCCACTTGTCAATTTCAGAAGAATATTTTTTGAACTGGAACATCTCAGAAGAACAGAAAAACATGTTGCAAATGTTGAGAAAAAATCAGCTGCAAAAAGAATTAATATGTTTTTAAGATGGATGGTAAGAAAAGACATTATCGATTTCGGTATATGGAATAAAATTTCAACCAATCAATTACTTCTTCCTCTAGATGTTCATTCTGGCAATGTAAGTAGAGATTTAGGTTTACTAAAGAGAAAGCAAAACGATTGGAATGCAGTAGTTGAAATAACCAATAAACTTAAAGAGTTTGACCCAAATGATCCTGTAAAATATGATTACGCACTATTTGGGATTGGGGCATTCAAAAATGAGAAAATTAAATAATCATAAATTATTTATTTCCTCTCTACTCAAGTTTGTTAAGCTAATTATTTCATCTACATCCTTACCGATTTCTAATAATGTTTTAGCAACAGACAACATTTCTGTCCTATGTTTTTCTTCATTCTCTTGGCGCAAACGTTTTTCATTTTCAAATCCTTTACTTGCTTCTTCTAGTTCTTTATTAGCCTCTTCTAGTTCTTTGGATGCTTCGTTATACTTATTTTCAAAAAAATCTATTTCATTATTCTTCTTAATTATTTCGTTTAAATAATTATCCTCAACCTCCATTTGCGATTCAATATCTGAACCGCTATGCAAGGCAGAACGTAAACGTTTTATTATCCGATCCAAAAATTCAGGAGTTTCTTTCTTTAAGCACATTAATTGATGGCGATTATTTGCTAGTTGCCTTGCTTGATCAAATATTCTTAACAATTTATAAACTCTGGTTTTATATTCATCACCCTCATAATCCGAAACATCTATCTTCTTTAAATTTGGTAACTGAATAACCAAAATATCAAAACTTAAATTATCAATAAAATCATTTTCTGATTTTAAAAGCTTATCCTTGAATAATCCTATCTTAGTACGATTCGAACGTATAATTAAATCATTTATCTCATTCTCTATACGAAAATTAAGTATAAAAATAGGAATTAATCTAATCGGTTTATCTACCAGTTCTAATGCTTTAGTGCGCGAATTTACTTCCTCTTTTTCAACCTTGCGCTGAAAATTCTCACATATATATTTTTTGAATCTAAAGATATCACTTGGACGATTTACCTTCTGTATTTCAATCATTATTAGCTCTTCTCCTCCGTTTGATTTCTCTATTATTGCATTAAAATCTAGGTGAAATATCCTAACTATTTTTTGAGATTTCGGATCCTCTATTTTCTCACTATGAGATATTGGTTCAAAATTAAGTCGTTTTATTTTTATATTGAGCAAGGTAGAAAGTATAATTTTTGCACTCTCCAAATCTTCCATCAAATACTTAAATACAACATCATATATAGGATTGGGTATTATACAATAATCTTGATCATTCATATACATATTGATTTAATGGTAACTTAAGACATACACTAAACTCAGAATTAATGAGATACAAATATATAAAACATCGGATACTATAAAAAAATTAATACTACTAAGTCTTTTAATTAAATTTATAGAAGCTATGAAAGGCTGCATCCAAAGATATTTTCGAGTGAAAAAATGGTAAGTTCAATTTTTCAAATTATAATCAAAGAAATTATAGTGTAATTGTAATATTTTATTGTCTTTAAATTAAATATTTTACAAAAAACATAAAACTCTGATTAAATGAAACTTATAGTTTATGTAATTTTTTGTAAGCGGAATGTAAGTTATTGTAAGCCATAATTTGGAAACTGAAACCTATATGTAATATAGTTTTGAAATCCCTTTATGCATGGTTCATTTAAAATTTAAACAACAAACCTATGAGTTCAAAAATACTTTTAACAATATCAATTATTCTATTTCTAGGATCTATAAATATTGCTCAAAATCTGGAAATAGATTCATTGAATAAGAAATTGTATTCAATCAAAAATATTGATAGTCTATCGAAAGAAATACATAAAATTGGAGCTAAGATTATGATTTACGATACAAATAAAGCTAGTCTATATGTAAAAAAACTTGACTCCATATTCAAGAAACATAATAATAAATACAGTCTTTTGCTTAAAACTCAGCTCGAAGCAAAAATACTTAGATGGGAAGACAAACCACATAAATCAATTGAAAAGTATCTTGACTTACTCAACATAAGCTCTGATAGCATAACCACAGCTAATGCAGAATTTAATTTAGGAATACTATACACCAACCTAAGACTCAATAATCAAGCATTAAAGTCATTCAACAAAGCACTTGAAATATTTCAGAAAAAAGGAAGGAAAAAACATTTTGCCGATATATATAATTGTATTGCTGATATATACAATTACAATCTTTTTAAATTCAAAAAAGCAGAAGAATATTACCTTAAAGCACTTAGCAGTTATATGTTTTTGAGTGAAAAACAAAAAAACAGAACAGAATCAATACAAACCCTATCGGTTATTCACAACAATCTAGGAAGACTATATATTTACCTTCAGCAATTTAAGAAATCAGAATCTCATCTAATACAAAGCCTTGAACTTGCTGATAGCATGAATGATAAAATAGGTAAATTACATGTTTGTACAACTCTAGCAGAACTATACAACAAACAAAAGAAATATAATAAATCCTACACTATTCTAAAAGATTACAAAAACAGTATAGAAGAATACAGCTTATACCTACAATCAGAATATTATCGAGAATGGTCGAAATCATTGGCTGGTATAAAACAATATGATAAAGCATTTTATGCAAATAAAAAATACACTAGAATTCAAGATAGTTTATATAATTCAAATTTATCAGCAAAACTAGCTGAAATGAAAAATAAATATGAAAATGAAAAATCCATAGAGGATAATAAACATAAAGAAAAGATGAAACAACAGGAGTATAGATATTTTATTCTTTCTTTAGTTATAATATTATTAGTGCTCGTAATATTCTATGTAACATTCAAAACAAATGCTGTAAAAATAAAAAGACTAAATACGGAACTAAATGAAAAACTTATAGAACTTAAAAACAATGAAATGAAGATCGAGAATGTTAATAATACCATAAATACAAATATATTGAATGATATCACTGAAAAACTAAATAGCATAATTGATTCAAACCCACAAGATATAAGTTCTGAATTAAGAAAGATAATCTCTTCTATACGATCCAATATAAGACACGAAGAACTGGACGAAATATTTAAAAGTCTGCATGGCGACTTTTTTGTAAAGCTACTGGAAAAACATCCACGACTTTCTCCAAACGATAGAAAAATATCAGCTCTCATTAAGCTTCAATTCTCAAATAATGATATTGCAAAGATGCTAAAAGTTGAAACCAACTCTGTAAATGTTGCAAAATCACGTCTTAGAAAAAAACTTAATATCGATACAGAAACCGATTTATTCAAGTATCTGTCGAATTTTTAGAAAATATTAGCACAACGCACATATACCATATTAATCTAGTTGTCACCTTTTTACAATAAATGTAATTAATTGTAAGCAATATGTAAGTATTTGTAATACGCCAATTTAAATTTTTCAAGACACTTATAATATGTTTGCCTCATAAAACAAAAAGTATTGTTAAATTTTACTTAATCAAATATTAAGTTCGATTACCGAAATTATATATTTGAAAATATCCTATTGGGTTATACGAAACTTTATATTGCATTTCTTGAGCAAAGAAATATACAAAAAGTTAGATTAGATTACTTATTGTGTCACATTCAGAAAGATTTAAATTTTGCGGGGGTAGGGTTTGATTTTTTATCACTGACACAATATGTTTTATATAGTTATTTCGATTAAATTTTAATATTAAAATATTGTATATGTGTAGTTAATATACAACCAAAACACCATAACGAATCAATAAAAAGTCGTGTCATATTACAAAAGTGTAATTAAGAGTATCGAGTTTGTATTTTAAGTGTGTGTTCTATTTCGTTTTTTTGGTGTTTTGGGTTTTTAAATATTTTTGTAATACATACTTCCCTCTTAATATTTTTACAAGCCATACTAGGGCAAAGTTAATTCTTATCGGAATAGTATTTCCGAAATTTAATTTATCAAAAAAATTAGAAACTTTACATGTATAAATAACACTTATGAAAAATCTTAAATCTTTATTTATCATTATCCTATCCGTCATTTTATTTGGATGTGATTCTGATAATGTGAAAGAAAACACCACTGTTCTCAGTTCCGAAAAAGAGCTAACAGAGTTCAAATTTGAAAACCCAAACAATTATGAACTAAACAGAAAAGATTCTGTATTTGAATTTATCTACAATACAGATATGGACTTAACTAATCTTAAACCAAGCATCACAGTATCAAAGGCTGCAAAATTTACTCCTGAAAATCACACAAATTTCAAATCGGAGGTAAAATATACTGTTACTGCTGAAGATAAATCAACAAAAGAGTATTTCGTTAGAGCCTACAATCATAACGAAATAATAAAAGTTAGTCTTAAAAAGGAGCTTAATAAACAACTCAAAAAAGACTATGTCTTAGAAAATGATATTACAAATATAGAAGGTGGTATAGACTTAAAGCTTCTAGTCCCAAGCATAGAGGTTCATCCTGATTTTAAATTAATCGAAGCTGTTGATTCTGATTTTAGCAATCCTGTAAGCTTTAAGGTAAAATCAAAACTAGGTACAGAATTAAGTTTTGACAAGAAAGTAATATCTGCTACTAAACCACCAGTTAATCCAGAAACTAAAGCTAAAATATTAAGTTTTACTATTCCTGCTGCTACTAATGATTGGATAGATACTGATATTAATGCAAACATTACTTATGAAAAAGATCCAAACACAAGCAAAACTATTGGAAAAATTACAGCACAGATTCCTCACAAAGCTAATATCAATTATTTGAAAACTAAAATTACAGTTAGTAGTGGCAGTGATTATACGCCTAAGAATCAAACTTCATTCTTATATACCGTTTATTACGATATAACTAATAGTGATGATAATTCATCTATCAGATATGAAGTTAAAATTACAAAACATCCTGCACCTGTTCCTAGCGATAAAAAAATAATTACTTCATTTAAGTATGAAGCAAGCAAGAATCCAGGAATGACAGAGGATTTGATATACACAATAGACCAGGATGCCAAAACCATAATTGCGAATGTAGCTCACGATTATGATGTATCAATTCTTAAAAACTATACTATAGAATATGAAGCAGCTAGAATCGATATAGAACCACACTTTGACCACAATTCTGTAAAATGGGGCATAACTTTATTTGATGAAAATAAAAAATGGGTTATTTATCATCTATCCACAATAAAAGCTAAACCTCCTGTGGTTAAAAGTTCTGAAAAAGAATTATTAAGCTTTGGCTTTAAATTAAAAGATAATTCTGAACTATCTGTTATAAATTCAGATTTAGCAGGTGTGATTAATCAGCAAAACAGAACCGTTGAATTCCACCTAAGCGATAAAATTAGCATCACAAATCTTAAGCCATACCTAAGTATTTCGAACAAGGCAACAACATCGGCTATAGTTGCAAGCGATTTTACAAATCCTGTAACTTACACTATAACCGCCGAAGATGGAACTACTAAGGATTATACCATTAGTATTAAAACTTATAAAGATTTTATATCCAAATGGAAAACAACATCAGCGAATCAGAGTATTACTCTTCCAATGCAAAATACAATAGGATTACCAGGATATTATGATTGCTGGATAAACTGGGGAGATGGTAGCCCATTGACACATATTACATCAAAAAATGTTAATGCTACAAGGAAACATATATATACTAATTCAGGAGAACATACAATAACTATTTCTGGAAAAGCTGTAAGCTTCAATTTCTCGACTGTACCAGCATCGAAAGATAAAATTCTTGATATTACACAGTGGGGTGATCTTCATATAGGAACAAGACCAGGACATTTTAGAGCTGCTAAAAATTTAATTATTACAGCTAATGATAGTCCTGATTTAAAATATATTGGCAGTATGAGAATGTCATTTGCTGAGATTCCAAATCTTAAAATAAACAATTTTGACAACTGGGATTTTAAAGATTGTAGCTCTATGGAAAGAATGTTTATTCATTCAACTCATTTCGACCAAAGAATTTACAATATGACAACTGTCAAGGTTAATAATATGGCATTTATGTTTTATGGTACAGAAATAAACAATCCAATAAGCCTCGAGACTAGAGCAGTAACAACAATGGAGTCAATGTTTGAGGCTGCAAATAGTTTCAACCAGCGTCTAAATTTTTATACCGCTCATGTAAAAAGTATGAAAAACATGTTCCGCGAAGCTAGAAACTATAATCAACCGATCGATTTTAACATAACATCGCTTGAAAATGCTGAAGGAATGTTTAACTATGCCATTAATTTTAATAGTAGTGTAAGATTTACTGGTCAATCGCATCGTTTGGTTACCACAAGTATGATGTTTGCAAGTGCTACAAAATTCAACCAACCTATAAGCTTTGGTAATAATCCGGAGTATACGACTGGCTTAAAAAATGTATCGGGAATGTTTGCAAATGCTTCGGCTTTTAACAGTAGAGTTGAATTTAATACAGAAAATGTAGAACATTTTTATTCTATGTTTTCAGGATCTAATTTCAATCAGCCAATCGATTTCAATACCAAATCGGCAAAAAGCATGAACTCTATGTTTATGAGCTGTCCTTTCAATCAGTCATTACCAAAAACATTTACAACAGCAAATGTTAACAATATGGAGCAAATGTTCTGCCATAATACAGCTTTCAATCAGGATATTAAATTTGATGTAAGCAATGTAAGCAATTTCGAATCAATGTTTTTTAGAGCAACGAAGTTCAATAGTGCATTGGTATTCACCAATCTTGGCAAGGTTCAAACTAATATGAGATTGATGTTTTACGATGCAGACAAATTTAATTATGATATAAGCGATTGGGATGTGTCAAAAGTAACGAATGTTCAAGGTATGTTCCAGGCTGCTAGCTCATTTAACCAAGACATTTCATCATGGAAATTTAATTTGATTGCAAAAGATAATATAAACGGAATATCAGACGACTTTGATGATGGTGCGGGCGCTGTTCTTACTCCTCAATGGGGAAATAACTAAATCAACTCAAATCTATTTCTGATAAGTTTAAATCTATATATTACGAGGCTAATATTTTATAAAGCTCTAGACAAAAGTTTAGAGCTTTATTTTTACCTTATAGTCATTCGAGAATATTCTCATTATTTGTGATGTTTTTTATTCATTTTCTCTAATAATTCGCAACAAATAAGAATGAATAAAGAATGCCTTAAAGGCGCTCACCTATTAAATATTATCACAGAATACAGAACCAAAATATTATATTGAAATGAAGAACAGTTTATTATTTCTATTTGTCTTGTGTTTATTTACCAACATACAAGCACAAAATATTGATATGCCAACAGATCGAGGTTTTTACATTCAATCTGCTATGAGCTATGGTAGTAATGGAGGTTATTGGGATATCCCAGGAGGGAAAAATCCTAGCCTCAAGGCCGGGAAAAATGTAGAAATATGGGAGAAAAATGGAGGTCAAGATCAAATTTTCTGCCTAATCAAAACACAGATTGATGGTTTTTATGAAATTTGTGTAAGTTATGGCAGAAACTACAGAGTTAATGTTGATGGAGGAAAATCAAGCAAGGGAACCAATGTTGAATTATGGACTAATAATTCGAACAACAGACAAAACTTCAGATTTAAACATCTAGGTGCTGGGAGATTCAAAATCTACACTATGACAAATCGAATACTTACCCTTAAGAATAGACAAAACTCGAATGGAACAAATATCCATATATGGGAAGATTCGTATGGAAAATGGACTGAATGGTATTTGATCGATGCAAAAACCAAAGCAAGATTTATACCTGGCAGCAGCTCTACTATGAAGGGAGAGCCACGAAACTCAGTTGGAAAAACTATGTACCAACTTCAATCGGGCGAGGAATTTGTTTTTGGTAAAACAGGTGTAAGTAAAAGTGGAAATATAAAATACAATCTTGCCATTGTAAGAAAACCAAATTCAAGTAAAAGAATTTATAATGATAGCTACAAAGAATATGACTTTACAGGAGTTATTCAAGGAAGTCCAAATCTGGTTCTAAAATCGAATCCTCAACCATATTACAAATATGACTTCTTCCTTATATTCAATGGTCAAAAATTTGGTCCCTATGATGCAATTTATGATTTACACCAAGCCGATCCTAGAATTGATAACTGGGTGAGCGATGACGGAAAAACTATCAGCTTTGCAGGTCAAAAAGGCAATCACTATATGGCAGTAATTCATAATAAAGAATTACGAAAGTTTTACCTTCCAAGTTCGGCACCCGAAATAGATTATCACACAAAAAGTGAGTATTTTGCTGCAAGTGTTAGAGGAGTTAGTTTTCTTGCTAAAAATCAATCTCAAGTAAATACAGGCTGGAAAGACTTAAACTCACTACGAATTTCTCCATCAGGAAAAATATTTTATGTAGGTAAAAAATCAGATGGCAAATACTATATGTATTTAGATCACAAACAAATTCATGGTCCAATAAAATACGATAGTCGATCTAAATTAATGAAAGTATATTATGATATTAATAAAGCTTTAGGATTAGAAGATAAGAACAATTATTACTTCAGCGGGAATAAATTAATTTATAGAGTTAATAATTTGGATGGAACAACATCCGTTGTATACGGAAGCCCTAATAGTTTTGGATATGCAAAAAAGAATTTCCCAAAGACTACAAATGTTAGCCCAATCTACGAATATCAGAATAGTTTATTTGTAATTGCAACAGAAAACAAAAAATCATCGATCTACCAAATAAGTCCTTCAAGTATACGAAAAGTTCATTCTAGTAATTATTATTGCAGAATATGTGATACAAAGACTAATTGTGTTGAAATATGCAATCCTAATGGTAAAGAATACTTTAAGCTTAGTAATAATGGAGTTGGAATAAACTGTTCGAACCCACAAATTAAAAAACGAGAGGAAGAATTAAAAAATTTCCAAAACCAGAAATCTTCTTCCTATAAAAATGTAAGTCATTTTGTTACAAACTCATACAAAAACAGATTTGCATTCAATTATAATGATCAAGCTAAAAATTGGCGATTTCATGAGATTCATCCCTCTAACTTAGATAAAGCTTCTGGACAAAAATTAGTTGTTGACGGAGAAGTAAAATACGGGAAATATGGTCAAGCGGAATATATTGATAAATTAAATTCATTTGTTGCTATAAAGCAGATTGGAAATAAGCTTCAAATTGTGAAATTATAAAAATCATCCGACACAAAAAACAGCCTAAAATTCAATATTCTAGGCTGTTTTTTTTATTTTTTACATGGAAGATATTCTGGCATTATATTATTCATTGACTTATAAAAATTATTCCTCGCAAAAGGATACAAATCTTCAAACTGCTTAAGTATTTTTTTCATTTCCTTTCTCTTAGACTCTTCTTCGAAAGGACAATTTTTCTTTTGTAAAACGAATTTTCTTATCTCCAAGTATTTTATCATTTCTGCCTCAGTAATCAAGCACATAGGTCTGATTATTTCCAAATCACTCTTATCCATACACAATAATGGAGGCATAGTACTTATAGATCCCTGAAATGCCATATTCATAAGCAAGGTTTCAACAATATCATCCATATGATGTCCAAGAGCTATTTTATTACAATCAAACTCTTTAGCTATTTTAAATAGTTCAGTTCGTCTATTCCACGAACAGACAAAACAGTTTGATTTCACCTTTTTATTATGTTTTTTATTATCAAAATCTACATCTATTGTTCTAAATATAAACTCAATTCCGTATCTATCACATAAGGACTTAATGTATTCTTTATCTATTTCATAAGGAACATTTGAAACGTTAATATGTATAGCAAATAATTTGTAATCAAATCTTGCATTTTGATTCATTATTGCTAAATTTTCTAACATTATCAAAGAATCTTTTCCCCCTGACACACCAATCAGAATACGATCATTAGGCTGTATCAACTTATATTCAGTAATTGCCTTTCCGCACTTTCCATTTATCTTCTTTAAATAATGAAGATCTTTTCCCTTTAGCTCCAAACTTTTTAAAATATCCATTAGTTTTAAATTTTAAGTAAGTGCAATATCTTAAATAAAAAACAAAATATGAATATAAAATTTAGGTTGTAGCTTTAAAATATTTTTCACATAAATTTTTTCAAGACATTTCAAGCTTCTTTTCTATATATTTTGAACTTATAGCACGTAAAGTTCCCATATAATTCATCTTCAACTCAATCAAATCTCCAGTTTTATAATTATGAGGATTCTCACCCAAATCGACTACTAACATATCTGAACTTGCACCTGCAAATTCAATTTCTGTATCTGTTAAACTTATATTTTTTTGATCTACATCCAATAATCCTAAATCAAGAATGGCTCTATATGAAGTATTTCCAAATTCATTTTCATCCAAGTCAAAATTATCGCCCTCAACATTTACACCCATATTTCCCATTGGAACTGTTGGTTTTTCGATCAATTCTATTATTTCAGCATAAAGTTTAAAAACATCATTATGCATATTTTCTAATGTATTATTGTGATATACATCAGTACCTAGGAAAAGACTCTCTCCTACTCTAAAATGGTTTATACCAGAAGGAAGTAAATTGTTAAATATCAAAGGTATAGTTACAGAGGCTCCGCCCGAAACATAAGGGATTTCTCTATCAAATTTCGCCTCTATAAGTTGTTCATACAAACTCAATTGAACTAATTTATCATGGTTGGGAAGAACACCATACAGACAGGTCAGGTTAGTTCCAATACCTACTACTCGTATTTTTGGCAATTTAAAAACCTTGCGGTAAAAATCTATAAAATCTTCTCTCATTACTCCCTCTCTCAATTCACCTAGCTCTATCATTATTATTATCTTATGCTCTTTATTTTGTTTTTGAGCTTCTTCGGAAAGTAACTTAATGGTATCAAGTTCTGTATTAATGCTAATATCAGCAAATTTTACAATCTGAGAGATAGACCTTTTAGGTGGAGGTTTTATATAAATTGTTTCAATTTGTGAGTCTAGTGATTTTATAGTTTTTATATTTGAAATTCTTGAATCACATATCTGTTTAATACCCAGTTTTTTAATCTCATTCAAAAATATTTTATTCCCACAAAGTAATTTTGTTACTACCGCCCATGATATATTATTATCCGAAAATACCTTTGTTAGATACTGATAATTATCCTTTAATTTTTTTGTATTTAAACTAATAAATGCCATATCTAATTATTTTGGGTCATACGCATTTCTAAATATTTGTTTGAAAATCCTGTCTTTTCGTATAAATATTTTGCAGGATTGTCAGGTTCAACATGTAATGCAATATCTCCTTTAGCATTTGCGGCTGTAATTTCTATCAGTTTTCTTCCCAACCCCTTCCCTCTATGCTGATTATGCGTTGCTATATACACTAGTATATTTTCAGGTATATACCCTTTCATTCCTGTTTTATTGAGCACAACTGCGCCTAATATTTCTTCTTCCTCATATGCAACTAGAATAAATCCTCCTGAAGTATTATTCTCCTTTAATGCATAGCTTATTGATTTTTCAATATCTAGAAGTGGGTCTCCAAAATTCTCAAGATGATTAAATAAAAATTCTGCAATATGTTTTCGTGTGGCTTCAGTAGGTTTATTCGTATCGGAATAAATTTTAGTATGAGTCATATATTATTATAAATTGATTTCGTAAATGTTATTTAACTTTAATAAAGTCATTTTTGATTAAGCATTATAAGCTGAAATTTTTTATTCCAACTAAGCGTTTAATGATTATCATAAAGAAACAATAGAGGAAGTGTTATTCATATATAAAACTGTTCTTATTGTACCCGAACAGTATCATCTAAATTAAAAATAATATTAATAAAATTCAATTTATTTTAAATCCACACAATAAGTCAAAATCAAGTAAAACACCCTAGTACTACTAAGTTTACATATATAAGATTAAGGTATATTATATACATATAAAAACAAAAAAACTCTAAGAGGCTTTTTCTCTTAGAGTTTTTAATTAACATATATTAAACTAGCATAATATCCAATTCTATTTAATCCACCGGTATTATATTAATTGAACTTTCTTCTCCAGGCATTATCATTCCTATATCAGCACCTATATATGTAGGATCACATACCGTATATGAATTGCCTTTATACTCCAAATAATCGCCAATAGGTTTAGTAAATTTAACCGCAGTTGACATATGCTTTTCAGTTTGAACACCTATAGTTCTTAATCCAACCAATTCATTAATTAAGTAAGAATATAGTACAGATCTATCTTCACAATCACAATATGGATAAGAGAAAATATCCTCAACAAAGAAGTATTTCTCTTTACCAAACTGATCCCCGTCCGTTTTGTAAGGGAAGGCTTTATGAATAAAGCTCAATAGAAACTGAGCTTGCTCTTCTTTTGTCTTTCCTGTTAAATAAGGAGCTAATTGTTTTTTTAAACTTTCAGCTGTTATTTTTGCTACTGGAGCATTGAAGTATTTATCAAATGAAACGGCTGGATAATTATTGTAAAAATCAACCAAATTCTGATTATAATCTATTTTGATATTATGCTTACTCCCCTTGTATTCAAATGATAGGTTACGAGTTTTATTATAAACAGGAAGATCTAAAGGCTCCGAAAAATCAACTCTCAATAAGCGTGTAGATTCTTTTAAATCTGCCTCATATGTATATATTCCTGTTTTTGGCATATTGTTTACATAGTATTTTACTCCATTTGACTTAATATATGAATATCCATAAACTGTTTGTTTGGTTGGAATCATTGCACAAATTTTGTTCTTACTATAACCAATTTTAACCTTAAAACCAGACTGCTGCAACAAAAACCAGGTTAATAACTCTCTACTATTATCATCATTTACAAATAATTTACCTGTCATTTTTGATACCATAAGATAAAACGACCAATCATTTAATTGTAGTTCATCCTTAACATCAATAAGTTCCAAAATAGTTTCACCATAATTTGATTCAATCAATTTTGACCAGTACGAAGCAATTCCATCATTCGAAATTGGTCCTCTGTAATTTTGTTTCATTTCTTTCTTCAGAGGAATATAAATTAATCCACCATAGAATTCAAATTCAAAACCCGATTTTTTTCCATTCTTTTGTATTGGTATCAAGGCTGGCACAGCTCCAACAGCTCCTGCACCAACTATTCCAGCACCTGTTGGATTCCCAGCTGCTGAAGGAACATCACCTCCAATATTTGGAATTTCAGACGATGCATCTCCGCCCATTTGTTTTCCTTTCGATTTCGATTTAGGTGTTTTGGTAGATATGTCCTCTTTTGCTTGATTAGTTTTCTGATCTGGATTTTCTGTAACCTGATTTTTATCTTCCTTATTATCTTTTGGACTTTCTTTTTCTTTTACTTTTTCTTCTGTTGGAACTTCATCATCTTCAATTGGCTCATCCTTAATCTTAACCAATGGTCTTTTCAATTTCATAGTATCCTTAGCTGTGAATTTCGTATTATCAGGCAATAACACCCTCGGATTAACATTTATATTTATAGGAACCGTAAATTCTCTTTTTTCTTGAGGCTTAACAACAGGTGGAGTTTTAGGCTTTGGAATCGTAGGCTTTTCCAAACCTTGAAATACCCTAAAGTTTTTCCACTCTTTCTTCAGATATTCTTTGAATTTTTTCTTTTCAGCAATAATATAATCATCAACATCCTTCTTCATCTTTTGAATGCCTTTATTGCGTTCCTGTCGCATTCGTTCCATTTCTTGTTGCCGCTTCTTTTTCATTTCTTCAAAACTTTGAGAAAATAAACTAAAAGAACAAAGCATCATCAGCATTATAATTAATAGTTGTTTCATTTTGTCATATTTTATATTAAAAAACTAAAAGGATTTTAAATCACAGATAATCGAACTGATATCTTTAACTGAGTTTTAAATTTAAGTATTATTTATTAGTTATGAAATTTAAATCAAGTGTTAAAGGCTTAGTTGCCTGTACATATTTCATGCCAAACAAAACATAATTTTTTCAGAATAATTAAGCCTATTATAATATTTCATTAATCTAAACACTTTAATTTTATACTTTACAATAACAGTGTAAGTTAAGTTTAGGTTAAGTATCGTTAATGTTTTTTTAATACAAAACATTGCAGTTATTAGTTTCTTAAGTTTACTTTTGCCATCGATTATTAATAATATGTTACAATAATATTTCTATTATTAACATATTATTATATTTCAATTTTTACTAAATTTAATTCTACATCAAAGAAGAAAACAACTACAATATTATGAAAATCACAAAATTATTTTTATTGTCTGCATTCGCATTTGTATGCATATCTGTTTCAGCACAGAAAAATAATCAAGCTGAAATTGGGATTAAGAAGGGATCATTTTATATAAAATCGGCTGATGACAATTACAAATTCAGTATTGGAGGTAGAGCATTTATGGATGCTGCTATTTACAATCAAGATAATGTAGAGTTAAACAGTGGTTCGGAGATGAGAGATATAAGACTCGGATTTAAAGCTAGTTTCATGAAACAATGGGATGCTAAATTTAATATTAGCTTCGCCGGCGGAAAGGTATCTCTTAAGGATATATTCCTAAAATATAAAATGGATAAACACAACAGCATTAAATTTGGTTATTTTCTTGAATCTTTAGGCATAGAGGCTTCCGAAAGTTCTAAAACAACAAGATTTATGCATGTATCAACCTCTGCAGACATTTTCAAACCAGGAAGAAATCTAGGTGTCGAATTTCTTAACTACTCTAAAAAACACAGTTTATCAATAGCTGCTTTTGGTTCTGATATAAACAATAAAAACACCACAGGTGATGAAGGTTTTGGAATAACTTCAAGACTTACGGGAGTTCACAAATTCAACGACAAGTCTTTCATTCATCTAGGTATGGCTGGTACATACAGAATTCCTGATGAAGTTACAGAAAACGACATGACTTTCAGAGCCGTTGAATATGCAGGCAGAGCTGCTACTCATATTGACAAACACGAATTCCTTGATGCAGGTATTTCTAATGTAAATAATGAAATCAAATATGTTGGTGAATTAGTAGCTGCAACTGGTCCTATATCTATACAAGCTGAATACTTCAACGCAGTAGTAGACAGAGAGGCTAAACTTGACAAATACAAAGCTAGCGGATACTATGCGCAAGTTGGAGTATACCTTAATGGAGCAAATTATAAATACAAAAATAGTTCGGCTAGACTTACAAGACCTGGGGTTAATATTCTAGAACTTGTTGCTAGATATAATTGTACCGACCTAAATAATTCGGAACTTAAAAAAACTGATTCTTACTTTAATGAATTTAAAGATTCTGACATGGGAGGAAAACAACAAGATATAAGTATAGGTTTGAACTGGTATGTTAATTATAATCTAACATTAAAACTAAACTATACTCACGTAAAACTTGATGAGTATGCTAAACATACAATAAGTGATGATGAAAAATTCAGTATGATTCAAGCTAGAATACAAGTAGCTTTTTAAATAATCCAACAATATTTTATTTAAACATGAAAAATGACTGCAGAATAAAACTGCAGTCATTTTTTTTTAATCAAAATTTATCCTCTAAATTAATTTTACTTAAAATCGGCACATTAATTTAGACTGTAAAATATTTTATAGATAAGAAATAATCAGTCTAAAACTAAGCAATAATTAAAGTATACAAATATTCCACATAAATTGATTCTCAAATTCCTATTTAGGCTTAAATTAAAATTAAGTAAATTAATACAAGTATTAACAGAAACTAATATTAATAATATGAGAAAGTTAATTTTAATTGTAATAATTCTTGCATCGTACATATCATCGGCCCAAAAACAAGTAGACAGTAAAATAGATATTACACCAGAAAAAAGAAGCCTAGAAAATATCAGAAAAAACATCAAATATAACTCCACCTTAAAAGATGTTATTGAAAAACTAAGTCCAATACTTAATGACAGTATTGACAAGTCTAAAATAAGCGTTTACAAATTTCTCTATGAATATTCTCTCAAAAACGATAATGCAAAATATAAAATAACTGAATTTATATCTGATGGATTATTTTCAGAGAGCCAAGCTGTTGTTTCTTGCTGTATTAATCTATTAAAAAGATATAAGCTAGATGACTACTCTGAACAAGCAAAAAAAAATATAAATCTCGGACTAAAGATTGAAAACAATAAAAATTTAGATGAAATTATACTTCTTGCTGGATTTATTGGAACTGGGAAAAATACAATTATAAATCTAATAAATTCAAATAAACTAAATACAAAAGAATATAACTCTGCAAAACTTGCTCTTTGTAGGATGGGTGATAAATCTGCATTAAATTACAGTCTGAAACTTGTGGATAGATACAATAATCAAAACAAAAAAGTAAAACTCATAGAAGGCTTGATATACACCAAAAACAGACATATCTACAACAGATACTTTAGTCAAATAAAAAAACACAAAAATTCATTAAACGAAATGAATAATAAGAACATCGATAAACTAAATGAATTTGTAGATATTATAACAAAATTATCAAAACAAATTATAGATTTCCCTATAAAATATGATAATTACTATAAAAAAGACTCAAATGAAAAAATACTGGATTTTGTAGAAGTTTGGATTAATAAAAATCCTCTATACAGGATAAATTGTAAAATTTACTAGTGAAGATTGTCGGGGTGGCAGGATTCGAACCTGCGACCTCCTGCTCCCAAAGCAGGCGCGATGACCGGGCTACGCTACACCCCGAGCAAATTTTAACATCATTTTATACCTTTCTCTCCCCTCTACCGTCGGGGTGGCAGGATTCGAACCTGCGGCCTCCTGCTCCCAGAGCAGGCGCGATGACCGGGCGAGGGTTCGCACCGGCATGGGCGGATGAGACG
>JAOARN010000118.1 GCA_025210485.1 Marinifilaceae bacterium | reverse complement strand
CTCTGTGTTAATCCACTTGCAAAAAATAGTTCAATCTCGCTGTACATGATATCTTGTTTACTCATGCTACAAAAGTAAATCATTAACAAATATCTAAAAAGATGTAATTGGTCGGGTGGTTACAAAGATATAAGAGAAATAAGTGCACCAGTGCACTTATAAATTAGTTGTGTGCCATGCTGAAAATCCCAACGCTCTTTAAGCACATTTGGTTTTTTCCAACACACAAAGCGAACCTTAAAAAACCAAAAGAGCTTAAATTGCCAACGCTCGGAGAATGATATTTGTAAATTAACAGACAAAACAATAGAAAGTAGTAACAAATAGATGAAAGGAACTTCAAAAAATAAGGTAAAGGTTTTTATTTCATATTCATGGGATAGTGATGAACACCAGCAATGGGTGATTTCTTTGGCTGATTTGATTAATAAAAAAGGAGGTCAGGCTATAATTGACCGTAAACATTTAAAATATGGTGGTCATATTAAAACCTTTATGCTTAAAAGTATCCTTGAAGCAGACATTGTATTAATGGTGTTAACTCCTAAATACAAGGAAAAAGCTGATGATTTGAAAGGTGGAGCTGGTTATGAATACAACATCATCAATGATGAACTATTTAAAATTATAACTCAAAATGATAAATACATCCCAATCCTTCGGGAGGGAGATATTGAAACAAGTGTAACCTCTTTTCTACAAGGGTTCAATTGTGCAGACTTACGAGCAGGGAGTGAGTATAATCAAAATTTAGAAGAACTCATTGAGCAAATACTTGGGACACCATTAAAACACCCAATATCCCACAAACAAAACAAGCAGGTTATGGAAAAAGAATATAAAACATTAGAGCCTTTGATTAAGGAAATGAGTGAAAAGGCAAAAGGCTATTTTGATAAGTTTTTTAATCTGGACAACCCCGCTTTAGTAAAAGCAAAAATTCAAATGACTGTAAAGAGTTGGGAGGAAGAAATTGAAGATTATTCAGCATCGGTCAAAGAAAAATTTAGTCCAAGTAAAATGGAACTTTATGAAGATTTCTTAGAAGATTTTAAAAACAATGTATTTGGTGTTGAACTATGGACTGTTAAAGCTGCATTAAAAACTCATGACCCAGATTTAGCAAGATACAAGAAAGATTACCGTGATGCTGATGCTGAAGAAATTTTTGATACTGTAAATGGAATTCTTAATGCAATACATAAATACATTTCTGATAAAGCATCTTCACTTAATTACTCAAAATTAAACGATATAGATTCCCTAATGCTAGAGTATCTCAATGAAGAAGATATGTTTATGAATAAGATTATTGGTTTCGGAATCCGTTCTGAGATTTTACATCGTTATTATCCGTCTTTCTTACCCATAATGACACAAAAAAGTCTTTGGTCAATGTATTTTATCTGTGATAGTGCCAATGAATTTATAACCATAGAACAAAGAAATAGACAAGGTATCATGAGGGTTTCTCATAACTGGCAATATCCATACGACCGATTTACGTTTTTAATGGGTTCGTTATCTAATCAGTTAAGTTCTTGGTTTAATGATTACGGTATTAAGCTTAAAAAAGAATTCCGTTTTGGTTATGTAAACATGTTCTTATCAACAATCCACGAATCTCATAAGGCAGATATTAAATTACTACATGAATGGGTTGATGCGGATTAAAGTATGGAAAACTTACTCGATAAATATCAGCCAATTTTCCCAGAAATAGCTTCTCTATTTGATTATCAAGAGATAGTCTTAAAACTATTGGCAACAAAAAACAACACACTTGCTATTATACCTACGGGAGGAGGTAAATCTTTGATTTACCAATTGGCTGGTTTGGAATTAGAAGGTATTACACTTGTCGTTTCTCCCTTATTGGCATTAATGGATGAGCAAGTGAATGAACTAAATAATATTAGAAACATTAAAGCCTTAGCTTTAAATTCTAACCTAACATTCATTGAACAACGACAATTACTTCGTAATTTAAAAAATGAATCTTATAAATTTGTTTACGTATCACCAGAACGCTTACAGAACCCTTTTTTTAGAGCCTGTTTAATCGCATCAGGTGTTTCAATTTCCTTAATTGTAGTGGATGAAGCACATTGTATTAGCCAATGGGGCAGTAGTTTCAGACCAGATTATGGTCAAATTAAAACATTTGTTAGGTTTCTTAAAATGGAAGACCAGCATCCATTTTTATTTTGTCTGACTGCTACACTTTCAAAAGAGGCAAGGAAAGATATTCTCGATGAATTTAAAATCAATGATGAGCAGGTTTTTATAGCTGCAAATATGATTCGTGAAAATCTTAAACTACATTTTCAGAGAGTTGACAATGAAGATGAAAAAGAGCATTATCTGAGAGATTTTTTAGAAGTTCATAAACCTCACAAAAGCATCGCCTATCTTTATAGCAAAAGAGAATGTGAAAGTTATGCTGATAAATTAGCTGATAATTACATTACTGACTATTTCCATGCTGGAAGAGACTCTGATGAGAAACATTCCGTTTATCGAAATTATTTGGACAATGAGATTCAAATCCTATTTGCCACCACCGCTTTTGGTATGGGGATAAATATTCCAGATATTGAAAGTGTAATACATCTTCATATTCCAAACTCAATTGAGGAATATTATCAGCAAGCAGGTAGAGGGTGGAGAAAAAAAACAGAAAAAAAAGATTGCCAATGTCTTGCACTTTGGTCAAATGTAAATTTTGAAAGGCGATTACAGGATTTAGAAAATCAAAAATATGATATAGACCTTTTAAAGCATGCTTTTAAAGTTTTGATTGGTGGTGCTAAAATTAAAAAGATTGGTCAGGTAGTAAACAAGGATAAAGATGCTATGCTAAATTCTGAATACAATCTACAATTATTGAAATATAAATTAGAGAAACATGGTGTTCTTAATACTATTGGTGAGGTTAATGGAACACCATTATCAATTAAACTTTATAGTGATACGGAATTTTGGTATGAAATAAAACAAACTGCTCAGAAAGGTATGGATAGTTTTGTTTACGTTAGCAAGATTCTTAATATTCCAATCTTGGATATTATACATCATTTATATGAGCAAGATTTGAAAGGTAATATTGAAAAACTACCAGCTATGAAGAAGGATATTTTCTTCGAGCTATTAACTATGCAATTAAATGATTCTATATGTAAAGAAATAGTAAAGGAAATTAATGATGAGCTTGATTTTAGAATAAATCAGTTGATAGAACTAAAGGAGCTATTTTCGTCAGATGACCATAAAGAAAAATTAAATGAAGTATTAAAATGATGCCAGCTCTTCGCAACCATACACATTGTCAAGTCGCTCACAAAAGTCGACACACAGACCAAAACTTATCAAAGAGTATGGCTGCCCCAACGCACGGAGAGACTGCGAAGATAAAGCACGGGCACACAACAATGTATATAATTCATAAGGGTTTCAGTGGTATGCGAAGCATAGTCTCCCGCTCCAAATTCAGTAACGGAGGATACAGACGCAGCCAGCAATCCCTTACAAAATCATATACTCACAGTTAGCAAGCATTAAGATTGTGTAAGAATAGATTGTAGTATACCATGATGAAGTAGTATAATAAAAAGTTTTTTTATCATAAAAATCAAAAATATTATTAACACTAAATATCTAAAAGTATGAAATCAAAGATTCAAACAGTTCTAATCTCAATGACAACTGCCATGTTTATGTTAGTTGTATTTAGTTTTTCGAATCAAACACAGGATGGAGAAAAAGAAATTGAAGGGCTTAACAATATAGTTCCAGTTGGGACAATTGTAGCGTGGTCAGGTAACCCAGCATTTTTACCCGATAATTGGAAAGTTTGTGATGGAACAGCTTATCCAAAAGACAGATACAAGCAGTTATATCAAATTGTTGCAGCATATTGGACCAACGATAATGGATTGAATAAAGATTTGTTTAATATTCCTAATCTTCAAGGAATGTTTCTTCGAGGAGTGAATGGTATTCGCAATGATAAATATAGCGACCCAGATAAAGATAATAGAGAATCATTATTGAATGGCATTTCAAATACTGTCGGTTCTTTTCAATTAGACCAATACAAAAATCATAGACATTCCATTGGTTCAGTAAGAACTCAAAAGCACTCTCATTGTGATGGAGGAAGTGGCTTTAATGCTTTATGGGCACAACATAATTGCGGAGGACAAACCAATAATACCAAAGTTGTTGGTGGAAATGAGACACGTCCTAAAAATGCTGCTGTATATTGGATTATAAAAGTAAAATAACGCTTGCCAATCGAGTAGACGGACGTGAGCTATAGAGCCCACGTTGCGATTTTCACAGTTCTACTGAGTTATGTCGAAGTACCACAGTACGTACGCTGGCTTTGCCCCTTCCTTTCGAAGAAATGTATTTCATACATCTCTATTAAAGGAATATATCCTCGTCTATTCAAACGTTGCAAGGTTATTGTTGTTCCTAATATAAGACTCACCTCACAAAAATTAATGCTTAATGATCAATTGTTAGTTGTAAATGATCGAATTAATAATTAACAACTTACCATTTATAATTAAAATCCTAACTACACTAAGAGAGGTTAACTTCTTATATTAGTCCATTAGACTAAATCCTAGCATTTGATCATATTCAAAGCTGAGACGTTATGCAATAATTTAAGCTGTGCCTTCAGCACGCCTGAATACTTTTATTAAATACCCCGATGCGTTGTATCAGGCTACAATAAGCTGCCACTTCGTGGCGTTACAAGAATAATGCTTAATGATCAATTGTTAATTATAAGTGATCGAATTAATAATTAACAACTTACCACTTATAATTAAGATCCTAACTACGCTAAGAGAGACTAATTTGTTGTACCAGCCCGTTAGACTAAATCCTCGGATTTGGTCGGATTTAAAGCTGAGACGTTATGCAATAATTTAAGCTGTGCTTTCAGCACGCCTGTCTACTATCATTAAATACCCCGATGTGTTGCATCGGGCTGTTATAAGTTGCCACTTCGTGGCGTTACAGAGCTGGTATCGGTTTGAAGCAGAAAAAACTTAGCAAAAAGCCAAGTTCAAGAACTTGGCTCAACGATATATCCAGTAAGAAATTACCAAAGCTGGTGCGAGCTTTAGTATCATTCTACCAATGCAATATCGGGTTAGTAATAGCTCGTACCTCGAAAAACACCTAACCATTTATAATTAAGTTATAACACAAAAAACAACATTTAGGTTACAACCCAAGATAAACATACCTGTCTGTTTTTATGTAAAACAACACGATAAACGTTGCATATATATTATTATTTTATATATTTACAACCGAAAACTAAACTATAATGCTAACACTATTTACACAACCTGATATAAAATATCTGAGCGGAGATATAGTTTCTGTTAAGAGAGAAGAGTATTGT
>JAOARN010000117.1 GCA_025210485.1 Marinifilaceae bacterium | reverse complement strand
TGTCCATAGAGCTCAAGCTATCAACTATTGTGAAGCATATAATATTGCAGATGGCCTTTTAATTAATTTTGGATCTACTAGTCTCGATTTTAAAAGAGTGTATAATAAAAGATTGTTTAAGCCTAATAGATAATTTGTCTGTTTAGTATTTTTTGATTACAGGATATTCAAGATAATCCTGTTAATCTATTAATCCAGAAATCCTGTTTAAGACGGGAAAGAACATCTAAATAAAGTATTTAAAAACGAATGATTAAAACAACCATAATACTATTTACCTCATTTGCAATAGATGTAATCATAAAAAGAAAATCTTGTGAAAGACAAGGACCTATTGTACTTTTTATTGGTTTTCTTATTTGTGAAATATTCAGAATAGATAAACTAATGGGTTATAAAATTAGTAAAAACAATAGGCATTATTATTATAATAGTAGAAAGAATGCAATTATTTTTTGTCCTGATGGCAATAGTTTTAGCTTGGCAAAAAGAGTTTTTTATCCTGATATAGAAACTATGGAGTGTTTCGAAAATTTGTATTGGGCAAAGGATAAACGTTCCATTTATTACAAATCACATAATTTAGATTATCTAAATATTGACATCCCTAGTTTTCAGGTAAAAGCCTATAGTTGGGCAATTGATAAAAATAATGTATATAGTTTAAAATATGATTCTTTTCAGGATGAACCTGTTGAAATTGTAAGAAGAGCTAATCCAAAGACGTATCAAATAATTGATTGTGAATGGGCACAAGATTCTGAGATTTGTTTTTATTGGAATAAACCTACATTAATTGATGCGAATAGTTCTGAGATACTGAATGCTAATTTTGTAAAAGATAAAGATTTGATATATGTAATTCCCTCGGCTAAATGGGAAGATAATTATACTAGTTTTGAGACAATTGAAACAGATCTAGACCAAATAGTCGTTTTTGACACCTATCTTATTAGAGACCATAAATATATTTACTCATACTGTTCCTATTACAAAGGGCAAGTTAATAATAAACTTATTAAGATTCCTTTTATCAATCCTCATCAAATCAAGATTGATTTAAATGAGTATATGAGAGTGGATCATAAAATATATTATCAGTCTCATGAAATAACCAATGCGCATGCAGAAAGTTTTAAGGAACTGAAAAATTTTTATTACAGAGATAAATACCGCTTATACTTTGAGGGAGTCGCTTTTGAGAATGTCGATTTTAATTCTCTTAAATACAATGAAGAATATTTTTGCTATGAGGACAAAAATTATAGATATGAAAGAGAAAATAAAATTAAACTGAGTTCCAATTAACAGATTCAAGACTATGGGAATGACAATGACACTCTTTCAAGTTAAACAAACTAAGCTTGAAGAAATAATTAAAAACAATGAAATTTTATTTGGTATAAATCCCAAAAAAGATTGTAAATATTTAAATATTGATAAAGTCTGGGATGCAATAAGATTTTTATTGAATCGAATTGATGCTCATTCAATTCTTTCACAAGCAATACCGAACAAACAGATAATTGGTAATTACGATAAATATGGTGTTTATGAAGTAAATTATAATTCAGTTAAGCAAGCAAAAGATATTTATATAAACTTAGTTCCAATAAAAGAACAACAACTAAAAAAGGCATTTGATATAAAAGCTATGAACGAGCAAAATATTTACATGGCTCCCTTTGATAACTCTGAATTTGAGTATATACTTAAAATATTTACTGAAATTCAGGATTTTTATAATAAAGCTATGAAAAATGAAAATGCAATTATTAGCTATATATCATAAAATAAGAATATTAACTTTAATTCTAACAAAGTATTAAACTAGCAATGCATATACAACCAAATTCAATATCTATAAGAAAATATATACCAACTCAAGAATATTTAAATCTGCAAAAACAGCAAGAAAATTTAAGTTTAATTATGTGCGATTTAAGCACTATTGATAATAATTTAATAATCAAACGAATTAATGAGCTTAAGGAGCAAGAAGAAAAAGGCTTTGTTTATGTAGGAGAAAGAAATTGGCTTCAAGAATTTCTAGATTCTGATAAAAACTCAGAATTCAAAAGCTACAGCAATTGGGTTCTAAATAATTTTGAAAATCATCTTGGCATAAGTTATAAACCAACACAAGATATTGATAATCCTAAACAAATTGTGTGGGAAGCAATAATGAATGCTGAAAATCTAAATCTTGATTTGAAAGAATTTTCAAACCTAGATTCTACATTATTTGACGAATTGGAATTGGCTATTGTTGGAGATCAAAAGAATATAAGTAAAGATCATCTTATTAAGCTATTTGAAATGCTGCATAATTTTGAATACATATTGAATGACTTGTATCTTAAAATTCCAGATTATTCAGATATAACATTACTGGGAGTGGATTTTAAAAATAGTTCTGACACTTTAAATTGGCAATTGATACTTATCTCAGAATATGGAGCAGAATTTGACATAAATTATAATAATTATAAGCTGATACCTTTTAATAAAAAAGAATAAAACGAAAAATTAAATGCTCCAGAATTAAGCAATATATAAGTGAATAGAGCAATGGGATTAGCACAGAACACAAATACTATTATAGGTATAGTAAGACAAAACTTAGGATAAATGAAGTAATAGGAAAGCCTAATTTATTAAAACACACAATCAATGAAAGCAAAAAAACAATTAGAATATAAACTAAAAGGAGTTAGATATATCAGTTCACGTAAACCCATTATTATTGGAGATAATCTTTATGTAATCTTTGTTTATGAAAAACAAGCCAGTACCTATAGTAGCATCAAATGTTTTAATAAGGAAAATTTTGAAATAAAGTGGGAATACGAACAAGAGTTTGTGATTAACAATATCCTTCAAACAGAAGGGGAAACTCTTTTTATTTGTTGTATGAATGGCAGTTTGATTGAATTAAATAAAGAAAATGGGAAAAAACTCAACCAGTTTGATTTAGAAATCAGCCGTTGTGGGCATTCATCTCAGATGATAGAGAATAAAATAGTGGTAGGCGGAATTCAAGGAAATACCCAATGTACTTGCTATTCGTTGATTCCTTTCAAAAAATTATGGGAATTTGAAACTGGAGGGCATTCCTACACTCCTTTATTAGTTAATGACCTTGTTTATCAATGTACTGGAAATTATATTCGTTGCCTTAATGCTAACACAGGGGCATTAATTTGGGAAGATTATGAAGAGGAGTCATATCTGTTTAATCCTATCTGTTATAAAAATATAATTATAGTGGGAGGCAATGGAGTTGTTAATTTTTATGAGGCAAGTACAGGTAATTTTATAACTCAGATTAAAACTGAAGCAGGCAAATCTATTTATCAGATAAAAGAAGAAGATGGGAATATCTATTTTGGAGATGGCTCTGGTGTATTTTATGCTTGCAAATTAAGTATTGAGGATGAAGAGCTAAGTATTAATTTTCTTTGGGATTATGAATCGGAAGGATCAATTGAAAGTATATCTGCCATAAAAGGCAGTCATATTTTAATTGTGAACGATGATAAAAAGCTATTGGCTTTGGATAAAACTACAGGCGAATTGATATGGAAAGCCAATGTGAAAGCTGAAGCCAAAACCGCTGGTATTCTGGTTAATGACAACCAGATCTATGCTTCGGTTTCTAGTGGTTATCTTTTTAAATTTATTGAGGTATAAAGAGTTTATCATAAAAAAAGAAAATAATAAATTATTAATAATAAAACTACTAAAATAACAAGTATGATGAAGTATGTAAATATGTTTACTTTAGAGCAATACAATAGTATTTCAATCTGTTTTAATGTGGGTCATGAAAAGCCAATGCAAATAGGAAAAATCATAAATAAAAATGACGAGGAAGAAGGAATGAATGGCTATGATTGGCAAGAATATATCTTTAATAAAGTTACAGATAAGGATATTTTTATAGGTATGGAAACGGATACCGAGTCTGGAGAAGTTATAATAAGATATGAGCTTAATGATGAAAATAAGGCACGAGCGTCTAAATTAGTGACACTAATAGAGGATATTATTGAAAACTATTAAATATGATTCTTAAATTCAAATATGAATAATTATAAGGTAAAGAATTACCTATCTAATTATACAAACAACCATGAAACACAACCCAAACATAAGCCAAATATCAACCCGAATATTATTAAAAGAGCCCTTTTATGGGCACTTTATTTTAGGAGTTCCCAAGCTTCTAGATAAAGAAATAGAAACCGCTTGTGTTTCATTATTTAATAAAAATAATATTAAACTTAGCATTAACCCTGATTTTTTCAACTCATTAGCAGAACAAAAGAAAATGGGCTTGATAAAGCATGAGATTTTACATATTGTATTTAAGCATTTATTTACATTTAAGCAATACACCAATAAAGCACTTTATAATATTGCCGCAGATTTGGCAATTAATCAATACATTCCAAGCACTGAATTACCCGAGGGTGCTGTGCAATTGGAACATTTTACTTATACAAGTTCTCTCTTTGGCTTTGAGCTTAAATCAGAGGAATCTACTCATTATTATTATCAGCAATTATTAAAAATCTTGCAATTGTCGAGCAGATTAAATAAATCGGATATAAGTAATTGTAGGGGTAATTATATTGACTTAAATAAACTGCTCGATCAGGCAAATTCCAATCAGGAAAAACACAAGTCATGGACTGAATTTGAAAAATTAGAACAATCGGAAGTAAAAATTTTAGAATATCAATTGCATAACCAACTAAAGCAATTGATGCAAAGAGTACAGTTTCATTCAAATTTGATAGGAAAACTACCTGCTCAAATTATATTGCAAATCAACTTAATACTTAATGAGTATAAAGAGCAAATAGATTGGAAGAGAGTGCTAAAATCATTTGCCAATTCTAGTACCAAAACCTATATCAAAAACACATTAAGACGCCCCTCGAAGCGTTATGGAACTACCCCAGGTATAAAAATTAACAATAGGAATAAATTATTGGTGGCAATAGATAGTTCTGGTTCGGTACCTCCTAAGGATATTGAATTATTTTTTTGCGAATTACACCAGATTTGGAAAAAAAAGGCAGAAGTAATTATTACCGAATGCGATGCTGAAATACAAAAAACTTATGTATATAACGGAAAGATTCCAAAATCGGTATGTGGAAGAGGAGGAACCAATTTTACGCCACCTATAAATCTTGCCAATAAAGAAATTAAGCCCGATGGTATTATTTATTTTACCGATGGCTTCGCTCATCCACCTAGCCTAAAATCTAGATGTCCAATTTTATGGGTGATAAGCTCAAATGGAATCAGCGAAAAGGATAGTATTTGGAATCAACTAAAAGGAAAAAAAGTAAAAATAACGCGACAATGAATGATCAATATACAAGCTATGGGTTAAAATCAAGCTCTGAGGAGGTAAAGAATTTTATTAAACATATTATCAAAACCAATGAAGAATTTGAGAAATTAGGACAGAAAAAAAGTTCTGCATGTATTTGGGGAAAACATGGAATAGGAAAAACCGAATTGGTAGAGCAAATTGCCAATGAATTAAATTATAAATTTGTTTATATAGCTCCTGCCCAATTCGAAGAAATGGGAGATTTAGTGGGCATGCCTAAAATCAAGGAGGACTTCACTGATTTTATACCGCCCAAATGGGTTCCCAAAAATGAGGAAGCTGGTATTTTATTAATTGATGATGTAAATAGAGCGGACGAAAGAATTCTAAAAGGTATCATGCAATTGCTTCAAAACTATGAATTAATCAGCTGGAAATTGCCTAAACAATGGCATATCATATTAACAGCCAATCCTGATGGTGGCGATTATTCGGTAAGTACGATGGACGATGCCATGCTAACTCGAATGATGCATATCACTATGGAATTCGATGTAAAAGCGTGGGCTAAGTGGGCCGAAAACAACAAGGTAGACAAGCGTGGAATTAATTTTGTGCTAACCTACCCCGAAATGGTGGCAGGACGTTTGACTACTCCTCGATCTTTGGTTCAGTTTTTCAAGAGTATTTATAGTATTAAAGATTTAGAGAAAAATCTACCTTTGGTGCAAGCTCTTGCTGCATCTAGCCTCGAAGAAGAAACTGTGGCTGCATTTATCACCTTTGTACAACAAAATTTAACTGAACTTGTAGAACCCGAAAAAATTTTAAAAACCAAACAATTTGAACGAGATGTGGAGAGCCATATAAATTCAATTGTAGACAAAGAGGTATTAAGGGTGGATATACTGGCTACCCTATGTACTCGATTGTCTAATTATTTAATCCTTAACAACATAAAACCCAAAGAGGCTGAATTGCTTAATTTACAAAAGTTTATAAAATTAGAAATTTTACCTAATGACCTGAGATTAAATCTGCTTCAGGATTTGGTAAGTTCTCCAAATAAGCATTTGAATGAAGTAATTAATGATACCGAAATTAGCTTTATGTTATTAGAAAATATTTAAGAATGAATTTAAAAGATTTTAGAGATTATAAATACTCTACAAGCCTTGATTATGCAAGTGCAAAAGCAGATGGAATTGAGGTAGATAAATATATAATGGGAGAAGAACATGAATGTAAAAGTTCAAATCTTAAAGCCCTATATTTTAATTTTGTAAGATTTGCCTTAAAGCGCAAAAACTTAAATTGTGAAGAATTTGTTGAATCTTGGCTGAAGGATGTAAATATCGAATTTTGCGAATTTTCTTATTTGCATAATATGAAAAAATTGCCAGAGGCATTAGCTAAACAACCACTAAAGTATCTAAAATTATATACTGTACTTATTGAAGATATGAGCAATGTTTTGCCATCTCTAACAGATTTGCGACAACTGGAAATAAGTACTCAAGAAAAAGAACTAAAATGGGGAAATCTACAAGAGCTTAAGAAATTAAATAAGCTAAAAATTAAATCTTATGAAACTCTTGACCTTAGTGAAATATGGAAGTTAACGAATCTTGAATATTTAGAAATTGAAACGCCCAATATTAGGGAGATACCCAAAGAAATAAATCAACTAAAGAGATTGAAATTTCTTTATATTAAAACCAACAAAGTGAACAAAATAGATGAGGAGGTGCATTTACCTAATTTAGAGCATTTAGAAATTGAAGCCAAAAAAGGTTTTATTAATCTGCCTCAATCACTTTTTTCTGATAAACTAATCAATCTTTTAATTAAGGTTGATTATGTAAAAGATATTGTCAAGCTTCCTAAAAAAATTAAATTAAATTCTGCAGAGAAAATTGTTTTTAGAGGTTTTACATGCGATGAGTTTCCTGAAATGATAGTGCCCAATGTTTTAGATTTAGAACTGAATATTAGGGCTAAGGACTTTCTTAAAAATATAAAGCAAGCAGATAATTTGCGCAATCTTGAAATAAATATTGATATTGACGACGACATTACAAATCTGCAAGCCAATAAAATTGAGATTTTCAATGGAGTTGCATTTCATTCTAAAGAGTGCATGGATTTTAGTATTTGGCCAAATCTTAAGAAAATTTCGCTTGGTGGTAGAGAAAACAAAAAAATCAATATTGCAGATAATATGCAATTGGAAAGTCTTTGGCTTTATAAGGCTGATTGTTTTAAGGAATTAAATAATTTCCCGAAAAGCATACAAAAAATTGAATTGATAGAATGTAATAAATTGAAATCGATTCAACTTGTAGAGGGGCTTTGCAATTTGAAAAGTGTTAGAGTTTCTAAATGTAAAAGTTTAGAATTTTTCAAAATGCCTTCAAATAATTTTAACGAACTTACTAGTTTAAATATATTGGATTGCCCTAATTTTAAGTCTATATCATCTACAATATTCCTTGCAAAAAAATTAAAATATATTTCTGTTTATGGCAGTTCTAAAGAGCTGATGGATGATAAATTGGATATGAGTTTGTATGATCTGATAGACTATATGGATAAGCAAGAGTTTTCGGATGCGGAACGAGCTGCTATGGGCTATTGGTTGTTTAGAATGTATCGGTTTTTTGAACCAGAAAATGAATTAATTACCGGTTCTTATCAATTATTAAGACATTCTAATAATGATATATTTATGCTAATTTCAAAGCATTTTGATACATTACAAGCTAAACATAAAAGATTTGAAGACTATAATTTAGAAGAATTAAAAGGAAAAATAATTGCCATTTTAGGCAAAACCTCGGGGACAAAAACCTCATTAAAAGCAATGGCTAAGGAGTTGGATATGAAACCTACAACCAAGCCAGAATTAGCAGATTTTTTAATAGTGGCAAAAAAAACGGAGCTAGCAGAAATACCCCACGCAACCATACTATTAGAAGGAGATTTAAATAGGGCACATGAAAAATTATTTCAAAAACCTTTAAAATCAGAATCTGTACCCAAACAAATAAAAGAAAATCTGCGTTTAATGCTTTGGTCAACCGACCCTGCAACAGAGTTAACCGCTTTGGAAATAATGAAACAAAAAGGCATGCCCGCCAATGTAACAGCAGAGTGCATTGTCATTGCCAAAACATCTATTGATGCCAAAGTAAAAACCAAATATAAAAGATTTATTAAGCCCTATTTAAATGAGGATGAGCAAATATTATTAGAGAAAAAAATTAGATTAAGAAAAATAAGAACCAATCCGTTTTTTCAATTAGAGAATCTATCCAATGATTTATTAGGTAAAGTAGCCACAGCTCTATACAAACGTATTGGTGAGTTTTGGCAGGAGGTTTTAGATTATAATCATGAAGAGAAAGAATTGAGAATGGAAATTATCAATGAATATGTAATTCCTGAATTTGCCAAACGCCCTATTGCATTAGTTTGTGATTTTTATTTACACAATTCTGAGATCGATTATATCATTAAGTCACACAATCCCACTCAAAAATTGGAATATCTTCGTTTAACAATTAAGAATAAGGAATTGCCAAATTCGGTAACCAAACATACCGATATCTTTGATATTGAGCTAAAGGGGGATATTTTATCTAAAACCCTACCTTCTCAATTATTTGAATTCAAAAAATTAAAGAAGCTTAAATTCCGATCAACAGCAATAGAAGAGGTGGACGAAAGAGTTTTAGAGTTTAAAAACTTAGATTGCTTGATTATTAATACTGAGAATCCAATAAAAGTAGCCAATCAAGTAAAGGAAAATAAACAATTTTATAAGCGATTGCATTTATGGGGAGGAGAAAAATAAGTATAATTTGAAACTCAAGCCTTCATAAACAATTATGATTTAATTATTGATTTATCGTCAAAACTAGAAAACTATGAAACTAAGATATATATTAGATTATATTAGGGCTACAAGTCCTCGATTTTCTGATCCACATTCTACAGGATTGTATATTGAAAATATTGCGGATGCATCTCAATATCTTCATCAATACCATGACTTAAAAGCTTTGCAATTTAATTTTAACAAAATTGCTTTTCAAATAAAGAGTTTTATTGCTAAGGATTTTATTGAATCTTGGTTACGAAACAAAACTATTGAGTATTTAGAAATTAAGGGCAGTAACAAGCTTACTACATTACCTGAGATTATTATTGAAAATCCGATTAAGTACTTTTTTATTGATACGGATAATTTTCTTGATTTAAGTTCGATTCTTCCAAAACTGACTTGTTTAGAAGAATTGTTTTTAAATTCAAAAGCAGATACTATTGCATTAGGAAAAGATTTATGTAAAACAATTAATCCTATCAAGATTCATATTAAAGCAGTTCATATTTCAGATCTAGACCAGATTTGGAATTTTGAAAATCTGGAATATCTGCATATAGAAATTGAAGATTTTATAAAGATCCCCTCTAAAATCAGCAATCTTAAAAAATTAAAATATTTGCATATCGAATCTTCTTATTTACATAAAATAGAGTTTGAATTTGATTTGCCTTATCTTGAAACCCTAATAATAAAAGTCAATAAGGGAATTGAGAATCTTCCCTCTTCTTTATTTTCTAGCAGTATAAAAGAGCTTACTATTAAATCTGACAATTTAGAGCATGCCGTTTTATTGCCCGAAAATTTAGATTTACCTATGATTGAAACTATGGAATTTTCGGGTTTTAGAATAGATAATTTTCCAGAATGCATTGTTCCACAGTTAAAAAAACTAATATTGGGCATAAAGGCCTCAAATATCTTATGTAAAATTAAAGATGCCAAACAATTAACCGAATTAGAGATAATAGAAACTCTGGATGATGATATTTCTGAATTAAAATCGGAATCCATTTCGAGTTATTATGGTAAGATTTTTCATAAAAAAGACAGGATGGATTTTAGTGTTTGGAAAAATCTAAAAAAACTTTTTGTAAAAGGTGATGAGGGAAAGAATATAAGTATTATAGATAATAATAAATTAGAATATTTTAGAATTTATCATGACCAGGCAATTAGAAGCTTATCTGATTTACCCGAAAGTTTACAAGAGATATCTATTTTCAAGGCTAATAATTTAAGCCAAATAGATCTAAGTAATAAATTGCCGAATTTATTACATTTAGAAATAAGAAGTTGTTCCAATCTAAAAAGCATAGAATGTAATAATCAGAATTTTGAATCATTGGGAATAACAATTATTAAACAATGTCCTCAATTTAACAAAATGTGTTTGCCTTTGCTTTTGTCGTCCAATATAAGATATTGCAAATTAGAAGAGAATAATCCTGAACTATATGATACTCATTTTAATTCAAATATTTCAAAATTGGTTCCTCTTTTTAAGCGTTTAAAATTAAATGAGATTCAGAAAAAAACTTTATGCTATTGGATTTTTAAAATGCATAGATTTCATGAAATTTCAGAACAATTAATTGAGAATAGTTTAAACTTATTGAAATACTCTCATGATGGAATTTTTAATCTGCTTGCCTGCTACTTTAACAAATTATCAAAACAAGCAAAAAATATTACTGATTTTACATTGGAGGAATTAAAAGATAAGAAAATAATAATTTTGGGCACCCCTCATGAATCTAGAAAACAAATAAAACAAAAAGCCAAAGATTTAGGCTTAATGATTACCACCAAAGCCGAAGACTCTGATTTTATTTTATTGGCTAAAAAAGCTGAAATTTCAAAATCGTATCATGCCAGGTTGATTACTGAGAACGATTTACAGAAAAAACACGATAGTCATTTTACTAAAATATTACGAGCAGAAACCACACCACAGCAAATCAAAGATAAATTAAGAATGATGCTTTGGTCTGTGGACCCTGCTACTGAGCTTACCGTTTTGGAAATGATGAAAAAACAGGGAATGCCGCAAAATGTTATTGGCGAATGCATAGCTATAGCCAAAACATCCACTAGTACAAGTGTTAGATCTAAATACAAACAATTTTTAAAACCTTTGTTGGCAGAAGAAGAACTTAGGTTAATGATTAAAAATATTAGATTCGAAAAAATCAAATCCAACCCTTTTGATAAATTACGAGATTTCTCCCCAGAATTATTGGGGAAATTTGCAACAGCTTTGTATAAGCGTACAGGTGAATATTGGGCTGAATTATTGAATTACAATCTCACAGAAAAAGAGATAAGACAACAAACTATTGACGAAAAAATAATTCCAGAGGTAGAGAAAAAACCTCATCATATTAAAATTTATAATTATCTATTAAATACTGAAGTGGATTATATTTTGGAAAAGCCCTTATTTACAAAAAGACTTAATAATTTACTTATCAACATTAAAGATAATGAATTGCCAAAATCACTGGTAAAGCACCCTTATATAAAGAAATTAGAAATTATCGGAGATTTGCAAAACGATAAATTGCCCGATGTATTATTTGAATTAAAAAGATTGAAACAATTAAAAATAAATTCCTCAAAGTTAAACCTAATTGATGATAGAATTCTAGAGCTTACTAAACTTGAAAAACTTTTTGTCTATAACGAAATCCCCTTAAGTCTTAGTTCTAGAATTTCAGAATTAAAAAAATTAACCAATCATTTTATAGCTGTAAAAAGCAGCTAAGTATTAATAATATCGGGTCTAAGCTATACTGAGAATAACAATAACCAATTTTCAAAATAGATTGTATGCCTAATACAATTATTCAATAACTGGAAATAATTTAACAATAATGATAAAAGAAGAAATACAAAACTTAATACAAGAACTTAATTTACCTAACATAGTTTTAGAACTTTTTAATAGAACAGAAAAAGCCAAAGAGCTGGATTTGGATATTGAATTTGGCTGCCCTTCAGAATTTTTTATCATGGAAGAAAAGGAATTGGAATTTTTTCAAACTGCAAGCATAAAACCTTTATTGGCTGATGGATCATTTTATCAGATTTATGCCTATGATATTGAAAAAAAAGGTTTTTTAACCTATAACACCGAAGATGAAAACATTACAGAAAATCGATATAAATGGGAAGCTCTTTTTATAAAAGATATATTGAATTGGTGGGAAGAGGAAATTCCTGACGAGGATATAATTAAGAGAGGCAACTTATTAGGATTGGATCATATTGCTGAGCTATTAAAATGTGTAGAAGCTTTAGAAGAAGATACATCCATAGATATTGAAAAATGGGAACAAGAGATGATTGAGAAGTTTGATTTACAAATAATTTAAGTATGGATGATTCAAGAAAAAATGTACAAGATATCATAAATACACTCAAGCAGGAATTTACGCTTTCTCCTACAGGAAGCTCTTATTTGGGTGATTTTGCATTAGTCAAGGACAAAATAGGCTTAAAGTTTAAAAAAGCGTGGAAAGTTGAAAATTCAAATTCTGAATTTAAATTATGTTGGATAAGCTATACTAATTCTTTTGAAGTAGCAAGTCATACTGGTGGTCAAAGCTTTTCTGAATCCTGTAATTATTTTGTTGGCTATTTGAAACATAGTCTGGATTTGGCTCACACTCTTATTAGACCTGAAACTTTTGAAGATAAGCTTCGTGAATTATTTAATCGTGAAGAAATTGATTTTAAAGAGTATAAAAAATTTAGTCGTAGATATTATGTGCTTTCTAATAATGAAAATCGATTAAGAGACTGGCTAAATGATGAGTTTGTTGGTTGTCTACAAAATTTAGATGGTTTTAGTATCGAATTCCTAAATGATACCTGCTTATTTCGTTTCTCAAAATCAGCTTGCTTAAGAGAGGCTTTGGATTTATGTAAAATCGGATTGAGATTAAGTGAAATTGTTTAATATGGAAATGATTGCCATAAGCTCGCCGAAGGCTGCTAATTGGGAAATGAGGGAAAACTAGTTGTATTGAGTAAAAAGAGCTTGAATGCTTAAACTAAAAAAGAAATGAATAAAACGGAACAAATATTGGAGCTTCAAAATAGAATTGTATTGGAGTTTAATACTATACTTCCATATAATTGGGAAATGTTAATTTTAAATCTGGAAGTGGTAGAAGGATCAAATAATACACCTATAACCAACCGCATTTGCTTTTGCATATATACAGAAAAAGAGATTTTAAAAACGATGAATAAATCCATTCCTATCGAGTTGGAAGACCTATTGTTAGATTTAAGAAAATTGAAAGAGAATTGGGATATTTGCGATTTAAGCATATTAAGTAATGGGGTTTTTGAGTTTAATTTTTCTTATGATGGAGTAAAACGGCTAAATGGGGTCTTCGATAACGAATCAATGTTTCGATTTGATAATCACATAGATGAATACAAGCGTAGATTAAAATATTTTGCTTAATGAATAAATCAGTTTGCTCTTAAGCTCAAAACAAACACATAAACATAACTTTAGAAGAATGATTTTTTATATTTATCATAAACACAATCAAGAGAAATTTAATTTTAATGAACTGAATACTTGGTTTCAATCAAAAACTTCAGAATCTGAAACCATAAAATGTTCTATCAACAAGAATCCATTTACCAATCAAGAATCTATTTCTGTTTTCCAGAAGGGGATTTGGTCACTATCGATTACAATAGTAGAAGGAAAGGAAACTGAACTTAACAATAAATATTTTGCAAAATATTTAAATCCTAATAAAGAAGAGCGTTCAATTCAAGCGAGTTCGACTACTTGTTTATATATCGTTTTAAATTCAAGCAATAGTGAATATCCCGAAGATTGCATTGAAGCAATGTCACTTTTAGAGCAATTGCCCAATAGCTTTATCTTTGCTCCATTGGCACAGTATCGAAAAAAGATGAGTAGCATTTCAAAGCAAGTTACTAAACAAAAAGTGAGTAAATTGCTAGAGCCAATATTAATAAACGCTCTTGAAAAATTAGGTTTTGTAAATAAAGGCAAGCTTCTTTTCTTTCAGAGTGAGACTAGGATTATAGAAGTAGTGTTTTATAAACCCTCGCAACTAGAAGATAATTTATGTACCAAAGCCTCCTTTTGTTTATATCTATCAAATACCAAACAACATAGACCTATTCATACCAAAGAGGGCTTTATTACTTGGTTTGTAGAACCAGATGGGAGTAATTTGGAAGAATTAGTTACTGATATGGCTGATCAGCTATCTAAGATAAATGATAAGTGGTTTGAATTTTAGAATAAGGGAATATAAGGAATTAAAGTCTTTAATCAAATAAAGGCAAATGAGACGAGAGTTTCTACTATACAGAAGCAAGTTTAAAAAATAAAGCCGAAAAAACAGAACAGGAGATTCACATGAATAAATCATTAAAGATAGTATCTTTGTCGAATTATATAATTACAGAAAGCTATGGACGGAAGAAATAGAAAAGATATAGAAATTGGTGCCTATGTATCAATTGTATTAAAAAAAGATCAAGGCAGTGGAGATTTAACCGAAGGAATAGTTAAGCGAATCTTAACTAAATCACCCAAACATCCTCATGGAATCAAAGTGATGCTTGATACAGGAGAGGTAGGTAGAGTAAAAGAAATTCACCCAGAGGACTAGTTGTTTTGGATAAATCTGTTTGGTTGTGGAAATGTTTTTAAATTCCTCGCATTTATTAAAGCGAGGAATTATGTTTTTTAGGAAAAGGAAAATAGATTAAAAATTAATTGATTCTCCTAGTTTTACTCTTTGGGCATTTAAGACATCTTTTTTACCTTCTGTTGTTTTATCGTAAACTACAAATGCAACTACATCCCAATTTTCAGCTTTTGTTGTATTTAAATCCACGCTGAAAGTTTTTTCGTAATCGGTGGTATTTTTTAGATTTTTATTTGGAATTTTTTCGCCAAAAAGATCGGTAACTGATTTGCGTAAAACATGACAATGATTGAAATCGCTAATATGAGATGGTAGACTGTAAAATCTAGAATCTTTGAAACTAGAAACTTTGCTTAAATTATTAGCTTGAGTGCCATTTATATTATTTTCTAACAGGTATACAACTATGTTTAAATTAGAATTAGTTGCTGTTTTAGTGTAAACCTTCACATTTATATTAGCTTTATTATTCTCAAATTTCGTGTCTAGTCCTATTCCGATATTTGATTCTGAATTAGCAGGAACTCTATATCCATAATAAAATTTTCCCGAACGATCTTTTATGCCAGTAGGATATCCAGTAACATTGAACTCATTTGCCAATATGCCAATTTTGCCGAAACCCATTTTGTCTTGGTTATGTATTGCTATAGGAATAATACTGTAATTGTGTTCTTGCTTGTCAAATTCAGCTATTAATCTTGGGCAGTAACCACACCAAGTTGCAGTATAATCCTCTACAATCATGCGTTTTGCAAATTTTGGAAAAGAATAGACATCTACTTCATCTGTAAATATTTTCTCTATTTTAGCCTTTAATTTGCTGTGTCCATTCTTTGTAGTTTTGAAAGTTTGAGAGTTAATTGCCTTTCCATCAGCGTAGAATTCAGCAGCAATAGAAACTTCTTGTTTCGTTTGCCTGTCTATTACTTTAAAGCTTATTTCATCTATATTATCGCTGATTAATTGTGATCTGGATGCCTTAATTTCATATTTGCTAACAGAGTTTAAGTCTACAACTTTTATTTCAATTATGTTCGATTCTTGCTTTTCGTAAATAGCTTTAATTCTGAAAGTCCCAGTTTCGGTTGATTTAAATGTATTGTTTTCTAGTTCTTTGTCGTTAGCATAAAATTTTGCATCTGGACTAATTTCATTATTTTCAGAATTTAGTAATTTGAACTTAGCGGTTTCTTTCCCATTATTAATGATAGTATTTTTATCAGAACTTAATATTAGCTCAGTGCTGAAGTCTGTTTTTCCCTCTGTTTTTTCTTCTTGTTTTTGTTTTTCGTCACTGCTAGAGTCACATGCCATTGCACAAAAAAGCAAGGCGATTGATAAATACTTTAGTTTTTTCATGTTTCTTAATTTAAGTAGTCATTATTATGTGTTGAATTTATTCTAATTTCTATGCAATCATAAATGAATTTTTTATCAAGAATTTGCTTATATCTAAAACTAATTTTGAATATGTGTATTATTCTGATAATTTTATTATGATAATCAAGTCAATTTGTATTCATTTGTCTTTTTTAGTTTCTTAAAACTTTAGAATTTACTTAAGATGCTAAAACTTAAACCACGCATTGCAGGCATATATCTGCAGACTCCACCCACGCAAGATATTCCTCCTCTAGTTCTTCCATACGAAAGTTCTAGTCTGTTTGCTCCTTTGGTGTAGCTGGTTCCAAATTTGTAGTAATGGATTTTTTCCTCCTCGTTTCCATAATTGTAGTTGTCTAAGGCATAGAAACTTAATCTAGGTGCAAAGTTTAATTCAATTGTTCCCGCTATCCATTCTTTACTTTCCTTGTTGTTCCACATATGTTGTAGTTCTGCTCTGATCGAATTTTTTCGAGTAAATTTGTATAATATGTCTGCAACTGCTACAGTTGGCTTAATCACTAAGTCCATTCCTCCTTCTTCAATATATCCTTTATTGTATTTAGATTTCTGATACGCAAAAATAGTTCGGAAGCTTTTTGAGAATTTCTTTTTGATCTCGATGTTTAAATCTTCGAAAAGTAATTCGTCACCCTTTTCTAAAAATAAACCGCTATCATTGTCTGCATCTGTTTTTAAATTATTGTATTTCGAATAGTTTAAATTTATATTTAGTCCATATTTTCCACCTAGGCTTGTTTTTTTTGGAATCTTGTAATAGGCATCCACTTGGAATCCTATTTCTGAATTTACCTGAGTGCTGTAAACATAAATATTGTTTAGGCTATAAGATTGCTGTTTTGTTAAAACTGGTAGGTAGTTGATGTTTTGCATGTTGTCAGCTGAATTTCTTTCTGATTTAAAATCCATATCTTTTAAACATCTGAAATTTATATTTGCATTAAAATTTCCTATATAAAGACCAGAATTTATTATAAGTGCTTTAGATGTTATGAGTTTTGCATCAAGTATATTATCTGTTTCTTTTTCTGAATATTCAGCACTGAAGCTGAATTTGTCGTGATCAGCAGAAAGCCTTCCAGAGTATGCATCTATGGAGCTTTGGTAATCCTCGATTACGCCAGAATATGTTTCATATTTATTAATATTCGAAGCCCCAAATTTAATTTGAATTTTATCATAATTAATGAATTTAGATAGGTTAAATTCTAAATCACCACCTCTTAGTCTTGAGTCTGCTGTTTCAAAACCTTTTCTTTGTTTTCCAGAAAACAATTTTAATAAAATGTATTCAGTTGGTTTAATATGCACATTTACCCCTAATAGAGAATTGTCAATCCCTAATTGTCTCTCTTCGTATGCTCTAAATATTGCACCACTACCATATTGTTCGTAAAAATTTCCAGCACAAATCATTATAAAATCATTGGTGAAACGAACATATTTATTTGCTATATCTGTATCATTATATAAATTCGAATATGATTGAAGGGCGGGGTTGTATGATTCTAGTCTTAGCCCTGCCGAAATATTATTTTTATTATATATAAAGTCTATATAACTATTTGAACCAAATTTATCATCAGGTTTGCTTGCACCTGTTTTGCTGTCTTCTTCGTAAATTTGGTTGTTTGATTCCAGGCTTACACTGATGTTATTATTATTTTGTTGAGCATTTGTTTTTAGGCATAATAAAATAATAGCCGAGATGTATAGAATTTTTTTCATTATTTTTTCTTCTGTTGATTCTTTCTTGCTTCTTTTACTTTCTCGAAAAGTTCTTCTTCGCTTCCTGGAGAATAAGAACTGTGTTCCCAGATTATTTCGCCTTTGTTATTCAAAAGAATTAGGTGGGGAATACTGTTTATAGCTAAAGCGCGTTTTAGCTTTTGATTGATGTCAATATAAACATCGAAATCCCAATCATATGTTCTTATCGTGCTTTTTATTTTATTGATAGATCTTGAATCATCAATTGAAACGGCTATCATCTTGAAATTGAAATCTTCTCTCATTTCCTCTATGTTTTCATTGATAGCATTTAGTTCATTTAGGCACGGTTTGCACCAAGTAGCCCAAAATGATATAGCTACAGGTCCATCATTTTGAACTATTTTTTTGATTTCATGTTTTGAATTTTTTAAGTCAAGAAGATTGAGTTCAGGTAATTTTTTCTGTGCAAATATCTGTATGTTACAGATAATCAGTATTAATGCAAGTAGGTGAGTTTTCATAAGTAAATTAATTATTATTTTTTATAGATGGTTAACATAATGTAGAGTAGTTCAATAAAATTATGTTAGCAAGACCTTGAAATTAATATTCTCGTATTTCGCTATATTTTATATCAAGAGTAAAAAATCTCTGCTTATGTGATTAAAATATTATTGTTTAGACTTATTCTATTATTTCTATTTGTGTAAATACTATATAACCGTGTATGTTTTATTTTGCCCTCAAAAAAAAGTTATGATATTATAATATATATACATAATTAATGTGACTAATTTTTTTGACTGTTATGAAATATTAAAATATCCTAGTTAAGGATTTGGAGATTGGTGTACTTTCAATTCTGATATTTCGAATGTTTTGAAAATGAATGAATCCTAACTTGTTTGTGTTTATGTAAATAAGTATATCGTACATAAAAATATATAAAGGTCTTGAAATATCTAAATATTTAACTTAATAACTAAGAAATGGATTGTTTAAAATATTGTATGCAAAAGAATATGATAAAATAATAGAATACATAATAAAATAATTATATTTGGCGAGAATAACATAATATAATTAATATGAAAAATGATAATATTAGTCTCGGTTATGGTATGAATATAACCGCAAAGGATATTGAGGATAATTTTGAACCTGGTTATTATGAAAATAAAGATCTTTTCAAAGAATCAAAAATTTCAAAAGGAGTAATGTATCAAGATTTAGGTGATGGTAGGGGAATGATAAATATAGTAAAGCATTTTCCAATGTATGGTAAGGAACCCGCACTTTTTGGGAAATATGCTGCTGTAGCCGCACTAAACGAAATTTATGCTACAGGATATACCCCTATAAGTGCTAGTATTATTGCTGGCTGGCCAAAGAATAAATATACTGAAGCTGATTGTAGTGCTATTATTAAATCGGCAAGTGAAATTTGCGATGAGTGCAATGTTACTATTTCAGGCGGATATTATACAGAATCAGCAGAATTAATATTTGGTTTATCAGTGACTGGAATAATTGATGCAAAGAAAATAGAATCGGAGATGAATGTTCGTCCTGGATGTAGTATATACATAACAAAACCTTTGGGTGTTGAGATGGTTCTTTCAGCTGCATTAAGAGGAGAAATATCTGTTGAGGATTTTATGCCGACTTATGATATTATGATTAAGCCTGAAAAAATAGGAGCAGTATTGTCTAGGTATCATTATGTGAAGGGAGTTTCTAATCTCTCTTGTTTCGGTTTATTAGGACATTTAGTAAATGCAGGTCGTGCACTAAACTTTTCAGCTGAGATTGATTTTAACAGTATTCCTATTTTAGAACATGTAGATTTTTGTTTGAATAATGCTTCGTCGAATAAATCTATTTCTCAAAACTGGGAATATTTTAAACAATTTACTAATTGTAAAAATGCCAGAGAATCTGTTATATTATCTGATCCAGTGCCTTGCGGAGGACTTATTATTGGAGTTGACGATGAGTATGCACAAGAATTTAAAAATCTTTGTGATGAATATGACACCAAGGCGTATAAAATAGGAGAGGTAAGAGAGACTGCCGCTGATAATATTATCGTGAAAATGGCTGAAAATTAATGCATGATACCCCTAATCTAGAATGATTAAGCATAATAATAAAACCACTTACAAGTCTTGTGATGTATTTATGTTTAATATTATTTGTCTAAGGATGACTTTTGTTTGTTGTGATAATAAGCTTAATGTCTTGCAAATCCTATAGTATATTTGTGTGTATACTTGGAAATACCCCCTGCCTTGTTTTAGATTCATATTTGCTAATTCAATGTGATTTACTAGAACATAAACTGCTATGTTTTAGAATGAATAAAAGAAATTCTTGTAATTAAAACTATCAATAAAAAATTTACTTATGGAAATACATAATTTAAGAGTTGGTTATGGAATGAACATAACATATAAAAATATTGAGGAATCTATCGCTCCTAATTATTTTCAAAATAAAAAAGACTTTCATAAATCCAAAATATCTGCTGGTACTGTTTATTATGATTTAGGTGATGGTAGAGCAATGGTTAATATTGTTAAATATTTTCCAATGTCTAGTAAGGAGTTTAGTTTATTTGGGAAATATGCTGCAACAGCAGCGCTTAATGAAGTGTATTCGATTGGTTATACTCCAACTGCTGCTACAATTATTGGAGGATGGCCTAGAAATAAATATACTCAGTCGGAATGTCATTCTATAATTCAGGCAGCAAAATCAGTATGCGATAGTTGTAATGTTGCTATCTCAAGTGGTTATTATACCGAAGCATCCGAACTGTTTTTTGGTTTGTCTGTTACAGGGATGATTGATATAAGAGTAATTAAATCCCAAAAGGATTCATTGATTGGAGATGATATTTATATTACAAAACCTGTGGGTATTGAAATGGGTGTAGGAGCAGTAATGGAAGATGTTTTGAGCATGAAAGAATTTAAGCCCATAATTGATATTATTACCAAACCAGACCAGATCGGGGCTATTCTATCTCAAAAGGAATATGTGCATGGAATGACTAATTTGTCATGTTTTGGTCTATTAGGTCATTTGGTTGAAAATGGTAAATACTATAACTTATGTTCGGAGATATCGTATCATAATTTACCAAAAATACCTAAAATTGATTATTGTATGGATAAGGGTATTATTCCAAATAGCACAAGAGAGAATTGGTCTTATTATAAAAATTATACTAATTGTAGAGGAATGAAACAATCCCTTGTTCTGTCTGATCCAGTCTCATGTGGTGGTTTATTATTAGGTATTGATAGAACTGCTAGTCGAGAGTTTGAGGAATTATGTAAACAATATAATACCGAGGCATATAAGATTGGAAGAATTAAGGAAATGAAGACTTCAAATATTTATGTTGATGTAATTTAATTTTTCATTTTCTGATTAAGTAATTCTATGCAAAAAGGAGATAAATTGAGGAATATGGATTTATTTTATTGTTGTTTATATTCGACTTATTGTTAATGAATAAATTCCGTTTGTCAAATTATTCTAACTAATCTTGTCCTGATTATGATGAGATTAGTTTTGCTTGAGATTTTTTTGATAAACAGAGATGAATTGTCCTAAAAGTTAAATAGAATTATAGTTTTATAGAATTTAGAATGGGAAGATTCTTTATTTTATTTGTTTAGACTTTTCTAACTTTTGAAATTATTTAGTTCTAGGAAATCGTTATTTTAATTTATTATCCTTGTCGTATATTGTTGTTTTAAATATCAATGTATTCAGCAAGTAGATTTTGATTAAAAAAAAAGATTGGTGTTCCAATAGTGTGTTGATTTTCTCATACGAAAACACAGCGAAAGTTTAATTAGATTTTACCGTTTAATTTTTTTCTCCCAAGATGTGTCAAAAAAATGTTGTGGTGTCGTTATTTATTAACTATTAACACGATTTAAATACTCAAATATTCTTCCATATTTTCAGTCTCATCCTTTAAGCTAGCCTATGCAAAAATTATAAAGAAATTTCCTTGTGTCTATCAATACTCTTCTTCTCTTATATGGTTGATTTTTGAGATGTTATTATCTTTTCAAGTGATTAAATTTGTATGAAAAATATTTTTTATGCTTTTTCTTGAAGTTGATATCAAATTTTTGAACACTACAATAATATAGAAGAAGCTATTACCAGAGAAAAACAATTAAAAGGATTAAAAATAGAAAAGAAAGAAGCTTTGATAAATTCAATAAATCCTAATTGGAATTTCTATAGACTTGATGATTTGTAATGTTTGAGATATTGCGCTTGTGCCTCGCTTCAAGACGACGGATAGTAGTAGCAATAGTAGGAAGAGGGAACGTCTTGTTGAGCTTGCGAAACATCTACTATAAATCAATGAGTCGTGCTTTAGAGATTATGAGATTCTGGGATTCTTCATACTTGTATATTTTCCAAATATGGAATTAATCTAAAAGAAAAAACAAGCTACCTTTTGATAGGCTACCTTTAAGCTTTTAAATTTGTCTAAATACCCAAAATAATAAGCCCACAACAGTAAATTGTATGCTGTCGTAGCGGGTTAGGTGAGATTTTCTTTCAAATCATCACTAATGTTTGGGCGAGTGATAATGCTCAAATTTATCACAAAACCCGCTATGCACTATACATATTAATATACCTAGTTTGAAATTTGTATAGGAAATATATTTAACAATATGTGGTTGTTGTTTTTATTTGAATTGATTGATTTGCTTTTTTATTTTTATGATTTTTTCTGTTTTGTTTTTTATCATTAAACAAACATGGTATGTTTGATTTGTGAATAGAGTTAATGGGTTTGCGAATGGCTGCTGTTTTTTAAAGCAGTATTTCTATATTGAGACTGAAATTAATATCTGAAATTAGTTGTACATAATAAATGATTTCTTGCAAAAGATTTTAGTTTTTATTTACGATGAACTTGCAGATGTTTTATAGTTTTAAATCCTATTTGATTCTTATTAGTTTGGAAAATTCAATTAAGTCTAATAATAATCATAATAAAAAACAAAAGATATGAAAAATAACCAGTTAAGAAAGCTAGTTTTCTACGGAATAATTATTTTATTCGCATTCAATTTAAATTCATGTAAACAGATAAAAAAGGAAATAAACAAAACAAAAAATACTGCCAAGAGAGCAGTATCAAAGCAAACAAGAAAAGTCAAAAATTCATTTAAGCCTAAAAATATAAAACGGCAATTTGCTAATAAGTCTGCAGAGGAACGGAAATTTAAGGAGTTTTTTAAAATTAATATGAGTAGAGATATAAAGAATATTTTATATAATATTGATATAGATGGAGCAGCTCATACTTATATGTTTGCTTTTGAGTGTAATGAAGAAACCTGTCAAAAAATTATCTTATCTCAGAATTTGAGTTCAATAGATAAGAATAAGTTAGTTGGAATTAGTGTTAATCATAATTTATCTTGGTGGAATCAAGAATTGATATCAAATTTACCATTATATACAGACGTGGATTCGACTAAAAGTCAAAAATATCTATGGTATGATGGAGATAACAAGAAAGCTTATTTTTACCAAAATAAAAAATAGGGGATATATTATGTGTCCTACTACTACTTAAATTTTATGTAAAACCAAGTCTCTTAATTGACTATGATTAAAGACTTGGTTTTTTTTATATGTTTAATTCTAGATGTTATTTGGAGATTGTATTTTTCAAATTCCTTTAATAGAGGAAAATTTTTAGTTGGTTTATATTTTTTTTATTAACGAACCGCCGTATACGAGAATTGCTTGGTTTATGCTGAGCTTGCCAAAGTATCTAGTGGTGTGAGAGGCTCATCCCATCAGTTATCTACTGGTGGGACGGGATGCTCGATTATGGCCTGGCATTTTTCTGATTAGTATATTTCTTTTCTAAAATCGCAATTTTTGATTCCAAAGTCCATGTATATTATAATAAAAAGTAGTCCAAAATATAATCGAAAAGTATACCACTAAAAATTTTCAAATTGAACAATTTATTTGTTCATTAAAAAATGATAAGTATGTATACACAACAAGAGATTATTTTACAACACTATCGT
>JAOARN010000116.1 GCA_025210485.1 Marinifilaceae bacterium | reverse complement strand
TTTTTAATCCTTTTAATTGTTTTTCTCTGGGTAATAGCTTCTTCGATATTATTGGAGTGCTCAAAAATTTGATGTCAACTTCAAGAAAAAGCATGAAAAATATTTTTCATACAGATTTAATCACTTGAAATGATAATAACATCTCTAAAATCAACCATATAAGAGAAGAAGAGTATTGAGAAATACAAGGAAATTTCTTTATGAGTTTTGCATAGGCTACGTTAAAGGTTGGTAAATTGGTTTTGACTGAGCTTGTATTTTTAGATAATTTTGTGGAATGCTTATTCAGTAATGATTTGAGCTTGTTTTGATTCTGGTATTTCTTTCACCGTTAATGGTTGGTAAATTGTGTTTATCTAGGAATGAGTTTGCAGATTATCTTCGGGATTGTTTATTTTGTGTGGATTGTAGCCGCTTTTGATATTTTATTTCTTTCACCGTTAAGGGTTGGTAAATTGTGTTTATCTAGGAATGAGTTTGCAGATTATCTTCGGGATTGTTTATTTTGTGTGGATTGTAGCCGCTTTTGATGTTTTATTTCTTTCACTGTTAAGGGTTGGTAAGTTGTGTCTATCTAGGAATGAGTTAGCAGATTATCTTCGGGATTGATTATTCTGTGTGGATTGTAGCCGCTTTTGATATTTTATTTCTTTCACCGTTAAGGGTTGGTAAATTGTGTTTAGCTAGGAATGAGTTAGCAGATTATCTTCGGGATTGATTATTCTGTGTGGATTGTAGCCGATTCTGATATTTTATTTATTTCACCGTTAAGGGTTGGTAAATTGTGTTTATCTAGGAATGAGTTTGCAGGTTATCTTCGGGATTGTTTATTTTGTGTGGATTGTAGCTGCTTTTGATGTTTTATTTCTTTCACCGTTAAGGGTTGGTAAATTGTGAATTTATAATCTAGCAGAAATTAAAATTTAAGCATTTCATTATAAAAAATGATGAATTAGTAATTCTTTTTAAGATATTCATAAATAATTTTTGCTCTGTTTTTGCCCACGATTTCAGATAATGATTTTAGATTTTGTTCTTTAATTTTTTCAATAGTTTTAAAATGATTATAAAGAGCAGATATTGATTTTTGGCCTACACCTTTAATATCATCAAGTTCTGTTTTAATAAAGTTTTTACTTCTTTTGTCTCTATGAAAAGTGATAGCAAATCTATGGGCTTCATTCCTAAGATGTTGGATTACTTTTAGGGTGTAGGAATTTTTGTCCAAATAAAGAGGGTATTGATCACCAGGGAAGAATATTTCTTCCAATCTTTTAGCTATACCAATTACGGCTATTTCACCACGGATATTTAATCTCTCGAAGCTATTTAGAGCAGCACCTAACTGACCTTTACCTCCATCAATAATAACTAATTGAGGTAAATCTTGTTTTTCGTCAATTAGTCTTTTGTATCTTCTATATATTATTTCTTCCATAGAAGCAAAATCATTAGCACCTACGACAGTTTTGATATTAAATTTTCTATAATCTTTTTTGGATGGTCGAGCATTTTTGAATACAACGCAAGATGCAACAGGATTAGTTCCTTGAATATTAGAGTTATCAAAACATTCAATATGGCTTGGGAGTTTATTTAACCTAAGGTCAGATTTCATAAGTTCAAGAATAGATTGAGTTCTATCTTTCGATTCCTTGTTGTCTTGTTTCTTAAGTTTATCTAGTTTATAATACTTTAAATTTCGTTCAGATAGTTGCAATAATTTTTTCTTATCTCCAATTTGAGGAACAATAAATTTAGCATCTTTAATTCCAAAATTCATATTAAAAGGGACTATGATTTCTTTAGAGTTACTATTTAGTTTTTGTCTGATTTCGATGATTGCCATTTCCAGAATTTCTTCAATATTTTCATCCAATTTCTGTTTTACCTCAATAGTATGAACTTGCATTATTGCTCCATTAATAACCTTCATAAAATTGACATAAACTTCACCATTTGTCTCATTTTCAAGAATAGAATATACATCTAAATTATTCAAACTAGGACTAACTATAGTTGATTTACTTTGGTAATTACTAAGTATATCAATCTTTTGTTTTAACAGATGTGCTTTTTCAAACTCATAATTATCAGCAAGTTGAATCATTTCTGATTTCATTCTAGCTATTACTTGATTAATATTTCCCTTTAAAATATTTCTGATTTGACTAATGTTATTATCATAATCATCTTTTGTTTGTCTTTGTTGGCAAGGTCCATGACAATTTTGAATATGATATTCAAGACAAAGTTTATATCTACCTATAGCAACATTTTCGTAGTTTAAATTATGCTTGCATGTTCTGAGTTTAAATAAAGATTTAATTACATCCAGAATAATGCTTACCATTTTTAGATTAGTATATGGACCATAGTATTCCGAGCCATCCTTCTGCAAATTGCGTGTAGAAAATACACGAGGAAAATCTTCATTTTTAATACAAATCCAAGGGAAGGATTTATCATCCTTTAATAGAATATTATATTTTGGTTTATATTTCTTTATTAGATTATTTTCCAAAAGTAGAGCATCTTCTTCCGAGTCGACTATAATATGTTTTATTTCCGCTATTTTTTTTACAAGTATATAGGTTTTAGCCTGATCATGTTCACGGTTAAAATAAGAGGAGACTCTTTTACGTAATTGTTTTGCTTTACCTATATAAATAATATTCCCTTCCTTGTCAAAGTATTGATATACTCCTGGTAACTTAGGAATAGAAGATAATATTGATTTAAGTTTTTCCTTATCCTTGTATAGACTCATAATATAGCGATTAACATAAATAAAAAAGATTTTCCAAATTTGGAAAATCTTTTTCAAGGTAAAAATAATAAAAAATCTACATAACGAAATTTCTAAACTGTTTCATATATTGAGTTCTTTCATAAATTGCCATATCTTCAGAATCAGTATGTTTAAGCATACCTTTGAAATCATCTATTGTTTTGAATTTGTTATTTTCCATCCATGCTGTTATTTCCTTATTCAGTATATCAATATATTCCGTTCCATGTTTATAAAGTACGGATGCAATCTGAACGGTATCTGCTCCAGCAAGAAGCTGTTTGATAATTGAGTCGGAGGAATGAATTCCTGTTGTTGCAGATAATGAGCAATTAATTTTACCAGACATAAAACCTATCCATCTAAGTGTATTAATATAATCATCAGGAGTTGATAAGCTATTAGCATTAATTACGCTGAGATTATGAATATCTATATCAGGTGAAAAATATCTATTAAATAAAACTAAGCCATCTACTTGTTTTCTATCAAGATTTACAATCATATTTGAAAGACTTGAATGATAGTGGCTTATTTTCAAAGCGATAGGTAGACTTGTTTCATTTTTAAGAGCATCTAAGACATCGAAATAAACCTTTTCGTTATCGGCAGCACTGTTATTTAAATTAGTAGGAGGGACAAAAAGATTTACCTCAAGTGCATCTGCTCCAGCTTTTTCTATCTCTGTTGCAAAATATATCCACTTTTGCTCACTAATACAATTAATACTGGCAATTACAGGTATTTGCAATCTCGATTTAGCTTCTTGTATTAAAGATAAATATGCTCTAATACCGTCTTCTTTAAACTCTGAATCTTTGTAATCAAAATTTTCAGGATAGATATATGGCCGTGAAGTCATATCCAAGTATGTTTGCTCCATTTCCATTAAAATTTCTTCCTCGAACAATGATTTTAAAACGACCGCACCAGCACCATTCTGTTCTAGTTCTATTAGTTTTTCAATATTATCTGTTAGCCCAGAACTAGCTACAATAATTGGGCTTGGCATTTTCAATCCTAGATAATTTGTTGTTAAGTCTGGCATAATTATAATTTTTTGTTAGTCTAACTAATTTAACAAATTAATTATAGTTAAGCACAATTTATTTTTTCTGTCACTACACTCAACTCATTATCTAATACAGTTTTATTATACTTATTCATAAGGGTCTGGGATTATAAGACAAGCATAAATTTAAAAAAATAAAAAGGGCTCATATCTAATATTAGAATATTATTCCAATATTAGATAGAGCCCATACTAAACAACAATTTATCACTGAATAATAGCAGTTGTGTCTAAAAAAATACCTGGTTGAGTTTTAAACTTCCGCTTATTCTAGATTATTAAAAATCTACCTAATGGCATATTTTAAACTCTTTTGTAGTGATGTAAATTGAAAAAACATAAATTCTTATAATAAGTTACCAATCTTGATACCAAAATAGATAGTTCTAGGATTAAGAGGACCATAGATGTAAGCAGGGTCACGGTCGCCACCTTTATCAAAATCATCTTGGTACGAATTGAAAATATTTTTCATTCCAGCGATAAACTTCATTTTAGCTCCATTTATCTTCATAGTATAATCGAATTTGATACCTAAATCGAAGAAATCATCAGATTCTTTGATTATACCTGCATCCATTTTTTCAGCTGTACCAAGCTTAGGTCCATGATAAGGCACTAGCATTGAACCAGTATAGTTTCCAGAAGCTGAGATATTAAACTTCTTAGTTGGTTTGTATTCGAAAGTAAAAAAACCATATTTTTCAGGAGTTCTTAAGAATTTTTTCTCATTAAAATCAACTTCTGCTGCATTTTCATACTCACTTTTCTGGATGGTTAATCCTCCTTTAAAAGCATATTTTATTGAAGGTATAATATTAAACTCAAGATTAATACCTTTTACTTCTGCGCCATCTTTAGCATTGATTCTTGTGTAAGTAGTAACACCATTTGCATCAGGATCACTTCTTTCGTTAATGAATGGATTGTCTAGTTTTGTTACAAAACCTTCAGCAAGTATACCAACCGATGTATTTCCAATTTTCTTGTTGAAATCCAACGAAGCCATATAACTATTACTAGTTTCTTGTTCTAGTTTAGGGCTATTCTTATGAATAATTTTTCTTGAAGTGGACGCCTCGATATGTAAATCTTCGTCGAATAATTGAGGAGCTCTATAACCTTTAGAAAAGCTACCACGAGCTTGAAGATATTCAAATATATCATATTTAAGGGTCAAGCGAGGACTGAATACATTACCGTCAGTATCTCCACTACCATCATTATGAGTTTTATCTTTAATATCGTATCTATCGAAACGAGCACCAGCAGAAACAGTGAATTTATTTAGTTTCAATTCATATTGAGCAAATGCACCAAATACATTTTTCTCCTGATCTGCTATTTGTGTATTTCCAATATAGTTTATAACAGGTTTGCCTTCAGAATCCAAACTAATGTTTTCTAAATCAGGATATCCCATTTTTTTATCATCTAGGTAATCACCTACATTTTCAACCCCTACTGTTAATTTAGATATATCAAAATTAGCATCATATTGAGCTCCAACTGTATATGTCAAACCTTCTGTTTTACCATAATCAGAAAGAGATTTACCTGCACCATAATATGAATCTCTGTCAACTTTTTGAGCAGAAGCATATACTGATAATTTGTCAATTTCTCTGAAGAATTGGTCATAAGTTAAAGCAGCAGTTGTAATATTGTGTTTAACAGCTTCAGCAATTTCTGCATCATGTTCAATATGTGAATGACTATCACCACCTCTTCTGTTTTCTTTTATATTAAAGAAATCTAAAGCAAGTTTGTTTCTTGATGAAAATCTGTGAAAAACACGTGTTCCAAGAGTTGTATTATCAACAGATGATATTTCTGAAAATCCATCATCATTTGCATCAAATGGACTACGATCTCTGTAATATCCGTAAAGAGCCATACCTGTTTTACCATCAGAGGTCACAAGTGAAGTATTAAAATCAAGTTTATAATCTTCAGAAATACCTCCTGAATTATCTTGTCCAACACCAATGAAACTTGAATTTGCTCCAAATTCAAATGAATTATTTACTGGATCTTTAAGAATAAGATTAATAGTACCAGCAATTGCATTACTTCCGTATAATGCAGAGCCACCACCTCTTACTACTTCAACTCTATCAATCATATTTGACGGAATTAATTCAAGACCATAAACACCTGCAAGACCACTAAAAATAGCCTTACTGTTAATTAATATTTGAGAGTATGGACCTTCCATACCGTTCATTCTAATTTGTGTAAAACCACAATTTTGGCAATTGTTTTCAAGGCGAAGACCAGGGGCAAACTTCAAACCTTCACTAAGCGTAGATGATTGAGTTACTGAGAATAACTTAGGAGATAGGGTGTTAACTATAGTCGAACTTTCAGTTCTACTTGTTTCGCTTCTGTCTCCAGTTACAACTACTTCTTCTAAACCAAGAACATCTTCCGTTAAAGTAAATTTAAGCTCTATTGTTTTACCAGCTTTAAGTTCTATTTCTTTTATTTGAGGTTTATAACCAACAGCTTGAGCTTTTACTTTAACCTTACCAGTTGACATATTATTTAATTGAAAATGTCCTGTTGCATCAGTAGCAGTACCAACTGTTGTACCAATCAAGCTAATAGTTGCAAAAGGAATATGTTCTCCCTTGCAAACTACATGACCGATAATATTGGCATCCGTATGCTTTTTAGGAATAGCATAGGCAAAATTCGCTATCATTAATGTGATAGTGATAATCAGTAGTTTCGATAAATTTTTCATTTGAGTTGTGATATTTTAAAATTGTCCTATAATACATGTTAACTTGTTTCTATTTCATTGAATCATCAATCATTAGCCATAATGTTAAGCATATAATTAATTTGATTATTATATGAACGATAATTAGAAAATTGAAATAGATAAAATTGTGAAAAAAGACCTTTTTTTGTTGCGAATACCTTTATTGTTTTAATTGCAAACTACTTCGCAAAATAAATCAACGAATAAAGTGTTGTGATTCTTGATTTTAATTCCGAAAGTTTAGGCAAACAATAAAATGTATGTTTATTAAAAGATTATAAACAAATACATAGCTGTATGTTAATATATTGTGATACATATGAATACATAGGTATAAACAATTTATTGCATAGTATATTAACAGATTGCAAACAGCTTATCAACAAAAAAGGAAGTGTATAGAATCTATACGCAAAGTATAGGAGGAGGCCTATTAAAAAGGCTTAAGCGGTTTAGAAGATATACTAACTTTGCTTTCTTCTCTATTACAGTACCCATGACAAGCTTAGCCGTGAACATAAAAACATAACTAATAGCAGCCAAACTAATGAAGCTTGTTATATTTTTAATGGAAACACACTCTTTAGAATCATGATGTTTATGTTGATTCGGGGTATCCTTGTGGTAAGGGTGAGAATGAACAATCATACTACCATCATCAAGTCTGTGGACATGCCAATTAAATACAGCATTCCCTGCAAGCAATATCATTGCTGGCATAAGCACGCTTAGTATTAACATTCTTGACTTACGAATCAGTTTCATATGATTAGTTTTTTATCGAGGGCAAATATAGTAATAGATTTTATAAAAAATCAATACCTACAAATAAGTATTGTTTAAATTTAATTTAAACAAGTTTTTGAATAGACTTATACCCAAGTATCCTTAATAACACTGCCAATCAAGCTTTCTAATAATATTTTTAAATTCAGTATAGAATCATTTTTACTCATTAGTTCTTGTATAATTTATTTTCAATTTAAGTAAGATTTATATCATTTAACATCTTTTAATCATTTATATGGGAAACTGTCACTAAATTAGGAATCGCAAAATAGGGACAAATATTTTGCAAGGGACAAAATAAATATATCACAACAGATTTTAGGATATGTGTTTGGATGCTAAGTGATTAAATTTCGATTTTTTTATAATTTAGGCATCTAAGCACATTTTTTTTATCACACAACCAAACTTCAACCAACCAAAAGTTAAATTTTATGACCAAATTAAGCTTTACTTTCTTTCTCTCATGTTTTGCATTTCTGAGTTACGGACAGCAGAAACTTGAGATAAAAGGAAAGATTATTGACTATGCTGAAAAAAAACCTTTACCAGGTGCTACAATCGTATTGAAAAACACTAAAGATACTCTGTACATCAAGGGTACAATTAGTAATGAGGATGGCCTATTCTCAATAAAATTAAAAAAAGGGAATTATAAATTGAATGTATCCTTTATAGGTTATACTCCATATTCAAATACAATAAGTCTCGATAAGAAAAATATCAATATTGGTACTGTAATTCTCAAAGAGGATAAAAAACTGCTTAACGAAATTAAAGTTACCGAATTATTACCTCCAACCAAGCAGAAGGGAGACACTACAATATTTAATCCTGAGGCTTTTAAAGTAAATCCAGATGCCGATACACAAGAATTGGTAGAAAAGATGCCAGGTTTTACTGTAGTTGATAATAAACTATTGGCTCAGGGACAAGAAGTGAAGGAGGTATTAATCGACGGAAAAAAATTCTTTGGCAATGATGTACAAAAAGCCTTGGAAACGATACCAAATGATATTGTTAAAAATATCGAAGTTTTTAAATATGTTAGTAAGGAAGAAAAATATTCGGGTTTAAAAAACACGGATGAGAAAGATGCTAAAACATTGAATATTGTAACCACTCAGAAGAAAAAAAGATTAATCTTTGGTAGAGCTTCCGCTGGTGTTGGTAAAGAGGAAAAGTATGCAGGAAGGATAAAATTAAATTCATTCGGTGAGAAAAATAGAATTACACTAACAGGTCGTGCAAATAATGTCAATGCTCCATTAAGATTAAAAAGAAAGGGCAGTGCAAGTCGAGGAATTGATGGAAATGATAGAGAGAATCAGCAGCTCGGATTTAATTATAACTTTTTCGAAGGTGATAAAAATATCGATGTTAGCTATAGAATGAGAAATGCTGATACCAAAACCGAAAGTTCTAATATAAAAACATATACAAGTGAAGATTTAGCTGGTCAGATCTCTGAGTCGAATAGCAAAAATACCTCTGCTGATATGTCTCATAATCTTGATTTAGGTTTTAGTTCTAAATTGGGTAAAAAGTCATATCTGAATCTTGACACTCGTGTTTCAAAGCAAGAATCGGAAAGCACTCGCAACTCTCTTAATAGTACAACTGAAAACGGAGAATTTATAAATTCAGGCATAAATACTAACAAGTCTGAATCAGATGATTTTGACATCTCACAAGGACTTAATTTCTCTCGTAGATTTGGAAAAATGGGGCCACGCTTGAGTTTGAATGCAGATTTATCATATCGAAAACGAACAGATGATGGTTCAAGATTATCTCAAACGACTGAAAGTGACGAAACTGTAAAAAGTAGTATCGACCAGATAACAACAGGTGAAGATATAAGTAAAAGAATGTATTCTCAGATTTCACTAAATCATAGATTCAAAAAGGGATACGAGTTTTCTGTAGGTTATAATATTTCCATTGACGAGCAAGAGTCAGATAAAAAAGCTTTTGATAAGGATGCAGCTACTGGGAAATATTCTGTACTTAATGATATAAGTTCGAATAGCTTTACGAATACCACCACCGATAATTCAGCAAGATTAATGTTTGCTTATTCTAAGAAAACTTGGAGACTTGGTTTTAGTGCAGATTTTAAGAATACAAATTTAAAAAATGAGGAGGTATTTCCACAGACCAAAAAAATGGAAAAGACTTACTTTTCAATACTTCCTTCCATTAGATATTCCTATTTTGGGAAGGAGCAAAAATACTTTTATGCAACCTATTCGTTACGTACAAGTAATCCTAGCTTAAGCCAATTGCAAGAAGTTGTTGATGTTTCCAACCTACTGTATTTAAAAACAGGTAATTCCAAATTAAAACAAGGAAAGAATCATTACTTTTCTTTTATGGCATCCTCGGCAAGCAAAACAGGTAAGTTTTTATCAATAAATCTAAGTGCATCAAAATCGGATAATCTTGTAAGCCAAAGAACCATTGTAGCCAAAAATGATACAATTATTACAATTCAAGGAAAGGATTATAATTTAGATAAAGGGGGACAGTTTTCTCAACCTGTCAATTTGGATGGTCGATATACATTGAATGCAAATATCTCATACGGCTTGCCTTTAAAGAAATTAAAGTCTAAATTGGATTTATACACTTCTTCCAATTATTCTAAAAGTCCCACTTATATCAATGATAAAAAATCGAATACAAAATCGATTAGCTTGAGCCAAGGTCTAAAAATAGAATCGAATATTAGTCATAAGATTGATTTTTCTCTTTCGAGCCGAACAAGTTATTCAAATTCTAAAAGTGCTACTAAATCCGAGTATTTATCTCAGAATACAAACTTTAGTATGTATTGGAATTTTTGGAAAAATTTTATCATAAGAACAAATGCTGGTAATACTTATAGAAACAATATTACAACTAGTAAGGAAGAAAGTAATTGGCTTGTTGATATAGGTATTTCAACAAGGGTATTTAAAAATAAAAGAGGTGAATTATCATTTGTAGCATATGATATTTTAAATAATGCTAGCGAGATAAATCACCATGTACAAGATTTATACACCGTTGATTATTATACCAAGCAGTTGAATAAATTCTTTATGATTAGTTTTAGTTATAAAATAAGAAATTCGAAAGGAAGAAAATCTGGAAGAGGAAAGGGACGATTTAGAAATATGGATCCAGAGGATTATGATGAGATGGATTACGGAATGCGCGGTAGAATGATGAGAGGTATGTTAATGAGATAAAATGCTAATTATTATTTTCGATAAAGCAATCACATATGTGGTTGCTTTTTTTGTACTATAAAGAGTTTTATTGAGGTAGTTTGGAATTATTCAACAGATAATATTGGTTTTATTATGTTTTTAGTATTAATTTGCAATTCTATGATTCTGGCAAAGGAAGTTCCTATACGGATATCTTAAAATGAATTACTTCCCGCCGGAATTATTTTTTTATATGAAATTTTCCTTTCTATTTCACCTCTTAGTAAACGATCTATAACTTATTATTCTTATGAAAAGTTTAAAACTATTTAATTCTGTTTTGAGTAAATCTACAAACCAATCTGTTTTTATTTCTGATAAAGGATTTATAATCGAAGCTGGAGCTTTATGGGCTAAAAGTGAAATTATTGATTTTTATGAGAAAGAGAATTTGGATGCTTGTGGTTTTAATAAAACTTTTCATAAATCCTGGATAAAAATAACTCAAAGTACTAAACAGGAACTAGTTTTAGATCAAATAAAGCATTATATATCAACTTATGGTAGTGAATTTAAAGATGATATTTATATTCCTAATGAAATATTAGAAATTCCCAAATTAGATCTTAAATTTAAAATTATTAAAGCATGCTCAAGAAAAGAAATGGTTTCTAAGTCTTTAAATTTATTGCAATCAGGTATAGCTCTAAAAGAAGACAGTATTGACGATATACTTTCCTTACTAGTTGATGATTTATCATATGAATTTACGGGTAATGAAGGAATTAAAAATAATGAAGCACTTGCTAAGATAGCTGATTTGTATGGAATTGTACCCAAGGATGAACTTAGCTTTTTTAGATATATAATTTATAGAACAACAGGTAAAAGCCTGATTATAAAGAATGAAAACCTAATTAAAGCGATAAAAGAATCCGAATATAATCCTCAAATTGAATTTGAAGAATATGGTTTAGAAAAATTAGCACAAATATTTAATCGTTTCAAGGTATTATTTCTAGCATATAAAATCAAATGTCCTAAGCAGATAAATAAAATTTCAAGACTTTCGAAGAAGTACCACAAACCATTAATTGAGAACCCTTTGAATAAGGCAACTAGTATATCCCTAAATAATACTCACCTACATTGGTTGGATAATGCTACAGCCTTTGCTTTATTTAGAGCTTTAGTGGCATGTTATAATAGAATTAAAGGGCAAAAAATCTTCACTTATAAGATTAGGAATGGAAAGTCATATGTCAAAGAAAATAAATTGAATGATAATTTAGAAAATAATTATAATTTCATTCTCAACTACTGTAAAGCTAGATTTAATCTTAAAAATAAAACTTTCTTTTTACCTTCTGATATAGATTATGCTCTCCCTTTTAGTGAAAAAATGTTTGTCGGGAATATTCCTATTGGAACCAAATTTTATGCTGACTCCTTGGCTGTAGGTGTGTATTGGGAAAATGCATGGGGAGCCGAAGATTTAGATATCTCCGCATTAGGCATCGGAGAAAAAATAGGTTGGAATTCTTCCTATAATGCAGAAGATGGAGGACTCTTGTATTCGGGTGACATAACTAATGCACCTGATGGAGCGGTTGAATATATGTATGCAAATAATAAGTTATCACAAGCTTATTTAATTCAGAATAACGTATACCAAGGGAAAAATGACTGTGGGTACAAAATAATTGTTGGAGCTGGAGATAATATAAATTATAATTATATGATGAATCCTAATAATTTATTTGTAGAAACTAAATGCCAATCGGTCCAAAATCAAAGCATACTTGGAATATTACTACCCTACAAGTCTAAACAATGTTTTGTATTATTGAATATAGGATCGGGATCGATTAAGGTATCTAATAATTCTGAGATTACCAATATGGCAATTCAGTCCCTGTATCAAGAATGGAATAATTCCTTTTCATTAAAGGATATGATTATAGAGCTTGGAGCCAGAATTACTAATGATGAAGATAAAGCTGATTATAATTTGTCTCTTCAGAATCTCACAAAGGAAACATTTCTCGAAATTTTCAATTCTTAAAAAAACTCCCAATCTCCTCTTGAAATACTATTTTTAGTACAGAATTAGTCCGAGTATCGTTTATTCGGACTCCATTGATTTGTGTTTAATTACCTCCAAGTCTATTTTTGAGTCTAGAATTTTTAATTAAAATGAAAAAAGAATGATTAAACTAAAAGACTTGATTGGTATTTTTGCTTTAAGCTTATTAATTTTTACTTCTTGTAGCGACTCGGACTCTGATTCAAAATCTAGCAATATTAACAAAGGCGATGATCCAAACTTTAAAATTGTAGCTAATTCGGATGAAGGACTTAAATCTTTTAATAGAAAAGTAAACGTATTCGGAATTGACATATACGCTGTACCTAATGTAGAGGATAAAAAATTATTACATGCTGCAAATATAATGGCTCAATATTTAGATAATGACGAAGATGATAAAATTGACAATCCAGATGTTTTAAACAAGATGATAGAAAACAAAGCATTTGTTGTAATGTGGGCAAGTGAGAATGATCTTGAGAGTATGAATCAACCAGCAGGACGAATGGGCCAAGATTTAGGAAATGATGAAACGCATCCAAATTTTGTATCTGGCGGATTGAAAGGTGAATTCGATGCTTCTATTGAAGAAATTTGGCATATTATTACTCATGCTGGTTATTCTCAATTATACCCTTCCATCTTTGGTGAGTATGCAGGTACTGAAATTAGTAATGCAATGGATAAAGCCAGAGGAGGAAACTTTGAAACAATTCCTGAAAAATATCCTTCGGATGCTTGGTATTCCTATAATGATAATACCTGTGAATATGATTGCCAAACAACTGAGTATTTCTACTGGGCAATGTCATCATTTCTGGGAGCTCAAGCAAATAGATTAAATGAAATTCAAGACGAATGGAAACTTAATACCAAAGAAAAACTCGAAACAACTGATAAAGATATATACAAGCTCTTGACTGACCCTAAATACAATTTACCCAAAGTATTACCTGATGGAACTTACAAACATTAGTAGGATTAATAGCTTGGAAATTATTGAATAAAAAATAATTTCCAAAAAACTATAAGATTATTGTTTTTATCCGAAAAAACTGAATAAAACCCTGTAAATACTGATATAGCATAAGGCAGTGATCGTAGGTAATACTTATTCCCAAAGCTAATTAAATTCTTAATTACATGGAATTTACAGATTAAGATTTTTTATTTATATGTAATAGTTAAGTTTTATTTTAAAAAGTTTCATCGATGTATATACTGTCATTACTTATCTTTAAGTGTGACAGTATTTTTTTATAGCTTACAATTTTATAATCTAGGAGCTAATGGCTTTTGCCATTCCTTTAAAAATCAGCACATGAATAGGGTATATTAGAAACCAATATAATCTTCCACTTAAACCATTGGGTCTAAATGTAGCTTGTTGAATCAGAACTCCATCATTTATTTTTAACTCAAGCCAAGCTTCCCCAGGCAATTTCATTTCGGCATACAGTAGAAGGCGTTTTTCATCTTTGTTGGCATATATAACTCTCCAAAAATCAAGACTATCGCCAGGGTTTATACTATCGGTATTTGTTCTACCTCGTCGTAATCCAACTCCTCCAATTAGTTTGTCCATAAATCCTCGTAATCTCCACAACCAATTTGCATAATGCCATCCTGTTTTACCACCTATAGACCATATTTTGCTTAAGCATTTGTCAATATCCTTAAGCTTTCTCTCTCTTTTGTCAACAAAACAGCCAAAGCTTGGTATATTTATATAATCTGAAATATTGAAAGGCATTCTACCACTAATATTTGAGTCTTTCCAACTCGAAACTACTTCGTTTTGCTGTATTTTAGTGAAAGCATTTTGTATAGCTTGTTTATAACTGATTAATTCAATTTCCATATAATCTTTGATATTATCCTTAGCAACTACTTCTATTTTCATACTTTCAACAAGGGCACTAGCTAGTTTAAATGATGTAGAACAAACAAAAAACAACCAATAAGATGATAACCTAGGAGTCATAACAGGAATTGAAATAATTAGCCTTTTCAATTTTCGAACTTTAGCAAATTGGTATAGCATTTCTTTATAGCTGAGAATTTCCTTGCCCGCAATATCTATTGATATATTAAAGCAAATAGGATTGTTTAATGCTTTTGTTAAAATCTCAATCACATTAGTTATTGCAATTGGTTGGCATAATGTATTTATCCATTTAGGAGCAACCATAAATGGAAGTTTTTCGGTCAAATCTCTAATTATTTCAAAGGAAGCACTTCCCGAACCTATTATAATTCCAGCCTTAAAACAAGTGAAATTGTAATCTCCTTTTGCAAGTTCGCATTCAACATTTTTACGAGACTGAAGATGTTTGGACAATGCTTTTGAATTAGTAATACCGCTTAAATATATTACTTGTTTAATATTAGTTTTTGAAACTGCTTCTCGAAAATTCTTAGCCGAATTAAGTTCAGTATCCGAATAATCTTTTTCGTTTGACATCGAATGAATTAAATAATAAGCAATTTCGATATCTAAAGGAATAGAGGATAGGCTTTCCTTTATATTAAAGTCAAGTTCTATTATTTCAACTTTTGATTTAAATGAATTTGGAATAGTTACTCGTTCTTTATCCCTAACGGCGCATACAATACTGTGACCTTGCTGAATAAGTATAGGAAGCAATCGTTTTCCTATATAACCAGTTACTCCTGTTAATAGAATTTTCATAATGTCTTTTATTTAAATTTATGGAAATTTCGTTTAAGAATCTTATAATATTATTCTAAAATTCAGGTTATTAGACTTCATAGTTTTAAATATTGACGAAAGCTTTTATAAGTATAGCAAGTAGGGAGCAAAAAAAAGCTTTACATATTTGTAAAGCTTTTTGGATTATATGATAATCTTGCGCAATTAGAATTCACCTGGATTATTCCAAATTGCATTAATCTTAAAGTTAGTTTTCTCGCTTCTAGCTATTTCTTTTCCATCTTTTTTCATAATAACTTCCCATTTGTAACTACCAGTATTCAAGAATAATTTTATCTTTTGTGAAGTATTTGTAATATTAGTGTTATTGCTTAAATTTTTCATTCTTTTACCATTGTAATAAACAATAACATCATAAGTGATATCCTCTAAATTATCTATATTAGAAACATCCCAATTGAAATCTAATTCTCGTTCTAATTCAATTGGCAGTTTATATAAAAATGTTTTTTTATAATTGTCTTCTGGTGTTTTATTACTAATCGAAGGAAGTTTTACACTTATATGTATAGGATCAGAAAGAACAGATTTTTTAGCAGAGTATGTTTTTATTGCTATATAATAATCTCCAGATTCCGTTATCAGATCGTAAAGTTTAGAAGTTTCAGTTATATGAGTGGTAATTGACATACTTGACATATTTGGATCTTTTGACACACATACTGCATACTTTATCTCATCATCATCAATATCGGTAGATTTATTCCATTCTATTCTAAATTCTTGAGAGTTTATTACAGCATTGTTCGAAGGAGCAATAATACTTGCTTTGCTAGGAGGATTATCTGCTGCATAAAGTGTTTTACTGCCTGATTCTGAAAGTTTTGTTTTTCCATCATAGCATTCTACTTTCCAATAGTAGAATCTATTCCCTTTAGGAAGATTGACATCAAGTTCCATTTCCGTAGTTGTGCCAATTAGTTTTGTTTCGTCCCAGTTATTTTTTTCTTCTGAAAGGTATATTTTAAAGAGTGGATTAGGATGCCTTTTAGTGAGATCTGAATAATTCCAACTTAATTTAGATTTTAAGTTTTGTGGTTCTTGTATACCTTTATTAGGGCTATGCGAGTTCGTGTTTGGTATAAATCGATCATGATTTTCTATTGTTATATTTTTAGATTTTGCTGTATCAATTCCATCACTAGCTATTATAACTGCATAGAATGTTGTATTTGCTTCAAGTCCTTTAATTATTTGTTTGTTTTGATCTAAGTCATATACAAGATTAGATTCCGCACCAATACTTTCTTGTTTTTTGGAAATATATAATTTGTAGTTAACAGGATCACTTTCCTGATTATAAGGCTTTGTCCAGTTTAATTCAAATTTGCCATCATATGTATATACTGTCCATGGCAGAGGGATATTTGCAGGTTTAGGAGCTATATTTTTAGAAGTGAATTTAATACTTTCTGAATTTCCAATACTTTCTGAATTATTTAATGCCTCTATTCTTAGGCTGAAATTCGTATGCTGTTTTATATTGATTCTATATGTTTTTTTATTAGTAATAAAAGTATAGTCTTTATCCTCTGCTTCGTTTGTGAGAATAAGTTTATAATTATCTATAGCATAATATTTGTCATTCTCTGTTGACCAACTTATATCCAATTTAAGTTGGTTATTTGTAATGCTTTGAATGGGATTTGTAATATTAATCTTAAGTTCGGGTCTTTCTTTTATAGAGAATTGAATTTCCTCAGACTCTACATTGTCAATTCCATCGCTAGTAATAATTTTTGCTTTATAAGTTTTTCCATATACTAAATTATTAGCAGTATATGACAATCCGTCTACGCTAATTGACTCGCTATAATCTTTCTCATTTTCAGATATACAAATCTTATAGTTAAGATCGTCATTATCTGCGTCCGTTGATTTGTTCCATTCAAATATGACTGTATTCATCTCAAAAATCTCAGAAGCTTTTGGTTTCGTGACAACGACCTTTGTAGGAGTATTATTACCTGATGCAAACTGAGAGACTTTAGTGCTTGAGATAATCTCTTTATCATTTTTAAGTTCAACTTTCCAGAAGTATTTTTTATGAGCTTCCAAAGCAAATGTGCACTCCTTTTTGTCTGTTTTTTCTATATGGATATTTTCACTTGTAATATCTTTGTTTTCACCAATGTATACCGTGTAAAAACAATTTTTAGCATATTCTGGCTCTGTGATATCCCATGTTAATTTAGTCGTTTTAGTTAAAATATTTTTCCCATTTTCAGGATTTATAATTCTTACCTGAGGCACTGGTTTTATTTTTGTTTTAAATTTAAATATTGGAGACTTACATGATCTAGCTTTTTTATTTTTAAGTTCAACTTGCCAGTAATATTCAGTATTTGGTTCTAATTTATGATCGAACTTATTTGTATTTAAACTTTTACTAATAAGATTTTTTTCATTCAAAGTATTTGTCTTACCAAGATATAGGTATTGTTCAATATCTTTAGTATCAAAATCTTCCTGAATATCCCATTCAAGTTTAATATCGAAATCAATATTCTCGGCATTATTAGCAGGGAATCTAGCCGAAATACTCGGATTAAAATCTTCTCTAGTTGTGAATGAATATACCTCTGATTTAACAGTATTTCCTGCATCATCAGTAGCTAATACTTCCCAGAAATACTCAGTATTTGCATTTAATGATTCGATTTGATATTCTGTCTTTATTAAATTTTTAGCAATTTGTTTTGCAAATTTTAATTCCTTTTCGTCCGAGAGCAATATTTTATATAATACTTCTGATGATTCCGGGTCTTTTACAGGATTCCACTTTAATAGCACAGTTTCTTTGGGAAGTTCGCTTGCTTTGTTTAGGGGGCTAAGAATTGAAGGTATGCTTGGAGGAAGGTTTTTATGTTCGTTTTTTTTACACGAAAATATACCTAAACATAAGCATACACTAATAATTAATTTTGCAATAAAATTCTGTCTCATATTATTAATTTAGTTTATTGTCATTATGTTAATATGTGTTTTGATTTTTGAATATACAGTGTTTTCGGTGGTTTTGTAAATATCAGTCCGTTTGTTGTTTATGTGTGTTATGATTATTGGTTTTAAAAATATTAAAAACCATGCTAGATAGTTAAATATTTTATATTAAGCAAATATCAATATTGCTTGACTCTCTGAATTTTTCAGAATAATTATCGTCTAGGTTTAATAATAAGCTCTGTGGAAAAATAAAAAATGAAGCTATTGTAATATATTGTTTATAATTATAAAGAGAAAATCTTGAGAATATGTAAAATATAGAAGCGATGATTAGTTCTCTGTTGTTATTGTAACATAAAACATTAATATTTACAATTTAATCATCCAAACCAAATAGTTCAAAATAGGGGAGACTTAATGTATCAGAATCTGTTGGTATATTTTAAAATTTTAAACGAATACCAGCATTTATTCCAATTTTATTGGCGTGAGATTTATTGGATAGGAATGAATTTTTCAAGTCACAGCCAATTTTAAAGTCTATTTTCTTGGCTAAATGAATATTGGTATGAATACCAAATTTTGAATAGTAGAAGTTTTTATTCAGATTATTAATATCTTTATTTATATCATCCAAAGTTTGAGATTTAATATTGTCTTTATTCTTCATAAATCTTGAAAATCCAATGCTTGCATTAGCATTTATATCGAAAGATTTAGCCTTGAATAATCTAAAATTATTAGTTATACCAAAGTTTAAAATTTTGATATCTCGATTTACCTTTTCGTCAATATCTGTGATGTCATCTATATCAATTTTTGATATAGACAGTTCAGCTCCAAGAGAATAGATATCATTAAAACGATATGAGCTAGCCAATCCAAGTCCAATACTCCTAGCGGTTACTTCATTATCATCTATGTTAAATTTCAGATAACCAAAATTTGATTCAACTCCCAGATCTAACTTACAATCAGTTTTTTCTAATTTATCTATTGATTTAGTCTTTTTACTTTTACTAGCTAATGAAAAATCTAAGTGTTTATTTGAAATATTATTTATCTTCTTAAATACTGTTTTTTTCGATTTGACTTTCTTTTTGCCAGCTCTATAAAAATTTGGTTTTTCATATTTAAGATATATTACCTTTTGAGCATTTTTATAAATATTGGCAACATTCTGGAATGAATCTGAATTTTGTAATACATCTGGCTTAGTAGGTTCATTAAGTCTGATTATAATATCCTCTATGCTAATATTGTAGTTAAGAATATCTTCAGAGTAATATCCATTACGATTAAAATCATCAATTATGATATCATCTAGGCTTATATCATCTGTATTTAAGTCATTTATGCTAATTTCGTAATCGTCTGAGTATAGTTCAGATACAAGATGCTGAATTTCATGCTGACTTAAATAATATGAGTTTTGGGAAGTATCTAAATACTCTTTATTCTTTGGTAATTTATTCGAATTTACAACAATAGTCCCAGCACTAGCAGCGGTTATAATGATTATAGCAGCAAAGGTTTTACCTAATATTCCAGAGAATAACTTTGATCCGCTAGTTTTAATTTTTGAAATAAAATTAGACTTAGGAGGACAAGTAGTATTTGACATAATATTTTCAAAAAGATCAGCTCTTGGCTCAGGTTTATAGCTAGTAGCTTTTTCTTTAAGAATATCTTCAAAATTAAACTTGTTCATTATTCAAATATTTGAGTTTCCTCTAGTAATATTTTCTGGAATGCCTTCTTTGCTTTAAAGTACTGTGTCCTTGACGTTACTTCTCGTATATCAAGTATTTCTGCAATATCTTTGTGCGAATAGCCTTCTACCGCATATAGGTTTAGTATTGTCCTATAACCCATGGGTAGATAATCCATTAGTTTTATTAAATTAATAATGTCTATATTCGACATAATTTCTAAACTGGACTTAGATTCATCTTCACTTAATTCTAATCTTGATTCATCTATTCCTATTGTAAAATTATTTCTTTCTTTAATAAATTTTAGCGAGGTATTTACAACTATTCTTCTTGCCCATGCCTCAAAAGCATCTGGTTTTTTAAGTTGGGTCAAATTATTAAATATGTTTATAAATGATTCTTGAAGCATATCATCAGCTTCTATCTCCGAATTAGCATATCTTTTACAAATCCCCAAGAACAATGAAGCATAATATTCATATAATTTCTTATATGAATTATTATCACCTTTTATGCATTGTTTTATAGTTCGCTTTAAGTTCATTATAGTTAATTAAACGGGGGATTCAATTTTGATTTTTATCTACTCAATTCAATTTACAACCGTTAATTAATTATATATACCCTCAAAAAAATATTGAATTTAATAATTAGTCTCATCAATTTATTTTTCACCTAAAGCCCTTATAATAGCCTATTTAGAGTTGTTGTGTTCCTATTATTAAATTATTGTATAAACATAATAAATAAATTTGGAAAAAGAATAAAAACGTAAATTTTTATTTTTTATTATGAAATCAAGATTAATTTTTTGAACAATTAATAAAATATAAGTTTTGTCATAACTGTCTTAATAATATTATGATAAGGCTTTGGCATCCTTTTAAAAGTTTCTATTTAAATATTATTTTTTCAAAAAAAAATGATTTGTTAGGCAACAAAATTCTAAAATAATACTCTTAGCAGTATAACAAAAAATAAAACATGAACTATGAATAAATTAACTTATACTCTCGCTTTAGCATTTTTACTTTTGTTTTCTGCTTGTGATAATGAAAATTTAGATAATCTTTTAAGTTTTGATTTTGATAGTAAAGTTGAAGAAATATCTAAAGGGCAGAGCCCAATTTCGACAAATGAAATATTGAATAAAGAATTGAAAATTACGAATTGGTATGTAGATTATTTTCATAATAATGCCAAAATAGGGAATTGGAATGATTATAATGAAAATATAACTCAAAGTCAAAAATCAAAAGTATATAGCTTCGGTGCTGAAAAATTCAATATCTGGTTAAATCAAAATATCATTAATTCGAGCCCTTATGCTATCGATAAATTAGATTTAGTTATTAACAAACTAAGATGCATTATTAAAAAAGATGCCAATAATCTTTACATATATTATAATGATAAAAATAAGGATATAATTGCTACAACATTTGGTGTTAGTTTGGACAATGATTTTGGTAAATCTTTATCTCCTGAAGGAGATGTTAATGCTATTGGAACTATCGTGCTTAGTGTAGGCGATAATATTAATATTGAATCTGAGATGCAAATTAATTCATTTGATTTAGTTAATAAGTTTGCATATCGTAAAAGCATTCAAAATCAAGTTTATGAATCAATTAGTTTGACAAGTTCTAATAATACATACAAGTTATCGAATAATAATTCTTCACTCAATATTGAGCTTAATAATAATATTGATTTATCAAATATTGCCCTTGAAAGAAATAAAACTCTATTCAATGCCTTTTTAACAGGATCAACTTTTGAGTTTAAAAATCATGAACTTAAAATCAGCAAAATCGCCCATGAGGATGGAAGTGGTAATAGTTATCTTGTTTTTGGAAAATTAGTTCAAGCTGATCAGGATGTTAAATTTTATTATAATGCACAATCAGGCAAGGAACATTGGTTGATAGCTCCTGAAAATAATCCTGTAAATAATAATGCTGTCAATTTAGTAAACAATTTTGTTCAAAGACGAAGTATAGATAATCAGGTTTTTGAAACTATTATTCCTACAAATGATAGTTATACTTTCAGACTATATAATAACCAATCGCAAAAAGATATGATAATTACTGATCAGGACTTAGATTTATCGAATATTAGTTCTGAAAGAGTAAGAAATCTTTTTGGTGCATTCATTTCAAAACAAAATTTCATATTTAAAGGAGTTTCATTAGCAATAGATAAAATATCTCATGAAGATGGATCGGGTTATAGCTTTCTGGTATTTGGAAAAGCTTATGGATCAAGCAAACTATTAAAATTCTATTACAATACTATGTCTGGTAAGGAACATTGGTTGATTGCTCCTGACTCAAATCCTGTAAGTATGAATTCAGCAGCAACTATGGTTAATAAATTTGTAAATAGATCGGAAATAAATAATCATATATTTGAGACAATGGAGTTAAATTCAGATAAATATATCTTCAAATTATCTAATAACAATACAATTAATCTTGTAACTATTTCCGATCAGGATTTGAATATATCTGCTCTAAGTTCAGATAGAGTAAAAAATCTGTTCTCGGCATTTATTAATAGACTTAGCTTTAATTTCAAATCTCATGATTTGCTAATTCATAAAATTTCTCACGAAGATGGATCAGGAAATAGTTTTCTTGTATTTGCCGAATCGGTTTCAACACATCAGCAATTGAAATTCTATTACAATACTATGTCTGGCAAGGAACATTGGTTGATTGCTCCTACGAATAATTAGGATATTAAAAGCAAGAAACTTTTTAATCTGTTAACAATTTACAATATCAGATAAAATAAATTTATAGTAAAATTTAAAAAGCCATCGAAATTATTTTTTCTCGATGGCTTTTGTTTTATTATTCTATGATGTAAAAATAGAATTCCATCTTTGTTAGTACCTATTCTTAGATATTGTTTATTTCTCTATATTTTGAAATATCCTCAATTGATACTACACTCATGTTATGCCTTTCTGCAAAAATACATATTTCGGGTAATCTTGCCATTGTACCATTCTCATTTGTTAATTCACATAAAATTGCAGATTCTCCTAGTCCTGCTATTTTTACTAGATCAACACTCCCTTCGGTATGACCTCGCCTTTCAAAAACTCCATTCTCTTTTGCTTGCAGTGGAAAGACATGTCCAGGCTGTGATAAATCTTCAGGTTTTGCATCAGTGGCAATGGCAGTTTTTATGGTTGTCAGTCTGTCTTTTGCTGAAACACCAGTGGTAACACCATGTTTAGCTTCTATTGATACTGTAAATGCAGTTTGGTTTTTACTTGTGTTATTTTTTACCATTGGTTTTAAACCTAATTGCTTACATTTTTTCTCATTTAAGCATAAGCAGATGATTCCGCTACATTCTCTAATCATCAGAGCCATATCTTTTTCTGTGAAACTTTTGGCAGGGAAGATAATATCACCTTCATTTTCTCTGTTTTCGTCATCTACTAGTAAGATTCCAAAACCTTGTTGTAACTTTAGTACAGCATTCTCAACTCTTTCAATGCTATTTTTTCCAAACGAATTTAGACTTTTCATTTTTACTCCTTCTTTATTGAATATTAATATTTAATCCACGGAGCAAAGCAGAATATAGCCACCAAACATACAACTGATTTAAATCGGTTGTATGTTTGGTGCTTTTATATTTATTTTCTTCTCTCATCCAGACTTTAACTGTCGGTTTTGGAATTTCACCAAATCAGTCCTCTTTCAAGGAGTCGCAGACTTTAACTGCCGGTAGGGAATTACGCCCTGCCCCGAAGAAATCAGTGTGAAATTATATAATATTATTAGATTAACGAACTAGAAGACTATGTTCTTTAAAAGCTTTGAGTATATCTCAGTTTTATCAGTTTCTTAGTTTACGAAGTTTCATTTTATAAATTAGTAATTCATAGAAAATTAATCGGACAAGTTGAAAATTACTGTTAAAGGGAAAGATTAGAAAATAATAAATTTTACTTAAAAAAAAGGCATAAAAAAAATCCATCCGAATTTCAGATGGATTTTTGTTGTCCCACTAGGATTCGAACCTAGACTAACAGAACCAAAATCTGCGGTGCTGCCATTACACAATGGGACAAACTTATGGCGTTCGTTTTCTTGAACAGTGCAAAAGTATAAAAAAAATTCTTTTCGCAAAGAATATTTGTAAAATAATCTCAACTTATTTTTAAACATAAGGTGAAAATCCTTATTTTCGTTTCATAAATTGCATGAAACGAACATAATTCGAAATAAACTTAAATAATTCCATAAATATTCCTTATGAATTTAAATTACAAATCAATTAACAACATCTCAGGATGGATTGCTTTTGTTATTGCGGCAATTACCTACCTGTTAACAGTTGAACCTACAACTAGCTTGTGGGACTGCGGAGAATTTATTACTTCGGCATATGGGCTTGAAGTTGGTCACCCACCAGGGGCACCATTTTTTATGATTTTAGCCAGATTTTTTGCTCTTTTTGCTCCCGATCCAACCAAGGTTGCATTAATGGTAAATATACTTTCAGCTTTGGCATCTGCATTTACTATATTATTTCTTTTTTGGACAATTACCCATTTAGCAAAAAAGATGATAGATGTAGAAAAATCCAAAGGAAATCTGATAGCTGTAATTGGTGCTGGTTTTGTTGGGGCTCTTGCTTATACTTTCTCGGATACTTTCTGGTTTTCGGCAGTTGAAGGTGAAGTTTATGCTCTCTCTTCTCTATTTACAGCTGTTGTTTTTTGGTGTATTCTGAAATGGGAGGACATTGCTCATACTCCTTATGCTAATCGATGGATTATTCTTATTGCATACCTTATGGGATTATCTATTGGAGTTCACTTGCTTAATCTTCTTGCTATTCCTGCTATTGTATTTGTTTATTATTTCAAAAAACATAATGTTAGCCGAAATGGAATCATCGTAGCATCATTAATCTCAATCGTCAGTCTTGCTGTTATTATGTATGGTATTATTCCAGGAGTAGTGAAGGTAGCCGCATGGTTCGAATTACTATTTGTTAACGGATTAGGCTTTGGTTATAATACAGGTGTTATTATTTATGCAATAATTCTTATAGCTGTTGTGGTTTGGGGTATTTTATATACTATTAAGCACAATATGGTTATTCTTAATACCATCCTTACTGCTTTTGTTGTTATTGTAATAGGTTATTCTTCTTTTGCAATGATTGTTATTCGTTCGCAGGCAAATCCGCCAATGGATGAAAATAATCCTGATAATGTATTTGCTCTTCTTTCATATCTTAATAGAGAACAGTATGGTGATAGACCATTACTTTATGGTGAGTATTTCAATGCTCCTGCTATCGATATGGAATATACAAAACCTGTAAGAATACAGAAAGATGGTAAATATAAAATTGCTTCACGTAAGCCTGAATATACTTTCGATTCTCGTTTTACAACTATATTCCCTCGTATGTATAGTTCTCAGCCTGCTCATGTTAGGGTATATAAGCAATGGGGAAATGTGAAAAACAATAATCCAATTAGAATGAATCGAGGATATGGTGAAGGTGAGGTATTATATAAACCTAGCTTTGGCTCTAATCTTAGATATTTCTTGAGTTACCAAGTTGGGCATATGTACTGGAGATACTTTATGTGGAATTTTGCAGGAAGGCAAAATGATGTTCAAGGATATGGAGGAATATTAAATGGAAATTGGATATCAGGTATTAAGTTCTTGGATGAAATGAGGCTTGGAAATCAAGATAAATTATACTCTGAACTGAAAAACAAAAAATCACGTAATACCTATTTTATGTTACCATTCTTACTTGGTATATTAGGTATGATATTTATGCTTTATTCTGGTAAAATAGGTAAGCAGAACTTCTCTGTGGTTATGTTATTATTCTTTTTCACAGGACTGGCAATTGTAGTTTATCTAAATCAATATCCAAACCAACCACGTGAACGTGACTATGCATATGCTGGCTCATTCTATGCCTTTGCTATATGGATAGGTTTTGGTGTATTATGGCTTTATAATATTATTCTGAAGAATAAAGATTCAGTAATAAAAGCAAGTCTTATATCTGTAGCTTGCTTAATACTTGTTCCTGGAATAATGGCTCAGCAAAACTGGGATGATCACGACAGATCGGGAAGATATGCTACTATTGCATATGCTAAAAATTATCTAAACTCATGTGAAAAAGACGCTATTCTATTCACATATGGTGATAATGATACTTTCCCATTATGGTATGCCCAAGAGGTAGAAGGTATAAGACGAGATATTCGAATTATTAATTTAAGTCTTTTAGCTGGTGATTGGTACATAAACCAAATGAGACGAAAAGCTTATGAATCAGCTCCAATCAAAATGTCTATTCCTCAAGAAAAAGTTGATCCAGGTGTAAGAGATCAAATTCCAGTAGAGGATGTATTAAAAGGAGAAAGAGTTAATGTGAAAGATGCAATTCAGTTCATTGCTTCGGATAATCCAGATACAAAATTGGAAATGACCTCAGGCAAATCATTTGATTATTGCCCTACCAAAAGACTATATTTTAAAGTGGATTCGGCTAAAATTGTCCAAAATGGAACAGTGAAAGCTAAGGATGCGCATTTAATTGTTGATAGTTTAGCAATCGATATAAAGAAAAACTATTTATATAAAAACGATTTAATGGTTTTTGATATAATTGCTGAAAACAATTGGGAGAGACCTGTATATTTCTCTGTAGGAATGGGACAAGCTAGTTTCCTAGGTTTTGATAAATATTTCCAACTTGAAGGAGCTTGTTATAGAATTGTTCCTATTGCAACTAGAGGAAATGAGGTTGAATTAGGAAGAATAGATTCAGATATATTATATGATAATTATATGAACAAATTCAGCTTCGGAAACATAAAGGATGAAGATGTGTATGTTGACCAATTTCATATAATGACTCTTAATATTATGACCGTAAGGAATGGTTTTGGAAGATTAGCTGTAGAATTAAATGATCAAAACAAAAAAGATAAAGCTATTGCCATTCTTGATAAATGTATGGAGGAACTTCCAATTCCTAAAATTCCAATTGATAATAACTTGATTGGTTTCATACAGGAATATTACAGAGCTGGAGCTGTCAAAAAAGCAAATGACTTACTTTTAGCTATGAGTAATCATTCTTTCGAAAAAATTGACTATTTCTTATCTTTATCTGATTCAAGAAGACGAATTTTTGGAAATGAGATAGATAGAGAAGCTCGAATTGTTCAAATGCTTGTGAGCATTGCTAGATCATACGAACAAAACGATGTAGTGAAACAAATAACTTCAAAATTTGACAGTTTTGAATCTTAATTGTAAATCAAAATAAAGAAAAAAGCGCTATCGTTATGTTTAATAATTATAGCGCTTTTTTTATACATTTATTAAAACAGATCTTCATATATAGGTCTGCCTGGAGTGCTTATCTCTTCACCATCTGTATAGACAATCTCTTCGGGATACCATTTGAATATTAATTTCTTAACAGGAGTATCTTTTAATGTAGCAAGGTCGTGATTATCACGAATATAATTACCACCAACAGCTTCCGTTTCTGAATTTGCAGGTATAGCTTCTTTATACTGAAATTTAGAATCGAATATCATTTCACCATTTTTATTAAAAATCTCTACAGTACCTTTTATTCTAGCTATATCCTTTTCTTTTTTATTTTTTATCTTCAAATAAAAATAATAAGCATGACTGTCACCACCAGTGTGCTCATACTCGCCTTGCGTAAAGGCAACATCAGCTAATTTGTATAAACCTTCGGCTTCTTTATTATATAAGTCTAAACTCTCATAAAATCCTTTATTTTTTTCGTGTGCTCTGTCAAGAAGTTCTTTGTATGTCATATCTATTTCAGAATTTCCAGATGATAAAGCTTGAAATGCAACTGCATTCATTAAATAATCAGCCAATTTAAAATCATATCTAGTGTATTCAGTGTGGGACTTACTAAGTGATTTTAATACTCCACCATATTCTGTAAGTACTATCTTTTTGCTTAAATCAGAACATGAAGCTAAGAGTACTGTTAAAATTAGTAGGTTAAATAATTTTTTCATATAGTTTTCTTTTAAAATTTATATTAAGTAAAATATATGAAGAATTTAATTATCCCAGAAATAAAACAATCTGTTGTGTAATTTTATAAAATACTTGGCAGATAGAAGAATAGTATGAACTATCGGAAGTTCAATTATTTATAAATAAAAGTATATCCCAGGCAATTTGTTAAATTAATTATTGTCTTAAATTCAAATATTTAAATTTATAAGAATATAAATAATAAAAATTAAACTAAATATTCAATCTGCAACAGTATATGCTTCAAGTGAAATTTATCTTTTAATATAGTTTCAATCTCTTTTCGAAGTTTCATCATCTCAATCATATCAATGTTTTTGTTAATGCTAACACAAGCCTCAATATGTGTTTGATTGTCATCTAATTTCCATAAATGAATATGATAAAATTTACTAACCAATTCATTTTTTTCTATTTCGGATTTTATTTCGCGTGCACTTACACCTGTTAAATTTGCTTGCATTAAGATTTCAACAGTCTCAGTTACAATATTCCATGTATGTTTTATGATATAAGCTGCCACCAGAACTGTAATTACTGGATCAAGCCAGTAAATATCGTATATCCATATTGCCAAGCCTCCTATAATTACTGCTACCGACGAAAGAGTATCTCCAATAAGATGCAAGTATGCAGCTTTTATATTTAAATTTGTCTTCTTATCTCTATGCAATATTACTACCGAAATAAGATTGGCCAATAGTCCAAAAATTGCAACTATAAACATTTGTTTGGCATTTATAGGCTCTGGATTTAAAAATCGCTTATAAGCTTCGAAAAACAAAAACAAACATATCCCTATTAGTATTATCGCATTGAATAATGCCGCTATAATTTCAATCCTTTTATAACCAAAAGTCATCCTATCATTAGGTTTTTTAAGACTTCTTTTACCTGCTATAAAAGCTATAAATAGGGCAGAGGAATCACCTAAATTATGAATAGCATCAGATATAAGTGATAAACTATTTGATAGTACTCCTCCTATTATCTGCACTATAGTAATAGACAAATTAAGCAAGGTAACCCATATGAGTTTTCTCAATCTCATCTCATGAGGATGATGGTGGTGGTGGTGATGGTTTTGTCCCATTTTAGTATGTTTTTAAGACCTTAATATTGCTAAACAATAGTTCGGAAAAAAAATGAATAATTGATTGATATTCAGGATAATAACCTGATTTAAATTAGGATAAAACCTTAAAAATCAGTATCTTAAAGGTGTAAAACAAAAGAGATACAATATGATTTTTAAGGTTAAGA
>JAOARN010000115.1 GCA_025210485.1 Marinifilaceae bacterium | reverse complement strand
TCGAATTTTGAAATTTTTATTTCTATATTTGCTTTTAAATAAATTGAGTGGCTCATAATTCTTCTTTTGTTTCGAAACCCAAAGAAAACGAATTTTGAGCCATTTCTATTTTAAAAGTCTCCTCTTTTATACGCTATCAAATAATTTAGAATTCTTATCAAACTTTTCGGATATTTCATATTCAGAAGAATTTAAAATGTCGATATCTTCATCATCTTCAATAAGTTTAAGCTTAGCTGTTTTATTCAATTCATCCAAATCAGCATTCTCAACATCTAAAATAGTAACCTTAAATATCTTATCACCTGTTTCTTTTTTATCACCATTAATTTTTATTTTAATCACATATTCCATAAATCCCTTAGGAACAATTAATTTCTTAGTTGCTGGATTATAATTATTATCAATTATCTCAACTCCTTCCGTATCCGTAACATCCAAGTCAATAGTCACATTATATTTAGATTTATGATTACTAACTATTCTGAATTTGGAAAAAGAATAAGAATAATCATTTTCATCCATTTCTGTTTCACCTCCTATTAGACTAATAGTAGGCTTTGAATATTTCTCAAGGCTTGCTGTGTACTCATCAGAAATATAAGCTTCAGATTTATCGACAATCATCCTAAACTTAAATTCTTCATGTTCCATACTATTTGTCAGAAACTTAATCAAGCCATCATCTAAATCATTCCTTTCAAGATATTGATTTAGTTCTATTTTGATATCCCCATCATCAAAAATAGAGTTTGAATTTAAATCCTTATATATAATACCATAATTTGGTAAAGCTGTAATTTTAACTTTTAGAAATGGTAAAAATCTATTACAATTAAATGGGAATTTAGTCCTATCGATAACTATACTCCTATTAGCTACAATACTTTTAATAACAATATTATCACTTTTTACAACAAGTCCATCATCATCCAAAAGTCCAAGATCATAGTCACTATTAGAATATTTGAAAATTTTCGGATTTCCAACAAACTCATTTCTAGCAAGTTCATTTTCTGACGTATAATACGAATTAGTATATAAATAAGTTGTTGCTAAAACAGGTCTATTATTATAATTTTCAATAAAATCTTTATAATTATCCATAGGCATCATAACCCCTTGAGCAATATCTTTAAAAGAATACAATCTAGTTACATTATCTGTAAATACTTCTAGAGAACTGCTAAAGCTACAACAATTTCTAACAAGATTATTAAGTTTTGAATTATCAACCAGACATAGACCTTCTAAGCTTTTATTAAAAGAAAATGCACAATACAAGAAGTTTTCAAAATTCGATGACTTAGGAAAACTGTTAGGGTTTATTTCTTGATTAAAAGAACTAGCACTATTAAGAAAGGATGAACAGTCCTCTACATTTGGAAAAACAAGACTGATTATTTCTTTATTAAAAGAATAAGCATAAGAAAACATTCCAAAAACATTTGTTACATTAGGACATTTCCAAGAACTAATACTTTGATTAAAAGAATAAGCACAAGAAAACATAGTAAATAAATTTTCTGCTTTTGTCATATCAAAATGATCAACAGATTGATTAAAGGAATAAGCATTTTTAAACATATCTTTAAAATTCTTCGCAGATAGAGTATTCCAACCATTCAAATTCCGATTAAAACATTGAACAGATTGAAACATACCTGCCATATTTTCGGCACTCTCTACATTCCAATTACCAATGTCGCAACTTAAATTTGTATTAAAAAACATTAGTTCAAAAGTTTTAACTTTTGAAGTATTCCAATCAGACAGATCTTCTTCAAAATTTGTACAACCTCCAAAGACATGATTCATTTTCTCTACATTCGAAGTATTCCATTTTTTAAAATACCCTGTCAAGTCAGTACATCCATAGAACATTTTTCCTATATCATGGCATTTAGCTAATTCTGGACCTTCTTTAGATAAAACCATTAATTCAGAACACATAAGAAATGAACTATTAAAACTTTCCCATTGTATATCGCCCCAATTAAGAATAGAATGTAATTTAGCATTACTTTTAACATAAGATAATGAAGGAATTTTTCCTTTTATTTTTATGATTTTATATTTACCTGCTTCAAATTTCTCGGAAACTTCTGAAACTTCAGGCTGGGTGATTGACCTCCATTCCTTCTCTCCAAATTTCACCTGAAAATCGTATTCCGCTAATTTAGTATCAGAAAGATTAAGTTTAACATTTTTATTATTAGTTATATCTACAACGAATATAAAACAATCAGTATCTGAAGAACCAAGATCATGAACAATCACGTTCTTTTCCTCTTGAATTTTTGTTTTTAGTTTATCGATTTCCACATCAGATTCATTCGAAAAGATTAGTTCAGTGTCAGAGATACTAGATAAATCAGACTTGGAAATTTTATCTATTAATTTTTTATAATTCTCCTTACTTAAATTTGCACCAAGTACAATTTCATTGATTTCTTTATTTGAGAAATCCCAAGTACTAATGTCTTGATTGAACGAAACTGCACCAAGAAACATTCTTTTAATCGATTTTGCATTTTTTATATACTTTGCCCAATTGGACAAATCCTGATTAAAAGATAAGGCTCCCTCGAACATGCTAGTATAATCACACCCTGAAATATTTAAATTCCACCCGCTGATATCTTGATTAAAAGATTCGGCTTTATAAAACATTCCCCGCATATTTTTTGCACTCGAAAAGTTCCAATTACTGATATCTTGATTAAAAGATACAGCACGCTCAAACATCGACTGAAAAAAGAAAACATTTCTCAACTGGTCTCCCCATTTATCAAGAGGTTCATTAAAAGAACTAGCCCCTTGAAACATACCTGTAAAATTTTCTCCTGAAGATACATCCCAATTATTTATGTCCTGATTAAATAGTTTAGCATCTCGAAACATATAACTAAAATCTTTAACTTTTGATACATCCCAATTACTAATATCTTGGTTAAAATTTGATGCCTTTTGAAACATGGATGAAGCATACTTAAGGCTTTTTGTATTCCATCTACTTATATCACAATTAAATGAATAATAATTTTCGAACATATAATTCATCATTGTAACTTTAGATACATCCCAATCACTAATATCAATATTACACTTTACTAATTTAAAAGTTTCTAACATGCGTTCTACATTTGAAACATCCCAGTGATTCATATTACTATTTGCAAGATTACAGCCCAAAAAAGCTTTATCCATATTCGTAAGCTCACTTAAATCAGGAGCATCTGGAGCAACAATTCGCAAATTAGAACAATTTTCAAAAGCTCTTTCAAACGACCTATACTTTATCTTACCCCATTGCAAAACCTCAAAACAAGAGCTAGGAATCTGGTATGGTGAAAATTCACCCTTAATCCTTACAATTATTATTCCTGGCCCATTATACTCATGTTTTCGTTTTTCGGGACTATCTACTAGTTCAAAATTCATATCATTATCCCAATCAACACTATAGTTGTAAGCAAGATCAGGGTCAGGGTTATGCTTAAATTCAATAGTCGATACACCTTGGGAGATTATAAATTTCAACACAAGATGATCTTCTGGGTTATCGGGACTGATTGCTATTACGGATTGTCCTATTATCAAGAGCATGAACAATAGCACTAGCTTAAGTTTTATTAGATTAGATTTCATAAATATATAATTTGATTTATTTTATAATTTATTCATACAATATATCTGCTCTACTAATTGTTATTATTCGCCTCATAGAAATACTATCAATATTATTCTGTGCTTCTATTAACAACTAATTACAAACAACTAACTAACAATATGTTATAAAATTTAATGTATACGCAAAACTCCTAACAAGCTAATTTAAATATATTTATATTCGACTTATGAACAAAACAATGAAATACATCCTAAAAAATGGATTCACTAATCAAAGGAATTTCACCACCTTAAAGTAGTTTCTCCTATATCTTATAAACATCAATTTTATAACTATTACAATGAAACTTAAGAACCATATGTTCACTTGCGTCTTGTGCCTTGGAATGCGATGCACAAAAAAGAAAGAAGACTGTAGACAAATAAAAAAATAAATTAATTGATTTTCTTTTCATGACTGTAAGATTTGTTATTTCTTATTGTAATATTTCTTAATTATATACAAGTTAAGAAACCTATAACTAACTAGTGTAATTTTTTTTCAGAACTACTTATTTTAGTTTCTATTAATAAGCTGTATATTTCAACACATTCATAGATTGCGCAAGATTAGGGTTTTCTCCTTATATTAAACTTTTAACTGTAATTTTCCTATTTTCGAGAGCTCTGTTTATTTTTTCTTAATGTTGCTTTTGTTTTATGATTAAAAATCACTTTTTGGAATTAGTATTTTAATACGAATCCTATCTTAAACTTTTTAATTTTAGTTTAATGAAAACTTCTTCTTGATAGCGAAAAACGAATCAGAATGAATAAGAAAACTGAAATTTTGAACTATTACAAACACTCCAAACAGCAAAACAATCATACAAAAACAAAATCTTTGTGTATTTGTCGAAACACAGCATATATTTATCAACAGACTTAGAACACTTGCTTTTCATAAAAACAAAAGGCTACCCCCCCATGAGTAGCCTTTGTGATTTATTCTTATTTTACCATCAGTTTCATACTAATGGTTGATTGTTTATTAATTAACCGAATAATATAATTACCTGCTTGAAGATTATGATACTCCATGTTGTTGATCCTATAATTATTATTTGTATGAATAATCTTACCTGTATAATCGATTATCTGTAGCTTAAAACTATTATAATACTTATCTGATTTTATAATGAAATACTCTCTACTTGGATTTGGATAAATATATGTATCTAGTTTTTGCGATTTAATAGTCTCAACTGCTAACTTTATATCCATTCTTATAGTCACTTCAATAATTTGACTTTCAAACTCACCATCTGAGACTTGTATTCCAAGCACAAAATCATTAGTTATTGATTCGACAGCTTGTTTTGCCATGCTCAGTTCTCCAGTATCTGGGTCTATAGTAAAATACCCATCCTCGTTGCCTGAAATAATTTTCCACTGACTATAATTTGTAATTTCATCGGAATCTTTATCGCTTGCTAATAAAGTGATTAATGATTCATTTAGTTCAAACTGCTGATTAATAATAATAGGCTCATCAGGAACAATCACCTCAGGAATATTGTCATTAATATCTTCTATCTGAATCTTAGTAGAATAATTGTTTGAGTTAGTTCCGTCACTTACCATAAAAACGACAGGAATTTCCTTTAAATCACCCTCATAATCAAGATCCACGTCAGCTAGAATAAATAAACGACCATCTTCATCTATCCTAAAAAACTTATTGTCTTCAGCATAAGTAAAAGTATACTCCTTTTCTGTATCATCATTTTTCCTTTCAAACTGAGTCACTTCTTTTGACTTATCAAAATCCTCGCTTACTTTATATATATTCTCGACAATAAGCTCTGGTCTTGTATCATCATTTTCGACAGTAAGCTCGAAGGAATAATTTTCTTCAACATTTGCATTTTCGGTAACAGGTGATATTTTTATCAACTTATCCTCACTGTATAATACATCTCCTAAAATGACAATATTAAAATCTACCGAGCTTGTATTCTTTGGTAAAATTAAGGTATTAGTCTCCGAATTATAATTGGTTCCTCCCAAGCTATAATCCTTGCCAAACTTCGCCGTTCCGGTATGTTCAAATGTAATTGCAACATCCCATGAGCATTGAGATTCGATATCTATGCTACATGCATAATTTTTTGTTTCATCGCCCTCTTTTATTCTTGCTGCTTCAGTAGTTGATATAGTGATTTTAGGTTTTACAACGCTTATTTTAAGGTTTTCGCTGTCCGTATTTTGTCCATCCGAAAGTTTTAAAACCAAATCATATGAATTTACATTTGGCAAGTCACTTACATCATCAATAATTAATTCATTACTTTCATTAACACTGAATATGGAACTCAAATTTGAAGGCTCTACTGTCCATGAAAAAACTCCATTAACTTCCTCTGCGTCTGCATCTGTATATTCTAAATCTGCCAATTTAGTTCCATTTGTAGCTGTAACCATAAGCTCAATATCATCTACCTCCTTTATTACAGGAGCATTATCATTAACATCTACAACTTTAAATCTCAATTTAGATGTACTTAAATTTACTCCATCTGAAATTTCGACATCAAATTCGAATTCCCTAGGCTTATTTGGATTCTCATAATCAAACAGATTATCGGCAACTATTTGCATATAGCCACTTGAAGTAAACTTAACTTTATCCGTTGCTGATGGTGTAAAAGTAAATATATGTGAATCATTGTCCTCAATATTCAGTTTCCGAATATAAGAATTAAGACCAAGACTTTCTTTAACTTCAATTGGCTCTGTCTCATTTATTATTGGAGTAAAATCATCATCCTCAACCACAATATTTAAGGTTGTTGCTTCTGCTTTTAGTTCAGCATTATCAGCGGAATTAAGATTAACATCAATATCGAAACTTGGAATTTCATTATCTACTTCATCTCCAAAAATCGATAATCTAAGTAAGTATTCATTTCTACCAGCAGGAATTGTTAATGTATTATTTTCTTTATTATATCTAGGATCAATCACTTCATATTTATCATCTTCTGAAAAACTTATACCCAAAACAATTGGTTTATAAAATTTATTTTTTGTCAAGATGCATATTGAGCTATTTAAATAATCGGTATCTCTTTCTTCGATAGCTCCATCTACAGAGATTGAAACTTCTGGCATTGCATAATCTTTTATAAAAGTAATTGTATACTCATCCGACAAAATACCTGTATCATATGGTGCAACCGCTTTAGAACCCATACAATACTGAAAATCGAAGGATTCGTTTCCATCATATGTAGAATAAAACTTCAATTTACCTGATTCTAGCTGCGAAATTTCAATAAACTCATTTGCGGTTAATTTTGGTTCATTGTCCTCATCACATATATTATTATTATTAGTATCATAATAAATATAACCTCTTGAAAGGTTAGATACAATCTTAATTCTATCTATAGGCAATGATTTACTCGCATAATACTTAAAATCAGAAGATTTTAACACTGTTGTGTTAAATGGTGTTATAATGTCAATATTTTCACCTTCTATAATAGGGTCAGAACCAATAAGACCTTTATCAACCAAATTAAATTTTCCTATTTTATTCATATAGGAATCTCTTGCAGCCTTAAATTCATTTGTGTAATAAGCATTAATTACATTGGCGGATCTATTACCTGTGGTTCTTGTTTCTATATTCTCAAGAAATAATTTATAATTTTCTAAAGATAAACTAACTCCAAAAAGCATATCACCTGCATTTCCATATCTGGTTATGCTCTCTTCAAACAATTCTAAATTATTATTAAAAGAATATGCCAAATATAAAAATTCAGTAATCGTTGTATTATCTTCTCGCACAAACCCCTTTAAACTTTGATTAAAGGATATTGCACACATAAACAACCTACTATAAGACCCCTTAGGCTTAAACATTTCTTTATTTATAGGCTGATTGAATGAATAGGCATTTTCAAACATACTTATGCAATTAGTCACTCGAGAAAGATTAAGTTTTTCAATACTTTGATTAAAAGAACTTGCATTTTTAAACATGCTATTTGTACTGATAGCTATACTAGTATTCCATGAGGAAATATCCTGATTAAATGAATATGCATAACTAAACATATCTGAAAAATCACGTACCCCGTCAACTTTTAATTTATTTAGACCTCCATTAAAACACATAGACTCTTTAAACATACTACTGGCATATTTCAAATTAGGAGTTTCCCAAGTACTTAAATCCTGATTAAAAAACATATTTCTAAAAAACATATACGAAGTATTCTCCACCGAATTCAACTTCCAAGCAGATATATCTCTATTAAATCTTGTTGAACTGAACATATTAAGCATTTTCTTAACTTTAGAAACATCCCATCCCATTACATTAGGATTAGTCAATTGAGCAGAATTAAAAAGTCTATCCATATCAACTATATTAGAGGTGTCCCAAGAAGAAAAATCTCCCATCAAACTATTAGCTGATAAAAACATTGCAACCATTGACTCCACCTCTGTTAAATCTGGAGCATCTTTACTTAGGATGCAAACATAAGGCGTTCTTTCAAAACTATACGAAAAATCTTTCCACTTAATATCCCCCCACTGTAACACAAATTTGAATACTGGGTTAGAATTATTCTCATTTTTTATTTGAAAATAAGGAAAGTCTCCCCTTATCATAACACGAGTGTATTCATCATTTTCAAGATTATAAGAGATTTCATTTGACTCAAGATTAGTATATGAAACCCAATCATTATCCCCAATCTTAATTTGAAAATCGTATTGATATTCAGATTTAGTTTTTAGTATAATTTTTTTATAGCTGGCAAAAGATTTCCAAACGGTAATAAAACAATCTTCATTTCCAATTCCTAAATCCAGCACATCAATATCTTTTTCAGATTTTAGACTAGATTTTATCTCTTCTATTTCTGTATTTGAAGGGCTATTAAACACCAATTTCTCCTGAGTTTGACAACCAGTTTCAAGAAGTTTTTCAAGTAATTTCTTGTAATTTTCAATACTTAAATTAGTTCCTGCTAATATATCTTGAATATGCATATTGGAGAAATCCCAAGAGCTTAAATCCTGATTAAAACTAGAAGCCCCTGTAAACATCGAATTTGAATATCTTAAATTTTTCGAATATTGTGCCCATTTACTTAAGTCCTGATTAAATGAAATTGCCCCTGTAAACATACCTTGGGTAGAAATATTATTTTTACCAAACTCCCAATCACTTATATCTTGATTAAATGACTCAGCTTTCATAAACATATTAGCATAACCATTAGCTTTAGGCATTCGCCAGCTACTAATATCTTGATTAAACTTAACAGCACCTTCGAATAATCTCTGACAAGAAGTAACATTTAGAAGCTTGCTCCCCCACTTGTTTAATGGGGAATCAAAATTTACAGCATCCTGAAACATTGCTTCTATACGTACAGCAGAACTTACATCCCACAAATTTAGATTTTGATTAAATGCACCTGCCATATAAAACATACAAGTAAAATTTGTAACATTAGATACATTCCAATCAGAAATATCTTGATTAAAATTACCTGCAATATTAAACATATATGACATATCTTTAGCCGATTTAGTATTCCAATTACTAATATCAGAATTGAAGCAATAATATTGGTCGAACATATGCGAAAAATCTTGAACACTACTAACATCCCAATCACTAATATCTACATGTGATTTAACCATATAAAAACAACCCTTCATATTGGTAATATTCGAAACATCCCAATTATTGAGATTACTATGAGCAAGAGAGCAACCTCTAAAACAATATGACATATTCTCAACCTCACTTAAATCAGGAGAATCTGTAGCTGTAATTCTTAAGTATTTACATTCAAGAAATGCATTTTCCAAAGATTTAAATTTAACCTTTCCCCATTGTTTTACTTCTAATACTTTTTCTCGAAGTCGGTATGGACTATATTGTCCTTTTATCCTAATAATATGTATCCCTCTTTTAGAAAATTTGTGCTGTTGGTTAGATGTTACATCAACATTATCAAACACCATATCATTATCCCAGTCAACCGAGAATAGATTTTGACAGGCAGTATTCACAGGCAAGGTAAAATCGAAATTATCCGAAGGAGTATAGATTTTCAACACTAAATGATCTAGTGGATTTTCCTCAGCATAAAGCTTATTAAAACTTAAAATTGTTAAAAAGCAAATCGTTAAGCAAAGTAAAGTTTTTTTCATATCATAAGGTTTTATGTGTACAACATTGATTTATAAAATTCGAGTTTTATCAAAGTTTCTCTGTTTTGACTTAAATACAAATACAATACGAAATACTACACTATTAAGTTTCAAAAAATTTATCTTTTTTACAAAAATTTTAAATATATGATAAATAAGAAACCATGTAGACATTAGGTACAAATCACTTATCGAAGCCAAAAACAACCATCATGACAATATCTATAAAAAAGATTTAGCAAAAAGTCAGACACTGGCAAAGCTTGGTCCTATTCTTGGTTTAATGGGAACACTTATACCAATGGGACCTGCATTATTGGGATTAGCAACAGGAGATGTTGCGAGTCTGGCTTCTAATATGCAAGTTGCATTTTCTACCACTGTAGTAGGTCTAGTAATTGGTGCTATCGGTTTTTTTATTTCACAGGTCAAACGCAGATGGTATGCTACGGATATAAATAATCTCTATTTTATTCTTGATATACTAACTAGAGACAATAATAAGGCTGCCTAGTTTATTTTACATAAACTAGGCTTATATATTCTAATATTAAATTTAGTGTATGAGAAAACATAAAAATGAATTTGAATCAGAGGAAGAAAACGATCCAATGTCTGTAGTGGCTAATTTGTTTGACGTTGCAATGGTGTTTGCAGTAGCCTTGATGGTAGCCTTGGTTAGTCATTTTGGCATGAAGGAAGTTTTTTCGTCAGATAATTTCACTATGGTAAAAAATCCAGGAAAAGATAATATGGAAATTATCACAAAGAAAGCTAAGAAAATTGAGAAATATAAGGCATCCAAAAATAAAACTAACTCCAACTCAAAAGGGAAAAGACTTGGAGTAGCCTACGAGCTTGAAAATGGCGAAATTATTTATATTCCAGAATAATATATCTTGGAATATATTACAGCTGTAAATTTAGAATCAAAATATGGAAAGATTAAAAAAATCTTTCCATATTATAAACAAATCGTAAGCGTCACAATAACTACGTCTACTAATTCTGATAATTTTTCCAGTTCATAGGTAGGAGTTCCGCAAGCTTAGAATTTTTATAATCAATAATTTTTGAAAAAACATCTGTTAACCATTCAAAAGGATTAACATTGTGATTTCTGCAATTTGCGAAGAAGGAATAAAATATGGCGG
>JAOARN010000114.1 GCA_025210485.1 Marinifilaceae bacterium | reverse complement strand
TCAGAATCGGAATTGGTAGATTATGAATTGATTCAGTTATCGGCAAGTGATTCTGATTTAGAAAATTCAATAATAGCATGGGAAATTATCGGTGGCAATGAAGCTGATAAATTTAAGATAGATTCTCAAGGAAGACTGCAATTGAAAAATAGAATTGATTATGAAAATAATTCAGATTCTAAATCATATACTTTAAATATTCAAGCCAGCGATCAGCTTACAGTAGGAGGAAAGATTAATAAATCAGCAGCCATAGCTGTAAAAATCGATTTGAAAAACGAAAATGATAATCTTCCTCAGATAATAGATGAAGGCGTTTTGGAAATTACAGAAAACAAATCTGCATCTGATATTATTTATCAATTTAAGGCAGAAGATCTTGATGGCTTAGAACTAAGTAAATTTACAGATTGGCAAATTGTATCTGGAGATGATTCAAATTACTTTGAATTGAATGCTACTACTGGAGAATTGACATTACTAGAAGCATTTGATTACGAATCAACACAGACATATAACATAAAAATTGCGGTATCAGACTCAAAATCAGCAGAACATAATGAATCAGAGGAATACGAATTAGAGATAAAAATCATAAATGAGAATGATAATATTTGTACAATAAATACATCATCAATTTCAGAGAAGATAATATTATCAGAATCGGAATTGGTAGATTATGAATTGATTCAGTTATCGGCAAGTGATTCTGATTTAGAAAATTCAATAATAGCATGGGAAATTATCGGTGGCAATGAAGCTGATAAATTTAAGATAGATTCTCAAGGAATATTGCGATTAAAAAATAGAATTGATTATGAAAATAATTCAGATTCTAAATCATATACTTTAAATATTCAAGCCAGCGATCAGCTTACAGCAGGAGGAAAGATTAATAAATCAGCAGCCATAGCTGTAAAAATCGATTTGAAAAACGAGAATGATAATCTTCCTCAGATAATAGATGAAGGCATTTTAGAAATTACAGAAAACAAATCTGTATCTGATATTATTTATCAATTTAAGGCAACAGATCTTGATGGCTTAGAACTAAGTGAATTTACAGATTGGCAAATTGTATCGGGAGATGATTCAAATTATTTTGAATTGAATGCTACTACTGGAGAATTGACATTACTAAAAGCATTTGATTACGAATCAACACAGACATATAACATAAAAATTGCAGTATCAGACTCAAAATCAGCAGAACATAATGATTCAGAGGAATACGAATTGCAGATAAAAATCATAAACGAGAATGATAATATTTGTACAATAAATACATCATCAATTCCAGAGAAGATAATTTTATCAGAATCGGAATTGGTAGATTATGAGTTGGTTCATCTATCGGCAAGTGATTCCGATTTAGATAATTCGATAATAGCATGGGAAATTATCGGCGGCAATGAAGCTGATAAATTTAAGATAGATTCTCAAGGAAGACTGCGATTAAAAAATACCATTGATTATGAAAATAATTCAGATTCTAAGTCATATACTTTAAATATTCAAGCCAGCGATCAGCTTACAGCAGGAGGAAAGATTAATAAATCAGCAGCTATAGCTGTAAAAATCGATTTGAAAAACGAGAATGATAATCTTCCGCAGATAATAGAAAATGAAGTAGTAGAAATATTTGAATCAACAACAGTAAATACCTTATTGTTAAAATTGAAAGCAACTGATTTTGATGGGCTTGAAAAGACTCAGTTTTGTAATTGGCGTATAGTAGATGGTGATTTATATAATCATTTTAGAATCAATAGTAAAACAGGCTATTTGTATTTGAATAGAAAATGTGATTATGAAAAACAAAAAGAATATCAGATTTATTTACAAGTTGACGATAATCTACATTTAGGAAATAGTTCCGATTTGCAAAGTCTTGATATAGTCATAAAAAACATTAATGATGAAATGCCAGTTATTGAGAAAAATCAAGTTTTTGAGATATATGAGAATACCTCAATTGTTGGAAATTTAAAATATTCAGATCCTGATGGTGAAATACTTAGTTATTTGATAACAGGTGAGGATCAGGACTGTTTTGCCTATTTAGCCAAAACAAATATGTTAATCCTTAAACCAGGTTTATTGTTGGATTATGAAAAGGATAAGCATAGGTATAAATTTAATATAACTATTTCGGATGGAATACAAGCTTCAAAATCAGAGAGTATAATTGTAAATTTATTAAATTCAGATGATTGTAGGCCAGAGATTATTTTAAATGAATCAAAAAAGTATTTTATTTCAGAGAATCAGCCAATTCATACTAAACTTGCAAAATTTTACGCTTATGATAAAGACCTTGAATCTGACTTAAATAATTTAAATTGGCAAATTTACGATGGCGATGGTCTGGGTTTATTTAAGATTGATTCTCAAACAGGAGAATTGACAAGTGCTGCTGAATTTGATTATGAAACTAAAAGTTCATATTGGCTTAGGGTTTCAGTTGATGATTCCAAAATAGGGAGTGATAATGAAAAAGTTATTTCAGATAGGATCAATATTTTAATCAAAGATTTAAATGATAATATTCCAGTTATAGCAGCTAATCAAGAATTTTATGTTTCAGAGGACAGTGCATTTGTAGGACAATTGAATATAAATGATCCAGATGGAGATATTGTTTGGTATATGTTTGAAAATCAAGTTTTGTTTATATTCGACAAAAAAGAGCATGTTATTAAAGTTAAGGATGAATTGTCTTTGGATTTTGAGCAGAAACAATATTATGAATTTTCGGTTCAAGTAGCCGATAATAACTTCACATCGAGTCCTGAGACGATAAAAATACATGTGTTAGATGTGAATGATAATAAACCAATTATAAATTCAGTCGAAGAGAAGCTGTTTATTTCTGATTTATATAATACGAATCAAACAGTTGTTCGTTTGACAGCGAATGATCTAGATGGTACTGATTTAACCAATATATCTAATTGGACTATAATTGATCAAAAGGAGGATATATTTAATATAGATCAAAGTACAGGAGATGTATATATACAATACCCTTTAATGGTGAAAAGAGATATTTATTCTATTAGTGTTCAAGTTAGTGATGGAGAAATTTTAAGCGATCCGTATGAATTACTTATGTATACTAAGAAACAATTAAATTCAAAGAAATTAGAAAAAGCAATATTGTACCCAAATCCATGTAAAGGTGAAATAAAATTGTTGATTAAGGAGGAAATAGTTGATTATGTTGATATTTCAGTGATGGATTGTTTAGGTCGAATAGTATTTGAAAAACGTTATGATACAAGATTTATTGATATTGAGCGGAAATTTCTTGTGGGTAGTTATAGAGTGAGGATAAAGAACTCTGGTCGTGTATCAATACAGTCGTTTATTGTTGAATAAAAAAAAACTAATGCTATTAAAGCATTAGTTTTTTTGTTTTATTCTGAAATAGTGATTTTTTCGATTGTATCACCAGCTCTGATATCGTCAATTACATCTAAACCTTCAACGACTTTGCCAAAACAAGTATGGTTTCTGTCAAGATGTTGAGTGTTTTCTCTGTTGTGGCAAATAAAAAATTGAGAACCACCTGTATTGCGTCCAGCATGAGCCATAGAAAGAACACCTCTGTCATGATATTGGTTGTCTCCGTCTAATTCACAATTAATAGAATATCCTGGACCTCCTGCTCCTGTTCCGTCAGGACATCCCCCTTGGATTACAAACTCTGGAATAACTCTGTGGAAAGTTAAACCGTCGTAAAATCCATCCTTAGATAATTTTACAAAATTATCAACTGTATTAGGAGCATCTTTTTCATAAAATTCAACTTTCATTACTCCTTTGTTTGTTCTTATTTCTGCTGTTTTCATAATTATATATGTAAGTTTATTTCAAATTAAAATTCATTCTTAATTCGGATAATAAAAACAAAGCTAAATCTTTTTTTGTTAAATATTATACTCTAGGAATGATAAATTTTGCTGAAATAGGTAATGATATTGATAATTAGTTGCTTGTTGAGATGAGGAAAATTGATATTATTGCTAATATTATACCGAGTATGTTTTTTTTTGTTAATTTTTCTTTAAAGAATATATAGCCGATGATGACAGATATACTTACAATACTTATATTCACAATAGGGAAAAATATAGCACTTTCAAATTTAGAAATTGCTTTTAGGAAAAAATAGGTGCTGCTAAAGTTGAAAAATCCTAGAATAATTCCAGCTATTATATTCTTATACGAAAAATAAATATTCCTAGTATACATTAATTTGTAAAGAAGGCCTAGGATAAGACAGAATGTGAAAATACAACTGATAAATAGTATTGTGTTTCCATTCACCATTTTCGTTTCAATTATTTTCATCAAGCTTTCGTTAATTCCATTGGCAAAGAAAAGAATTAGTGGTAACAGTATAAAGATTAGCTTTGTCTGCTTTTTTTGCTCGTTTCCCTTAATAATAAAGTAAAGCGATATTATGGATAAAATGATTCCAATAATTTTTGTGTAATTTAAAGATTCGTTCAGAAATATATATGAAATACAAATTGGAATAATAAGCGATATTCTAGAGGCAATAGCTGTTATTCCAACACCTGCTTTTTGAGATGATTGTGCAAATAAAATAAAGCAAACAATAAAAAAGATCGAAATTAAAGCTGAATACCAAAACCAATCATAATTAATTAATTCTTGAAATTTTGGTGTGTTTTCGTTTATTAAAATGATAGAGCAAAAGCTAGCGGTTAAATAGTTGATTGTTATGGCTTCTAATTTATCAATATTGAATCTAGTAAATAGTTTGAATGAAATCAATATCAAACATGAAAAAACAATGGAAAGAACAAGATATGTCATTTAGTGAATCGTTATTTTTTATTATAATATTTCAAATATAAAAAAAATACTAAGATCTGTATTTTTATTGTTGTAAACATATTGTTTCTAAATTGAAATTCTTAAGTTAGTGGAATATAAAAAATCATATTATGATAGAAATAGAATCTTTATTAGAGACAAGTTCTGATGATATATACACTGCGTTTAGTGAGGCTTTTATCGATTATGATGTTCAACTAGATCGTGAAGGTTTTGATAAGATGCTTAAAAGACGTGGATTCCGAAAGGAAATATCTTTTGGTGCTTTTGATGATGGTAGGCTTATTGCTTTTACATTAAATGGTTTAGGTTTGTATAATGGTAAAAAAACTGCATATGATACCGGTACTGGAACCATAAAGGAATACAGAGGTAAAGGTTTAGCTAAGAGTATATTCGAATATTCATTGCCTGAAATGAAAAAAGCTAAAGTTGAGCAATACCTTCTTGAGGTTTTGCAACATAATGAAAAAGCAATTTCGGTTTATAAAAAACTTGGTTTTGTGGTGACTAGGGAGTTTAATTATTTTGTTAAACCAATTAGTGAAATAGTAAATGAGGTGAATATTCGAGCTGACTTAGCTTTGCATATTGTCGACTTACCTGAAGACAATATGCTTGATAGTTTTATTGATTTTACTCCTTCATGGCAGAATAATAATAATGCTATCAGACGCAGTATTCATGATTTTAAAGTAATTTGTGCTAGTCATATTTATCAGGTAATTGGTATATTGATTTTTGAACCTAAGACTGGAGATATAACTCAAATATCTGTAGATAAAAAATTCAGAAGATATGGTGTGGCTTCGGCAATGTTACGTAAGATGCTTGAAATGAATGAAACGGATTCAATTAAATTGATAAATTCAGAACTTAATTGTGAATCAATTAATGGATTTATGAAATCCAAGGGGATTGAACCAACTGGGAAACAATTTGAAATGAAACTTGAGATTTAGTAGTCAAAAAAATACTCTTGGAATAATTATTGATTTCCAAGAGTATTTTTTAGATAGTTAATTGTATTTTTTGAGTATTTCTCTTGCTATCACTACACCATTACATGAAGCCTGCATGAGTCCTCTAGTGATCCCAGCACCGTCACCACCTAGATATAAATTGTCAACATTTAGAGCAGTAAAGTCTTCTTTTACTTTAACAACATTAGAGTAAAACTTAACCTCGACTCCATAAAGCAAAGTTTCATCAGAAGCAATACCAGGGGTAACTTTATCCAATGATTGAATCATCTCAATGATATCTAGTAAGATTCTATGTGGAAGTACTAAGCTTAAGTCACCAGGAACAGCATCTTTCAAGCTTGGAATAATATTATTTCTGTAAAGTCTGTTTTTAGTTGTGCGTCTTCCTCTCCATAAATCACCAAATCTTTGTACAAGCACTTTATTCATAGTTAACATATTTGCCAACCTGGCTATATGTTTGCCATATTGTATTGGGGAGTTGAATGGTTCTGTGAATTTTTGCGACACCAAAAGTGCAAAGTTTGTATTATCACTTTTCCTATCTTTGTAGCTATGACCATTTACAACAGCAAGATTGTCATCGTAGTATTCCGAAGATACAAAACCACCAGGATTGGAGCAGAAGGTTCTTACTTTATCATCAAATGTTTTTGTGTAATGTATAAGTTTAGCCTCATAAAAGTTATCATTTACTTCCTGCATTACTTCATTAGTGCACTCCACTCTTACTCCTATGTCTATGGTTCCAACTTCGGTAGGGATTTTATCTTCTTGGCATTTATGTTGAAGCCAGTCCGAACCCTCTCGTCCAACTGCAGCTACTACATTTTTAGATTCTATTAGTTCATTTTTTGCATAAACACCTATGATATTTCCTTTTTCGATATGAAATTTATCTACCATAGTATTAAATCTTACTTCAACTCCTTTTTGGATAACATAGTCGAAAAGTTGGCTGTATAATTCTTGTGCTTTTTCTGTGCCCAAATGCCTAACTGGACAATGTACTAGTTTTAAGTTTGAGTTAATAGCCTTTCGTTTGATTTCACGCATCTCAGAACTTAGTTTTTCTCCATGAATATCGGTTGCTGCACCATGATTAAGATATATTTGATCTGTATATCTAATCAAATCTATTGTCTCTTCTACACCAATATGTTCTGGTAGATGACCTCCAACCTCATGCGATAAAGATAGTTTACCATCGGAAAAAGCACCAGCTCCAGCCCATCCAGTGGTTATGCTACATGGTTTGCAATGAACACAAGTGCCACCATTTGTGTGTTTAGGACATTTCCTTTTAATTATATCTCTCCCTTTTTCTAATATTAGGATGTTGATATCAGATTTGTTTTTTATTAATTCGTAGGCACAAAAAATCCCTGCAGGTCCTGCACCTACAATAATTACATCATATTTCATAATAAAATGATTAAATTAAGCTTTGTAAATAGTGGGAAACTATTGGAGAGGATTTTTGACTTAAGCCAAAAAGCATACTTGTATTTCCTGCTAAATGTAGTAAAAAAAATATTAATTCAAGCTTTATGAAAAAGAATTATTAGTTTTTATTTTAATTTATCCGAAAAACTATGTCGTGATAACTGTCTTCTTTCTGTATTGTTTCATTAAATCTATTGGTTTTAGTATTATGTTAATTTAATTATTTCTTAATTTCTATTTATTATTATTAACTTTGTTTTAAAATTAGGAGATATAAAATCGTTATTAAAGCATAAATTTAGTTATATTTAATAAGCTTAATTACATATAATTATTATACTCTACATATACAGTTCTATACATAGAATCTTAAAAATGAATATTACAAAAATAGATAAATGGCCAATTGAGAATACAGGTAGACCTTTGTTGGTGGCTGGTCCTTGTAGTGCCGAATCGGAAGAACAGTTGTTGGAAATAGCAAAGGGATTGAAAGAGATTGGAGTTGAAATTTTTCGTGCAGGAGTCTGGAAACCTCGAACTCGTCCTAATAGTTTTGAGGGGATGGGAGAGAAGGCTCTAGTCTGGTTACAAAAGGTGAAGGAGCAGTTTGGGATGAAATTGGCTGTTGAAGTAGCTAATGCAAAACATGTCGAAATGGCTCTTAATGCTGGTGTTGATATGTTATGGATTGGTGCTAGAACTACCGTTAATCCTTTTGCGGTTCAAGAAATTTCTGATGCCCTAGAATCTAGAGATATTCCTGTATTTGTTAAAAATCCAATTAATCCCGATTTAGAATTGTGGATAGGAGCAATTGAAAGATTACAGAAGGCTGGAATAACAAAAATAGCGGCTATACACAGGGGATTTTCATCATATCGAAAAATAAGATATAGAAATGAACCACAATGGCAAATTCCAATCGAACTAAAACGAAGAATTCCAGATCTACCTCTAATTGTAGACCCTAGTCATATCTCTGGAGATGTAGCTTTTATTCAAGAAATTATCCAAAAAGCTATGGATTTAAATTATGATGGAATGATTGTGGAAAGCCATAACAATCCTGCTGTGGCACTTAGTGATGCCAAACAGCAAGTAACACCTGATGCTCTAGGAACTATAATGAGTGAACTTATCTTAAGAAGTCGTGAACATAATTCTGAAAACTTAAATGATAATTTATCTGAGCTAAGGGATATGATAGATGATTTTGATGAACAATTATTAGATCTACTTGAGAACAGGATGCAAATTGCAAAGACAATTGGTCAATACAAAAAAGAAAATAATATTACTGTACTTCAGAATAAAAGATGGGATCAGATTTTACAGAAAAATATCAATAGAGGTAAAACAAAAGGACTTAGTGAACATTTTATAAGTACTGTTTTTAAAGCTATTCATCAAGAATCTATAAATAATCAAGAAAATATTATGAATGACTAAGTTATTTTTTTGTTTGTCGATTTCGGAAGCTGAATTTCAATATTGATACTTTAAGAAAATTCAATAATATATATTTAATATTATGACAGTAAAAAAACTTAATATACAATCTCAAAATACTGATATTTATATTGGCGAATCATATAAAAATCTGATTAACTATCTCCCTGATAAGAAAACGGTTTTGGTTTGTGATGAAAATATTTATTCGGCATATAGTGAATTTATAGATTCGTATCCTCATATTATTATTCCTGCTGGTGAGCAGATAAAAAAATGGTCGACAGTTGAATATATTATTCTCAAATTTATGGAGCTTGGCATTGATCGAAATAGTTTTGCGATTGCAATGGGCGGCGGAGTAGTATGTGATATTTTAGGATTTGCTGCTTCTGTCTATATGCGTGGTGTTGAATTTGGATTTGTTCCAAGCAGTTTGTTAGCTCAAGTAGATGCTTCTATTGGTGGGAAAAATGGCTTTAATATTGGAGTGTATAAAAATATAGTAGGGAGTTTTAATGCACCAAAGTTTATATTGGTTGATAATGAGCTGTTAAATACTCTTCCTGAGCTTGAGTTTAATAGTGGTATGGCAGAGCTCATTAAGCATGGGATGGTTTATGATAAAAGTATAATTGAATTTCTTCAACAAAATCATAAGGAAATCATGAATAATAATCGAGAGTTGATGATTCAACTTTTGATTAAGACGATTGAGGTTAAGGTTGATGTGGTTAATAAAGATCCCAAAGAATCTTCGCTGCGTAAAATTCTTAATTTTGGTCATAGTTTAGGTCATGCTATCGAGATAGAGTCAAATTTTACACATGGTCAGGCAGTGGCTGTAGGAATGGTGTTTGCCGCAAATTTGTCTCGCCATTATAAATCTTTCCCAGATGAAGATTATGAAAAGTTAATTTCGATTCTTAGGCTATTTAATTTGCCAGTAAATCATAATGTAGAACCGCAAAAAATTATTGAAATAATATCGATGGATAAGAAAAAAGATAAAGATATTATCAACTTTATTTTGTTGGAAAGAATAGGTAAGGCTGTGATTAAAAGTTTGAAGATAGAAGAATTAGCCTCTATAATAAAAAATATTTCTTAGCTGTTATGAATGAATTTGGAAGATTATTTAAAATAAATATTTTTGGAGAATCACATGGTAAAGCTATTGGTGTTTGCATTGATGGTTGTCCTGTAGGAATAAGTCTTTCGGCTGAGGATTTTATTCCTGATTTGAAACGTCGCAAGACAGGTGCTAAAGGTACTAGTCCTAGGATTGAATCGGATATGCCAGAGATTATAAGTGGAGTTTTTGAATCCAAAACTAGTGGAGCTCCGATTACTATACTTTTTAAAAATAATAACACTAAGTCAAAGGACTATTCTTCATTGGTCGATAATCCTCGTCCAGGACATGCCGATTTTGTAGCAAAAAGTAAATATAAGGGCTTTAATGATTATACAGGAGGAGGACATTTTTCGGGAAGACTTACTCTTGCATTGGTGGCAGCTGGAGTTATTGCAAAGAAAATTATAAAATCTATTGATATTAGGGCTAGTATTTTGAAAGTAGGAGGCAAGGAGGATTACGAACAAATACTTGAAAATGCTATAGAGACTGGAGATTCATTAGGAGGATTGATAGAATGTGTGGCAAAAGGAATACCAATTGGATTAGGCGAACCCTTTTTTGATTCTGTAGAATCTGTGATTTCTCATTTGGCTTTTTCTATTCCTGCTGTTAAGGCTATTGAATTTGGACTCGGTTTTGAATCCGCAGCAATAAAAGGTTCTGAAAATAATGATATTATATTAAATGATAAAGGACATACCGAAACTAATAATTCTGGAGGGATTAGTGGAGGAATTACTAATGGGAATGATTTAGTCTTTAGAATTGCGATAAAACCTACTTCTTCTATTTCGTTAAAACAGAATACATATAGATATTCAAGCGATAGTGTTGAAGCTTTAGAAATAAAAGGACGTCACGATGCCTGTATTGCTCTTCGTGTTCCAGTTATCGTCGAAGCGATAACTGCCATAGCTCTAGCCGATTTATTTCTTATAAATGAGATGTATTAGAATCTTTTCTAAGCTGTATAAAAATTTATTTTTGCAGCTTAGAAAGGTGTTATTATTGATTGTATCCTAGTATCTTAAACATCTCTTCGCTTGATTGCTCTTCTCGGTATATTTTGTCAATAATATTCCCATTTTCGTCTCGATCAATTATTACATGTTTTGGTGAAGGAATCAAACAATGTTTTATACCTCCATACCCACTAACAGAGTCTTGATATGCTCCTGTGTGGAAGAATCCTATATAAAGAGGTTCTTTTTCATCTTTTGAATAGCTTGGAAGGACAACTTCTTGATTGAAATCCTCGGAATTATAATAATCGGAATGATCACAACTTATACCTCCAATATTTACCCTTTTATAATCATTTTCCCATTTGTTAATTGGTAGCAAAATAAATTTCTCTTGCAATGTCCAGGCATCAGGAATAGTGTTCATTAGGCTATTGTTAATTATATACCATAGCTCAGTGTCATTTTGTTTTTTTTGTTCCAATACTTCAAAGATTATAGCTCCAGCTTCACCTACAGTGTATTTGCCAAATTCGGTGTAAATATCAGGAACTACAATATCTTCGTTAGTACAGGTCTCCTTTATCTGTTTTATGATCTCATTGATCATATATTCATAATTATACTCAAAACCTAAATAATTTCGGATAGGAAATCCACCGCCCAGATTGAAACAATTAAGACTATCGGATAGTTTTTTAAGTTCTACATATAGTTTTAATGCTTGATTAAATTCACCCCAGTAATAAGGTTTATCCTTGATTCCTGAATCAATAAAAAAATGAAACATGCTCAATTCTAATCTTGTGTCATCTTTTATAAATTTATTGTAAAAGTCAATGATTTCGCTTTTTGGAATACCAAGACGAGAGGTATGGTATGCAGACTGAACCTCTTCGTTTATTGCCATTCGGATTCCAATTTTGATTTTACTGTTATTGTCTATGTTTGGTAGTATTCGATTAATCTCTTCTTTGGAATCTAAAATTATGATTGAATTACAAAAGCCATCAGTCTGTAAATCAATTATTCTCCTTATGTAATCTTCCGTTTTGTATCCATTATGAATGATTTTTATATCCTTTTTTATTTTACCTTTTTTGTACATTGAAAGAATAAGATCTATATCAAAACTGGATGATGTTTCAAGGTTTACATTATGCTTTAAAGCTTCGTTTACAACATGGTAAAAATGATTGACCTTTGTGCAGTAGCAAAAATTGTAAGTTCCATGGTAGGAATTATTTTTAATAGCTCTATTGAATAGTCTTCGTGCTTCTTTTATTTGGTTGCCTATTTTGGGTAAATATATAAATCTAAATGGAGTGCCATATTTTTTTATCAATTGTTTTAATGGAACTCCATGAAATGTTAAATTTCCATCTCTTAGCTCAAATCCTTCTTGTGGGAAATCAAAACTTTGTTTTATTAAATCTATATATGAATTTTTCATTGCATTTGTTTTCTGTAAAAAAAGTAATAAACTTGGGTGAAATTGTTATCTGCCCACGATTTACTTATATTTTACAAATTTAGGAATTTATTTTAGATCAAAACTCTGATGTTTTTATAATCTATCCTAAATTAGTTGCGAGAAGTTTACCTTTTCTAAGTTTTTTTTGATTTTCATCGGACCAAAAAGATGTTGATTGAATTTTATAAATATACCTCACATACATATGTCCTTCTTTGTTTTTTGATACCAAACACATGCAATCGGGAATATTTGATATCCATAGTATAGGTTCGTCTGATTCCTGTGCTACAGCTTCTACTAATTTTGCTTTTTGATCATCAGTGTAATCTTTGTTTATTCTTGCTTCATGTATCTGGTTTAATATGTACCCAGCTTGATCCCCATGTTGAAACATAGCATAGTAAGAGCCAACTTCCAATACTAACAAATCACATGGAACAGTTTTATTATCTATTGTTATACTCTTTTTTATAACTTTAAATTTACCTTTTCTATTTGTATCTGTTTTGGCTATGTAACTATTTAGGTAGTTTAATATAGCTTTTTTTTTGTCAGATGCTTCAGGCAAGGCTGTATTATGCTGATATATTTCGTGTAAGTCGTAATCACCCGTATAAAAAAAACGGGCATTGGATTCAAGATTCTCTTTGGTAAATTTTCTTAGTTCTTCAATAGGTATGTAGTTTCCTGATGGATTGTTTTCTATTGGTTTCGGTTCAATAGATAGTAGTTTTTTTATTTCATCCTTGTGTTCCTCGTTTGTTCTTAAACCTAGTAATTCACCCTCTTTACTCCAATGTCCAACAAATCCGCATATCTTGTCAAAATCAATTTTTGTAAGTCTTTCAAAACGTTCAATTGTAGATTCATTCGTTTTAGATTTATTAGTTGTGGGTTCATTGGTTGTCGGTTTGTAAATTGTTGCTTTTGTAAGCTTTATTGATGGTTTATTGTTGTTTCTTAGGCTCATTAAATTCCCATTGGTTTGGAAATGTCCTGATAAATTATCCGTGTTTACAGTATTAATTTCTGGAGTCAATTCTAGATTTTTGAATGATGGTTTTTTCAATGTTTTTTCTGAAGAATAAAACTTGTTAATGGAGCTATCTTTTATTGTTTTCTCTAGTATCGAGTGAGGTTTTGCCATCGCAGCTTGTTTTATTCTTTCTACAGAGTATCTACCTGTTTGTCTAATTGCAATTATCAAATTATATCTTTTGCAAACATCTTTTAATGCTTCTAGGTGTCCAGAAGAGATAAAATCTTCAAGATTATATTCATATTTTAGATCAGATTGCGCAATGTTGTGTATCCCATTTCTTCTTTTGGATGTTATTGGTGTTTCTTTTTCAGCTAGTGTGTAAATGTTTGTATTTTGATTGATTAGATCTTCAATTTTGGTTGGATTGATTTCATTACATTGAATTTGGCTATTATTATCTTTTTCTTGATTTTGCATTTTTTCTTTTAAAAATATAGACTATTCTTTTTTACGATAAAAAAGTTTGGATAAATACTGAAAATCTATTGATAAATGATATTATTAGTAATAAATCAGGGATAGTCGATTCTATGTTTTTTTAAAAGCAGATTTTATGTATTTTTGTCATTGGATTGAGATAAAATAGTCTTTGTATCTATCACTACAGAAGAAAATAGGGATATAAAGATGCTCATCACAGCCTGCCTAATAGCTGTGTGCTGTAGTATTAAAATTTTGTTTTTCGAACAAGATATTTAATGCAGCACATATAATTTTAATTACAATTATTGAAAATAGCTTTTATAAGAATATACAAATGTGCTGCATTTTAATAAAACTAATCATTTTATGAAAAGAATAAATGCAAATATGCACTTCGATGATCTAGAATGTATTCACGAATATTTAGATTTGGACAAACCCAAAAATAAATTTATGAGTGTCATCGATTTGTCTAAAGTCAAATTGTTTAAAGATAAGTCTTACTATAATGTGTCGACTGATTTTTACATAATTACTATGAAACAAGGGAATAATTGGGATTTGAAATATGGCTTGAATTGTTTTGAGTTTGCCGACTTTGGAATATCTTTTATTGCTCCCGAACAAGTTGTTTCAATTGTCGATTTTGGATCAAAACGACCAGAGGGCTATAGTTTATTAATACATCCTGCCTTTTTGAATAATCATGACGTGCATGAACAAATTAAGGAATGCGATTTTTTTTCATATAAGTACAATCGAGCGGCAAACATATCAAGAGAAGAAAGGTTTCAGTTTGAATATATTTTTCAATCAATAATTAATGAATTTAATACATATAATAAATTTATAAGTAGGCAGATTATTCTAACAAATTTAGAGCTCTTGTTGCTTCATGCAAAACGAGTATACAATAATGATATTAAGGATAGTTATACAAAAAAATATGATTTGTTAATTAGAGTAGAGGATATATTAAATAATTATTATAAAAATAAAAAATACGAGGAATATCCAACTGTCAAATTTTTGTCTAATAGTTTAAATATTGAATCTACAGAGCTGTCGGCCTTCTTAAAAAAGAATACTGGTTTTTCGACTCAGCAATTGATACATCAGAAAATAATGGAAGAGGCTAAAATATTACTTGCAACAACCGATTTGTCAGTTGCCGAACTTGCATATAAATTGGGCTTTTCTTTTCCTCAATCATTTAGTAAATTATTTCGTAAAAAAACAAATTGTACTCCCTTAGAGTATAGATCTATTTATCAATTATAGTAATGGGTTTATGGAATGTGCCTTGTGTTTTATTTGAACACAGTTTTATAAGATTTGAACACTTTTGATAAATATATTCTATCTAATTTCGCAGGATAATATTAAAATATAAATAATTATGAAACGTTTATCAATTGTGTTTATGACTTTGCTTTACCTTGGATTATTTTCTTGCGACAATGAAAGTGTAGAGGCAGAGCTTAGTACAAAAAAAGAGGGAAAGTTGAATTTTTAGTTTTTCGGCTTCAGAATTGAGTAAAACTAAATCGGGTATTAATGACGAAATTGATTCAGCTATAGTTACTATAAGCAAAGATGGTTCGGATTATAAAGATTTGACTTTAAAAACAATTAAAATTATTAAATGGTCAGAATGAAATTACACCACTCAAGATTGTAGAGTACTATGTTTTAGTTCAGCTATAGTGTAATTTAAGTCTAGTTTAGTAAATATTTTTAATCGTTAAATTATTATGTATATAGACTCGTTTGATCCGTTTAGCTAAAAAATAGTCTAAATATAAATTTTGTTGGTAATTTAAGAATCTAATTCAAAATTTTAAAATTCAAAATCCAATGAAAAACATTTTTAAAAACTACAGTTTGATATTGTTATTATTAATGCTGATTATATCATGTACTAATAATACCAATCAAGAGAAAGCAAAGTATAGAGAAGTAAATAATATTCCATATTATAATAATAACAATGATCAGCCAGAAAAAACAAAACTAAATTTAATAATTCCTGAAAATACGACAAAGCCACCCGTTTTGATTTGGATAGGGCAAGGTGCTTGGGCTTATGTAAATCGTGATGTTGAAATGAAAATATGTAGAAGATTCGCCGAAAATGGAATCTTTACAATATCGGTTGGGCATCGATTGAGTCCTGCTTTATTAAAAGAACCTCAAATTAAGCAAGGAATAAAGCATCCAGAACATATAAAAGATATAGCAAAAGCATTTAAATGGGTGTATGAAAATGCTGACAAGTATAATTACTCTAAGCAAAATATATTTGTGGCAGGATACTCATCAGGGGCTCATCTTGCTGCATTATTAGCAATGGATAGTAGATATTTAAATGATTTAGGCCTTTCGAATAAAATGATAAGAGCTATAATTCCAATTAGTGGCTGTTACGATATTCCTAAGTACAAAAAAGTACTAATCGAAGAGAATCCAAAATATGAACAGATTCATATAAATCCAGTTTTTGGTGCTAGCTTGGCAGAACAAGTGGATGCTTCACCTAATCAGTATATAGATAGTCTAATTACACCTGCGCTGTTTATTTCGGACAATGAAACAAATGTTTATCATCGGTTTTTCGATCAAGATTTGAGAGAAGCAAAACATGATAATGTTGAATTTGTATATATTTATAATAAAACTCATGCTGAACTTTGGCATGAATTAGGCAGTAAAAAGCCTAGTAAATATAGGAGCTTGATAGTTAATTATATACAGGAAAAAACGATTAAGCAAAGAGAATAGACTAGGGGGGTGTTTTCTTGCATAATTCTATCGGTTTAAAGCCATTAAGTTTTGTGTCTCAAATCTTAGAAAAGATAAGTATAGAAAACAATAGGCTATAATCTGTCAAAGAAGCTTATGCTTTATACAAGATTGAATTATTGTGAATCATAATACTGCTTCTTCATAAAATGCGATATAAATATAAAGCTTAATGAATGTGTTAAAATATATTAAACTTTATAGACTGGTAACTAATCACAATATTTTAAAAAGCTTCTTTTTTGTAAATTTTAAACTTAGCGAGTTTATTAATTTAAATCATTGTTAATATGTTTATTGTATTGCTGTTCGGTCTTTAAATATTTGTTTAGGTTTTCCTTGCACAGACTAATTGAAACAGTTTTTTATATTATATTGGAAAAGGGATATTTTTTTCTTTTGCTTATATATTTTATATTTGGTCTTATAGGTTTTGGGTGTTATGTTTATATTAATTGCATTTCGTCTTTCCTAACAGAAACCATCTGTTTAGACTATCTATTTTTACTAATTTAATTTTATTATGATGTTTAGAGCTGTTATTACGAAAATAGCAAATTCTGCAATTGAGAAAAAAAAACATAATCTGAAAAGGAAAAAAGAATTTCATAATCTTAATACAGCTAAAAGTATAGGGATATTGTTTGATACCAAGGAAGAGGATAATTATAATAAAATTAAACGATTTGCAAGCAGACTAAAATCTCACAATATAACAACTCAATGTATGGGCTGGGAAGAGTCGGATACGACTCCTGATTATCTTGTAGGTTCTGAAATTTTTGTATTTAACAAAAAAGACGTGAAATGGAATGGAGAACCTTTAAATGATAAGGTAAAGGAATTTATTGATAAAAAATTCGACATATTATTATCAATGACTGAGAGTGGTAATATGGTTATAAAATACATTACAAGTTTATCAAATGCTTCGTGTAAAATTGGAAGTTCTGCTGCTAATGACATGGATGTGTTAATTCAGTCTTCAAGTGGGATTGATGGATTTATAAAACAATTAGAAAGGTATTTGGGCTTTAAATCATAGTTCTTGTCTGTTTTTTTTTATATTCTATATAATTTTATTTAAAATCAGGATTAATCGTATAAGATTAATCCTGATTTTTTTATATGTGATAATAATTAATGTAGTTAAAGGCGAAAAAAAACTATTCTTTCCCAAACCTTGGGAATAACTGTTGCATTATTATTTTCTTATAACTCCTCCCAATAGGAATTTCCTTATTTATTAATTTCAGACTGTTGCCTACAAGCTCTTTGACTTTATATTTTGATACAATATAAGATTTGTGAACTCGCACAAAATCATCAGGAAGAATAGTTTCTAGATTTTTTAAAGTTTCGAGAGAGACTATTTTTGTTTTATCTATTAAATTATAGCTTAAATATTCACCTAAACCTTCAATATATTCAATTTCTGAATATTTAATATTAATAAATTTATGATTTGATTGAATAGTGATATAATTAGGTTCTCTTCCTCCAACCCTGCTTTTTTGCATTTTCTTTGTTGAATCACTGTCTATATTTTTTTCAACTAATGAGATTGCTCTATTTACTGCCTTTATAAAGCGTTCAAAAGAAAAGGGTTTTAATAAATAGTCTACAACATCGAGTTGGTAGCCTTCTATTGCATACTTTTCAAATGCAGTGGTTAGAATAACTTTAGATTTTAAATTGATTGTTTTTAAGTAATCTATACCTGACATTTCATTCATTTGTATATCCAAAAAAACAATATCTATGTTCTGGTTTTGAAGTAAGGGTGAAGCAGATAAAGGTCCTTTAAAACTATCTACAATTTCCAAAAAAGGGACTTTCTTGGCATACCGAGCCAATAACTTTCTTGCTGGTAACTCATCATCAATTATTACACAAGTATAGATTTTCATAAATTTATCTTTAATTCTATTTTATATGTTTTCTCAAGTTTTTCAATCTCTAATTGAAAATTTTTATTATACAGTATTTCCAATCTTTTTGTCACATTTTCAATACCAATTCCTCCTACTGAATATTTTTTTGTCTTTTGATTAGGAAGGCTATTCTCAATTTGAAATAAAATCATTCTGTCATCAACAACTAAGCTCAAATCTATAAACCCTTCTTCATAATCATCAATTACTCCATGCTTAAATGCATTTTCAATAAATGGAATAAATAACATGGGTTCTACTTCAATATTTTTTGAGATAGAAAAATAGGTTTTAATTTTCCTTTCAATACTATCATCCTTGATTATCTGAAGATGGATAAAACTTTTTATGTACTCAATATCTTTAGATATTTCTACTTTATTCTCTTTTGATTCGTACAATATATACCTTAACATATACGATAATTTCAATAAGGATTCTGCACCAATAGAAGGGTTTTCTAATATTGTCGAGTATATATTGTTTAAAGAATTAAATAGAAAGTGAGGATTAATTTGAGATTTTAAAAACTTTAGTTCGGCTTTAAGTTTTTCTTTCGATAATTGTATAGCTTCAATCTCCTTTTGTTTGTATAAGCCAACATAAAATAATATACTGGAAAAACATATAAAAATTATATAATAGAGACTATATTTTATCTGAAAAACCTTTATGAATTTGAGTAAAGAAATATTCTCTATCCATTTCTCAACTCCTGAAATTGAATTATTATCAATGGCTTTTATTTTAAAATTTATAAAGCCAATAATTCCTAAGAAAAGAAACAGAAGTAAAAGTATTGAAAATAGATAAAACAAACTCTTCTTTCTTTGAAATAAATTTGGAAGTAATATTTCATAATTCAAAATTGAGATCAAAGTTAAACTAACTATCATTAATAGGTATTCTAAAGTTTTACTAATCTCAAATAAAAATAAGGCTACAATAAGAATGATATATAACAATAAAATACATTGATATATTATTCGTTTTGTGAAAAAATAGTGTCTTGAAAACATATTGTTAGTGCATAATTTTTTTTAATATACTGAATATCGATAAAATAAGTACATTTTTTTTATTTATTCAATATTTTATACCAACGACAGTTTCATACTTATCAATTACTTTCTCAAATCTACATTATGCTTATTATCTCATAAATACCTTATATCTTTCTATTTCTGTCGTTGACAGTTTACGACAAACTGTTAAATGAAAATATTTTTGTGACTATTAAAAATTACCTAGCATTGCAGTCAATTGAGCTATAGTTTATACAGTAGAAAGGAGCAGTTGGTAATTTAATAGCGGGTAGATATAATTAGCTTATACTACGAGAATATTTCTCATAATTAAATCAATTTAAGACATCCTAGTTAAACAATCTTCGATACTTTATTCCAAACTATCCTCTTGGTTTTTTTTTAAATAATTCAGAGTTTATATATGAAAAGAAAGCAATTAATCTTATTGATAATTAATATTTTATTTCTGTCTAATTTATCTGGTCAGCAAGTACTAAAAAGACAAGGTTTTGAAGAGTCTGAAAACGACAATTGGAATTATACAACTCATAAACAGAGTGGAGAAATCATTATTGATCATTCAAAATCCTTAAGTGGCAATAGTTGCCTAAAACTAAAGGGGACTAATCCTCAAAAAGATCAATTAATAGGAAGTGGTCCCTATGTAGAATTTGAAGAACTCGACCTTAGAAACTACAAAGGGCTTAAATTAAAAATCGGTGTGTCGGCTCTAGGTGTTGAATATTATGATGATTTACGAATTTTAATTAGTAGAGGAGGTGGTCTTTGGACAGTCCCAGAAAATGGAACTATCGTAAATGGTAGAAACGAATACTATATTTCAGAATATCAAGGAAAGAAAAAATATCGAAGAAAGAAGGGAGATTTCGAATTTGGACTTAATGGTTATGACGAAGAGGTGGATAGTAAAGTGTATTTAGAATACAATGGTTTGTTAAATGATGAGAATCGCGACTTAATTGATGCAATTTCTATAGTAGACAAGAAAATCGGTCATATCCAAAATGGTAATCCAAGTATAATTAATTTGGAATCTGTCGATAATTTAGTGAGAGGAAATATAAAAATTAGAGTGCAATTTAAGGAATCTACATCATTAACTGGGGCAGACTCAGACGCTAACAGAGCATATTTAATTGACGACATACAACTTTTATATGATTCTAAACTTGAACCTGTTGTAATAAAAGAGTTTTTAAGAACACCTTTCTACAATCAAATGCCTGATAAAATTCTAAAAGGCGACCCAGTAGAGTTTAAATTTAAAATTGAGGATAAAGAGAATAAACTAAAAAAAATTGGAGCATTACTTAAAATAGAACAAGCAGACGGAACTGTTACAATAAGACAATCATCTATCGATTTAAAAACGGATACTGAGGGATTCTATCATTATAAATTAAATACTAGTAGTTTTTCTGTCAATACCAAATTCAGTCTTTCTGTTGAAGCACACGGGAATGATGGTAGCGTAGCTGTAGCTAATGCTCAAAGTTTTACAACTATTAAAGCTCTTTCAATTCAAGAAATTATTCAAGAACCAGCCATCGCTATTGCCTATAAGCCTGTTGTAATTACAGCAAAATTGGTTAATCAAACACAAGGAACAATGGCGAAACTATATTGGGGGTTCGAGAAAGAAAAATTAGTTAATGAGATAGCTATGCAAGTTTCAGAGGTCGATAAGTTTAAAGCCGAAATCCCCTCACAGAAAAATAATAGCTATGTTTATTATAAGATTATTAGCCAAAATAGGAGTGAGTTTTCCGAATCAGGAATTCATTCTTATTTGGTAGGTGCCAACACGCTTATTAAATCCATATCTATTAGCAATAACTATCCCACTGAAGAAACCGAATTATCAATAACTGTTCAAATTAAAAGTATTCTTGATTTTTCTGGTTCTGTGAAAGTTAAATATGGATTTCATCCTCAAAAACTTATTCAGGAAAAACAGCTTAAGAGAGATAATGAGGGTAATTATAGCACCTTCTTCCCCAAACAGCATGAAGCTAATATTTTGTATTATTGTGTTGAGCTTGAAGAAAATAATCAATCTCCTATCATAAGTAATACTCAATCCGTAAAAATTCAGTCCATTCCCAAATTGAAGAATGTTGAAATTAAAGGAAGGTATAATGATAGGAATAAAATCTACACATATATTCATGATTTAGACCATGACTATAATACAGTACACTTTCTATGGGGCACAGATAAAAGCGCTATAGTAAATAAAGTCGCACTGTCAGATAATGGACATGGGCTTTTTACCAACCAATCGGGAGTGGCTTTCCCTATTGGGGATATTTATTATAGGATTTTAGCAACTGACCAAAGAAACAATAGTTCCGAATCTGAGATATTCAAGTATGAAGTAAATGAAGGTCCTAAAATTTACTCTATTAATCTTAATCCAAATCCAATTGTTCAATATAGAGAAGTTCGTTTCACTGCAAAAATTGATCAAGCTGATTTTGATTATGCTCGTATTAGAGTTTATTCTATAACAGCAGGAATAGAGGATATGATAATCGACTTAAGTAAAGATCCAGAAAAACAGGATTGTTTTTATGCAATTATTCCTAAATTATCCGAAAAAAATATTGTAAATATAAAGCTTGAGGCTAAAGATAAGAATGGAAATACTAGTTCTAAGTATATTTCATATCAAGTACAATATGCCAATGAACCTTTTGTAGAATTCAATAGCCTAAATCCTAATTTGGTAACTGAAGGAGATAGGTTTAATCTAAGTTTTAGAACACAAAATATGGAGAGTCTTGGATTTGCAAAATCTATCATTTGGGGCTATGCTCCCAATAAACTAGATAATAAGATAGAAACACTTCGCGAGGATAAAGATGGGAAATTTATTATTTATTCTGCCAATATTGAAGCACCTGAAGCTGGTAAAGTGGTGTATGCAAAAATGCAAATTAAAGATATTAATAATTATTTTCTTGAGAGTGATTTAGTTAGAATACCTATAGAATCTCCAAAACTTAGCATCGACTCCGACTTAAAAGCACCAAAAGTCCAACCAAGCTATCTAGATTTAAAAAATAATTATAATTCAAAAGAGAATAGTGTAAAGCTTTTTAAGTTTATCTATACAGACAATGGTAATGATGAAATGGAATCATCCCTTAAGACGGTTGTTTTGCATAATATTGCTTCTGATAATCCTATGGATTTAAGCCGTTCAATAGGAGGAATATGTCTATACAATGAGACTTATAAGGAAGAGATTAAAATATCTGAATACAAATTAGAGGATAATAAGTTGATTATTCATTTGGGGAAAGATGCACTTATTGCTTATAATGAAGAGGTAGAAGTAACCCTAGCAACTTGGTTCAACGAAGAATATATAATTTCAGGTAAACAAATTCAATTATCAATTAGAAGAGAGCATGGATTTGTTTCGGATGACATTAAAGAGTTTAGTCAATTGCCAATTAATTTAGAAGATCAAATAGAGGGAAATATTTTTAAACCTACAATAATTACAGGTATCGTTGAACTAAATAGTACTTTAAAAGTAAATACTTACCCCAATCCAACTCAGGGTAAATTTACAATTTCTTTTGATCAATATATTAATGGAATGATCTCTATATATGATTATAGTGGCCGTTTAATACATAAAAGAACTATCAGCTCTAAAAAAGAAAGATTTGATCTTGAGAATAATGTTGCAGGTATTTATTTTATAAGAATAGATAGTAATAATTGTAGTGTCAATAGAAAAATAGCAGTAATTAAATAGTGTAATTACTGTTTTAAAAGGAGATGAAATCGCTTTTTAACTGTGTTTTTATTGCTAAATATTTTCTGCCAATTTGATATGATACAGGTATAGAATAAAACTACTTGATTTTTTTGTGCTGAAATTTTAAAGCTAAATAAGCAATAATACATTTAGCCTTAATTTGCTAGTGTAAGCTCAGAGAAAGATTTCGATTAACAGTTTTATTCAATTTTACATCTATCTTATATGCATAATCTCAAGGTTTCGAAAATATTATGAATAAAATTGAAATAAAACAAATCCTTACATAAGATAGTTATTGTTAAATACATTAAACTTTTTTTGCAGCTAGGATTAATTCTTGTTTTTTTTGTTAAAGTCCTTATACTTAGGTTGGTAATTTGTTGTTTAGAGAAATAATTGTAAAAAGACGAAACCATAATTTGTCAGTTGACGTAATTATGCAGAGAAGGGCAATAGAAAAAAATAGAATAAGTCTGGAAAATGGCTTATCCTAAATAAAAAATATGTCTTGCATAAAAAATCTTTTGTGTAAGATGTATGAAGCCTAAAATAATTGTTTAACTTAATTCTATATATTTTGGATTCCAGATATAATAACCAAGCACAACAAAACCAACTACAGCAAAACCAAGCACTGCAAAATAATCTGCAGCAACTGTTGTTTCAGCTAAACCAAATATTACAAGTCCAACTACAGCAAAACCAACTACAGCAAAATCAATTACAGCAAAACCAGTTAGGACAAATCAGCAAAAAGATACAGCAATCGCTGTCTGAGTTACACCAATCACAGCAAAACCAACTAAAGCAATTATTGCAAAATCAACTACAACAAGTCCAACTACAGCAAAACCAGCTAGAGCAAAACAGAGCCCAACTAGAGCAATCGCTGTCTAGCCTAATCCAGATACAAGAAAACCTACAACAGCAGCAAATTTTGAATGAACAGCAAGCTCAACTACAACAGAACCATCAAGAACAAAATAAAACACAAGAAAATAATCAAAAGCAAACGGAACAACAACAAGAACAGCTGATTGATTTAACGCAATTTGGGAATAAGCTGAATCAACTACTGTTAAACCAAACAGAGCAAAATCACGAACAGCTTCAGAAATGGGAGCTTTACGAGTCCCAATTACAACAAACCCAAGCACAGCAAGAGCAAATCCAACAGACCCAAAGTCTGTTCAGGTTACCGCGAGGTCATAATCAGCAACAAGAATTACAGATTAGTCAAGACCAAATACGACAAAGTTGCGAACAGCAAAGTCAAAATTACGAAAATGATTTTGATTCTGAGCTAGCCCAACTACAGCAAACCCAAGAACAGGAACAACAAGGCCAACCAAATCAAATTCATAGCCTTCATAAACAGTTCCCACAAGCTCAGACACAGCAAAACCTGAGGTTTGAAAATAGTCAACAGCTATCGGAACTTGAAACAAACCGAGTTAATGAAAAAAAGAAAAAAAAGAAAAAAAAGAAAAAAAAAGTTAGCAAGGGATTAAGTGTATTTTCTGAGTTACATAATCAAATAGTTTGTGAACCAGACATCAATTCTATTATTTATACTTTTGATTCTATAAAAAGGATATATGAAGTATCATGTAAACTATACGCGGATTATTTATTTAAGCTTATTAGTTTTCCTTTTCTCGATGAACTGATAGAAATTTTAGGACTTCAAGTTGCAGAGGGAACTTTTAGTATTCGAATAAACGATTTTTCTCGTATATATAGAGAATATTTAAATTTACTAGAAATTTATGGGAGGAATTATGGCGATATTATTTTTCAAATACAAAATTATAAGTTTGATAGAAATTATAGAGAGTCTTGGTCTGAGATAAATTCTCTATATGAAAAAGTCATTTTGTGCAGAAATTATATCGAGGATCAGAATAAAAAATTAAGATTAATTATGCGGAAGCTAAATGTATTTACCAAAGTTAGTCTGGAAGAAAAAATTAAAAAATGGCTCGAAAATAATCCTAATGGAGATGCAAATCTCAATAAATATGACAAAATCAACGAAATAAAAGACGAATTGGACAAAATGCAAGAGCCTGTTGAAAAACTTATAGAAGAACTGACAGGTCGAGCCGAAGAACCTATTATAATCGAAGAAGAAAGTAATAATGAAGAAAATTTACAAGTATTAATAGGAAAATGCATTTCGATTTTGCAGGAAAACCAAAAGCATATGCAAGAATCATATCGCTTATATGAGTACTATCTATCCAGTTTTAATAATTGTCCTTACTTGTATGACCTCTTAAGAATATTAGAGATAGAAAAATCAACTGATTTTTTTGAGTTTTATTTTCAGGATTATAGACAGCAGTATCAGATTGGAATTTTTGGAAAAAAAAGTTGTAATAATATTTTAAAGGAATTAAGAGGATATGCTAAAGCTGAAGATATTCACACAATAAAGCCTGATCTGTATGAGAAGCTTAATTCTTTCGCACAGAATTTAGATTCTTGTAGGGAAAAAATCTTATACCAGAAAAAACAATTAATCAAATTTTCAAAAAGCTTGGAAAAATACGATAAAACAAACTTTCCGAAAGAAGAATACCTTGAAAAAATAAAAAGTTGGTTAGTAAATAATCCAAAAAAGAATTATGAGTATAAAAGATTGCAGGATATTAGTAGTAAAATACAGGCTAGTATAAAACCTCCAGAAGAGCATAAAAGTAAGCAAAGTAATATCAATCCCGATGGTTTAAACAAAAATACTAGTTCTAGACCTATGAAAAAGCAGAAACTGAGTGATTCTCAAAATCAGGTGAATCTTATTCTGAGTGATAATCAAAAGCTGAATGATAGTAAAACAAATAAATTGAATTTTATTTCTAAGATTAATCAAATTCCTAAGCTTGAATTTACAGGTGCAAATGAACATGAAAGAGGATTAATTGACTCACATGATGCTTTAGATAAGCTATTAGGTCCGAGTAAATTAAGAGGTGGTATAGCAATAATGATTATTGAGTATGAAAATTCTTATATTAAGAGAATATCAGTAAATGATCTGAATTATTTTATTTCTAAAAGTGATGATAGCAAAGAAATTAAGAAATTTTTAGATAAATATGAATATTGTTTTGTTACATTGTCATTAGGTCGTGCTGATTTAGCTCATACTATGCTTTTAAAAAAAGAAAGAAACAGATACAAAGTTTTTGATCCGAGGAGAAAAAGTCCTTCAGATATTAATGGGAAAAAGCTAAGTGATGTACTAAATGGTTTTTTTTCAGTTAAAAAAGATGAGCCAGTGAATTGTTTTTCTATAATGGAAAATCTGTTTAAATTTCAACAGGAAGATGAATTCGTATCAGGTAATACTGGAGCCGAGAATGCTTGTTTCTTTTTATGTTTTATGAAATTACTTGATTTGGAATGTAAATTGAATTTGCAAAATTATTCACGTGAAAAATTGATAAGTGTTGTAATTAGTTTGCGCAAGCATTATAACGAGCAGGTAAGGCTTGATAAACTCATAACAGCAGAAAATAAGAAAGAAGCAGACAAACTGAAAGAACAAGATAACCAGAAAGAACAAGACGAACTGAAAGAACAAGATAACCAGAAAGAACAAGACGAACTGAAAGAACCAAAAGAACTGAAAAGATACTTTTAATTCTTGCATATATTTCTTTTGTTTTTACGGATAAGTTTAAATAATAGGTGGACAGCATAGAATTAAGCATGTTTTATAGTTAAACTGTATAAGAAAAGATGTAAATCATATTATGAAAGGAATACTTATAATAAAGTAAAAACATTATTGTTCGAAAAATCCAAAAATTATAGTATTATAAGTGTGAAATATTGTCATATAAAAATAAAAGGCTGTAAGCCTGAAATCTTGGGAGTATAATTTAAACTCTGTCTGATTTACATAAATTCTTCTGATTCTTGTATGTGTTTCTTTTGTTAGTTTTTATTGCAAAAATAACTCCTTATAAAAATTAAAATTTGTAATATCTTATAAGGAGTCATTTTTTAGTGCTATTTGTTTGCAATTAATGCTTTAAATTGTTTCTCCTTTCAATAGTTTAATCATGTCGTCGATATTTAGTTTTCCACTAGTATCTGTACCACTTAATAAATTGTCTGCTAGGTCTCTTTTGCTATGATGAAGATTTACAATTTTTTCCTCTATAGTGTTTTTACTTACAAGCCTATAAATTGTTACAGGTCTATTTTGTCCAATTCTATGAGCCCTGTCCGATGCTTGATCTTCAATAGCTGGATTCCACCATGGATCCATGTGTATAACATAATCAGCGGCTGTTAAGTTTAATCCAAGTCCTCCAGCTTTCAAGCTAATTAAAAAAACTTCTCCTTCACCAGATTGAAAAGCTTTTACTCTTTTTTCTCTTGTTTTTATAGGAGTGCTGCCATCAAGATACTGATATGAAATATTTTTTTCTTTTAGTAAATTTTCAATAATTGCCAAATGGCTAGTAAATTGACTAAATACTAGACATTTATGATTATTTTTAAGCAAGTCGTCCATAGTTCTTTCAAATGTTTTTAATTTAGAACTTTCAAGTGCCCAATTTTTGTCTATAATTGCTGGATTACAACAAGCCTGTCTTAATTTTGTGATTTCTGCTAAAACTCTCATTTGATTAGTTTTGTTCTTATCATCGGAGTCTGCCATGTTTTCTATCGCTTTCTCTCTTAATGCTTCGTAGAAGGCAATTTCATCTTCTGACATTTCTACAGAAATTGTAATTTCGGTCTTTTCAGGCAGATCATCCAATACTTGAGTTTTGTTTCGTCTAAGTATGTAAGGTTTTATTATATTTTTTAAATGCTTTTGACTTCCTGTTTGTTCGCTATTGGATATAAATCTATCGCTAAATTGTTTTTGAGAAAATAAAAGACCTGGATTAATAAAATTAAATAGTGACCAAAGTTCCTCAAGATTATTTTGAATTGGTGTACCAGTAGCAATTAATTTAAAGTCTCCATTAAGTTTATTTATAGATTTAGTTCTTTTTGTATTTATGTTTTTAATGGCGTGAGCTTCGTCTAGAACTATATTATTCCATTTTTTCTCACTAAGTTTATCTATTTCTGTTTGCACTATTCCGTAGCTAATAATAAGTACATCAAATTCACCTAGCTTTTCTATGGTTTTTTTTCTGTTTTTCAACCCAAGCATAACGGGATTCAGACTTGGTGCAAATTTTTTAATTTCATTCACCCAGTTTGAGCAAACCGATGAGGGTGCTACAACTATAGAAGCGCCTAGTGGGGCTCTTTCTATTAGCATGGCTATAGACTGTACAGTTTTCCCAAGTCCCATATCATCGGCAAGACAAGCCCCTAATCCGATTTTTGCAAGTCTCATCATCCATTCATATCCTTCTTTTTGATATGGTCTTAATTCTGCCTGCAGTGTTTTCGGAATTTGAGGATTATAAGCTTTTACTTCATCAATTAACTTTCTGTTTTCTTTCCATGCTTTATCGGTTTTCAATTTAGCTCCTGAGTCTTCAAAGTCTTGAACAGTGTTGGTTAGGAGTGGGTTTATAAATATTTTATCGTCTTCTTCTATAATCGAATGGTTCAATAAATCTATCTTTTTCTTTAGTTGTTTGCTAAGTGCAATATATTGTCCTTCATCTATTTTTATAAACTCTTTTTTCGAATCCTTTGATTTATCGAGCAGTTCTTTTAGCTTGATGACTTTTTTCCTATCGGTTTTTATTTCCGCATTTATTTCAAACCAATTGCTAGTGTTTTTAATATCAAGGTTAAAGTTGGCAAAGTCAAGGCTGTTTACTATTTTTAGTTTTTCTCCTTTAGGCCATTCTAGGTTTAATTTGCCAGAGTATAATCTTAGTTCGTTTAAAAGATGAAGACAATTTTCTGGTTCTTCAAAGTACATCTCCTCACTGCTATCATCAATATCAATATTGCTTATATCGTTTATTGCCTGATTGGTTAATTTTATTTCTTGAGACAGGTTTCTTGTAGTTTGGGTTTTTATATTTTCAATATTGGTGTTCAAATTTTTTCTCCCTTCTCCAGGATTGAAATAAGGTCCTGTGTTTTTGAAAGGACGTACTAGTAATTTTGCAAGAATTCCATCTTGGTATGGAATCATTTGCAGAATAGGTGTAGGGTCAGATTTAACTGTAGGTAATTCTTCTGATAAAAAGTCAGCGTTAATCGTAACATAGTTACCCAATCCGTGAATGGCATTTTCAAATCTATTCTTACTTTCTAGAGGGAAAGTAAGAGTTTGTGATAGTAATTTATCAAAAAAGTTTATAAGCTTGTCTGAGAAATCATAGTATACATAGTTTGTAAGTGATTCTTTTATAGTATTTAAATCTGATTTGAAAGCCTTTTTTGTGTTTTTCTCAAAAGAGATAGTATATTCTTTTTTTGTTTTTTTTATAAGTAATTCAGGCTTTTGTAAGCTAATTTCAATATTTGTGCTAGGTGAATCAATTAAATACAAGAAAGGGTGATTAACCATATTTCTTATTGCTGAAGGAACATCTATTTCGTATTCAGATCCATAATAGCCTCGGTATCTATGTATGCTATTTGATATCAGTATATCTTGACCTGTCATAAAGTCAAGTTGTTGCTCTTTAATCCTTTTTAGTGAAACTTTTTTCCCTTTTGACCACTTACCTGATTTGTTTAACTTCTGTTCAAGGCCTTCAATTAGCTCTTGTTTAAAATTAATCATCCATACTAGTCTGCTTTTACTTGGAGCTGTATGTTTTGTGTTATTATTATTGTCAGAAAGAGATTCGAGAAGATTCAAATCTTTCTCCCATTCTTTATCAATTCTTAATATATCAGCAAAAGAGAAATTATCATTTTCGAATTTATGATTTTTTCTCTCAATGCTTTTTCTCATATCCATCAAGCAATTATGAAATAATTCTAAATTATTTCTATTCGTATTACTTAGGTGGTGAACTTGATTTGCAATACCAGTCTTGAATTCTTCCTTGTCTATCCAAAATAGAACTATTAAGGCTAGGAAATTGTCAGTGTCTAATATTATTGAATTAAGAGTTCGTATTGATTTGTTTTCAGCTGCTTCATATTTTGCTTCAAAAAGAAGCTTAAGCGGCTCAAAAAATTTACCTTCTTCTTTTATATAGTTATTTATGTAGGTCTTCAGTATTTTTGGGTCTTTCTCCGATCTAAACATATTTAGTATAAAACAGAAGCCGTAAACAGATGGGATATACTTTCTTCTAGATTTGCTGTCAGCATTGTATATAGTTTGAAATTCTTTGAATTGAAGGTAAGACTTGTCATAATCCGACTTTGCAAAACTTATTAAAGCTTGATTTTCTATATTGTCCTTATCTATTAGTTCATTTAGTTTATTACTGAAAAATAGGTGTTGGTTTAATTTATTTCTGTATGGTTTAATGTCAATTTCTGTATTATGTTTGAGATATTCTATTATCTTTTTCATATCCCCAAATTTCATATGGGCAATATTGATTAGTAAATCAATACATTTTTCTGCTATGAAAATGTTAGTTTTATCAAGAATCATGATGTTTTCACCATGATAAAAAGCTTGGTAAAATAAGCTAATTACTTCACTGAAATCATTGTATGCTAAAAACTCTTCTATAGTATCGTCAAAATCAAAACTTTCAGATCTAAGTAGGTGATCAAAACATACTAAAAAATATTCATTATTATAATAATGTAGTCCATCATCTGATTTTAGTTGAAATATTTTTTCGTAGTAATCTTGATTGTTAGTGTAGAAATATATCAATACTTCAGTAAGTATACCATAGTTGAGTCTATATCTATTTGTGTAATATTTAGTTAGGTACTGATGAGATTCTAGTTTTTTAAAGAAAAGATTGATGTCAGTTGTTTTGAATTTTGAATTATCAGATTTCACAATTGAATTCATTGCAAGCATTTGTGCAAAACTAGTTTTACTTAAGTCATGGTAAAAGGCATAGTTTAATAATAATAGCTTTTCATCCTCGCTAAAAGTCTCTTGCCAAGTTTTTTTGGATATATTGAACATTTAATTTATTTTTTTGTTTATAATAATTTTTAAATATATAATATTTTGTTCGAAAAATTGAACTTATAGTTTCGTTTTGTGTTATTTTAATAAGTTTAAACATAAGCCCTTGTATTAATACCAAATTTCAGTTTAATTTCAATATAAATTTGTTTTACCTAAAACAATTATTTTACAAAAAACACAGCAGTAGATTACAAGCTTAGGATTCCTTATGTTTTATTCAATTTAATTTTTCTTCTAATAGTGGTTATGTCTTTAATTATGATTAAAGAATAAAAATAGATTTAAGTCCCAGTTTTATATTTTAATCACTAGGCTTTGTTTTTTTTTATTGTCGCTGAAAAGGCTTTCTAGTCTTGGTTGTGTAGGTTTTGTTTGTTCTGACTAAGGCTGTGAGCTAATACAAAGTGCAACCAAATTGATATTTGTTTCGTTATGTATGTATATGTGTAATGTTAAATAAATAAAATGTGTTATGGAAAAACTAGATAATCAGCAGCAGCAACAGTAGGTTTTACCGCTTTTTCAGCAGCAGCAGCAGCAACAGCAGGTTTTACCGCTTTTGCAGTGGTATAAGCAATTTCAGAAACAGAATCAAGTGCAATTGAATGGTGTTAATTCTAGTCCAGTAGGAGATAGAGGATTTAATCAATTTCAGAATACTGTACCTACGACAATAATTCGGCAAAATAATCAAGATGTTGAAGATAATGTTCAGCAAAATCAAGGTCAAGATCCAAATCCAAATCAAAATCCAGAAGATTCTACTAAGTTCATTGTTAAACAAGAGGAACCAGAAGGAGTAGGGCAGAGTGGTATAAATCAGGAAGATTTTATTGGAGGTAATGCTCAGCAAGATAAAGTTCAAGTTCAAGATCCAAATCAAAATCAAAATCCAGTAAATATTACTAAGTTAGAAGTTAAACAAGAGGAACCAGAAGGAGTAGGACAGAGTATTATAGGTCAAGATGTTAGGCAACAGGTAGGTCCAATGAAGCTCAACTCCTCAAAACAAAATGAACTTTTCCTAACCAATAATAAGAGATTATCATATCGACAAAAACTAAAAGAAGAAGAAGTTAAAATAGAATTAAACTGCAATGAGAGAAAATACCTGGAAATGATAGAAAAACATGAATCCGAGAAAGAAAAGTGTAAGAAACTGAAACGTGTAGAACAACAAAATTATGTAAAACCATTTCTAGAAGAATTTAGAACACTAGTTAAAGGAGGATTTGTTAATAATAAGAAGGTGTCAATAAGCTTGACCTTTGAAATTAATGGTTTTATACTTACGATAAAAGCAGTTGACCAAGGGCAATTATTTGAGAAAAATCTTATAATACACTCTGGAATAAAAACACCAAAAACTGAATGCGATTTGACTTTTGCTCTTAGTAAAATTTTAACAAAGGATCGTCGTGAAAGGTTTATACTACAAGGGGAGGTGAAAAAACTTACTTCAAATGTTGTTTTTCAAGTGCTTAGGCGTATATTTGAATTTAGGTATTAGGATTCATTTTATTATATCTGTCTAACAAAAAGCGGAAGAAATTCCGCTTTTTGTTTTGTAGGTGAAAATTGTATTTCCTAATTGATCTAATGTATTTATTATTCGAATTAGCTGCTTTCCCAAATCCCAAATATGTCATTCAGGTATAGAGGTAGTAGCAGAAGGATTTAATATAATCAAATAAGATTTATTGATTATTAATGATAGACATGATTAAATGATTATGCAGGATTCAGAAGATTGTTAAATTATTAGCTTCCAAAATCCAATATCATAAATCAATGCCGTTCTCCTGATAGCGAGGCACGAGCAAGAAGGATCTAACAGGATTTATTGATTATACAGGATAGTTAGGAATTATTTTCTTTTGTCGATTAGTAGATTTCTCATCTTTCTTTCTCATAAGCGAAAAGACGCCTTAGTATTGTATGATGCATTAGTAGATTAGTTAATTTTCCCGAATCTATTATTTTGCGTATTGGCATATCAATACTTCCCAGTTCTGGCTATGTATTGAATGTCAGGATTATAAGGAGCTTGTAGATTTATTTTTTTAGTTTGTTTATCTTTTGTAAATTGCTTGTATCCATTCAATTTTTTTCTTTAAAGTGCTCTTAATAATCATACTATAACAATTATGATAAAAAAGATTTTGATTGCAAATAGGGCAGAGATTGCCTTGAGGATTATTAGAACTTGTCGTGAAATGGGAATTCAAACAGTTGCAATTTATACTCTGTCTGATCAAAATGAAAGGCATATCATAGAAGCTGATTTTTGTTATCGTCTAAAATCTGAAAAAGGATATATGGATGCTGATAAGATTATTGAAATAGCAAATGATTCGGGCTCCGATGCCATTCATCCTGGATATGGTTTCCTTAGTGAGAATTATGAATTTGCTCAAGCATGTATATCTAATAATATAATATTTATTGGTCCGAGTCCTGAAATCATTAAACTAATGGGGGATAAGATTAACTCCCTTGATTTTGTTAAACAGAATGGTTTTCCTATAATAGAAAATATAATATTAAGGGAATCAGATATAGCTAAAAATATAGAAGAAGATTTACAGTATCCTTGTTTGATAAAAGCTAGTTCTGGAGGAGGAGGAAGAGCAATGAAAATTGTATATAAACCTGAAGATTTGAATAATTCAATTGAATTGGTTAAAACCCAGTCAATGGAGCTATATGGGAATGCTGATATTTTTATAGAACAGTTTATTGAAAATGCTAGACATATAGAGGTTCAAATACTAGGAGATAAATATTCTAATATAATACATCTTTTTGAAAGAGATTGTTCGGTTCAACGTAGACATCAAAAATTAATAGAAGAAAGTCCTGCCTCGAATATTAGTCCTGAATTAAGGGCGAATATTCTAAATACTGCTGTAGAAATAGCCAAACTATTAAAATATGATAATGCTGGAACAATAGAATTTCTTTTGGATAAGGATAATAAGTTTTATTTTATTGAGATGAATACTCGTATTCAAGTAGAACACCCAATTACCGAAGAAATAACAGGGATAGATATAGTTCGCAAGCAAATTGAAATTGCTGAAGCTTGGACTTTGAACTTGACCCAGAATAATATTAAGTTAAATTCTCATTGTTTGGAGCTTCGCATTTATGCAGAAAATCCTAATCAAGATTTTATGCCAGATATAAAGCAAATTAAATACTTGCATCTTCCTGAAGGGATAAGAATAGATTCGAATATTTATCTTGATTACTCGGTAAATCCAAATTATGATTCTCTGTTGGCAAAACTTATTATTAGAGCCGAAAATAGAACCAATGCTATTGACAAGGCAAATAGAGTATTAGATGAATTGTGCATTTATGGACCAGAAACTAATATTGCTTTCCTTAAGCAAATATTAAATTCCGATTCTTTTTCTAAAGGGGATTATAATACTAATATTATCAAAGATATTGAGAAGGTATATGAAACTAGTATTAGCGATGATATTAAAAACATTGCTGTTATTTCAAAGTATTTATATGAGCATAAATCATACTTAAATTATGCTAGTAAATGGAAAAGCAACTCTGGTTTATAGTCTAATATCTAATTTAAATTAATTTATGAAACAGAATTATACAATAGATGGGAAAATATATAAGTTGAAGTTTTTAGGTGTTTCGAATAATGAATATTTAGATTTTAATATTAACGGGAAGATTTATTCGATAAAACCAATACAAACTGATGGTGAACTAAGTTTAGTGTGGAATAATAAAGTTTATAATATTACTAGATTGGAAGAATCATTGATTATAAATAAGCATAATGTTAAAGTACGAAATATTGGTCTTTGGAATAGATTGAAAAATAGAACATCGATAATTTCATCAGGCAAGAATAAAACTAAGAGGCTAATCTCTCCATTGCCTGGAAAGATTACAAAAATATTGGTAGTCGAAGGAAGAAAATATAAGAAAGGAGATATATTAATAATAATTTCAGCAATGAAAATGGAAAATAGATTGATTGCTGAGCATGATTGTAAAATATCCAAAATACATATTAAAGAGAATGCTATTGTAGCAGAGAATGATTGTTTAATAAGTTTTGATTGATTGTTAGATTATTTTAACCAAATGTAACAATGGTTACATTTTGGCAAATATTATTTCTTGATTTTTGTATCAACAATAAAGGAAATATAGCATAGAATAAAATATTAATGAAATTTAAAAAATAATTATTATGAGTATGTTTTGTTATCAATGTCAAGAAGCTTCGAAAGGTGTGGCTTGTACTGTTAAAGGTGTATGTGGAAAAACTGACCAAGTTGCCAATATTCAGGATTTATTGATGTATCAGCTTAAGGGCTTATCATTTTACACTTGTCTTGCTCGTGAAAATAATATCGAAAATGATGAGATAAATCATTTTATTATGAATGGTTTATTTATGACTATTACTAATGCAAATTTTGATAAGGCTAAATTTGTTCAAGTATTAACCAAGGGATATAAGCTTAGAGAGGCTTTTAAGGCGGAATTAGAAGCAAAATCAATTGTTTTAGAAAACCCTCATGATTCGGCTGTATGGTCTTCATATGAGGAACAAGCTATGGATGCTAAAGCAAGAACGGTTGGGATATTAACTACAAAAAATGAGGATGTCAGATCTTTAAGAGAGCTGTTGATTTACGGACTTAAAGGATTTGCTGCTTATACAGAACATGCATACAATTTGGGTTTTGAGAAAAAGGAATTATATGCCTTTATGCAAGAAGCACTAGTAGCTAGCTTGGATGATAACTTATCTGCGGATGAGCTTACAGCATTGGTTTTAAAATGTGGTGAATATGGAGTAACAGCAATGGCAACTCTTGATCAGGCTAATACTTCAAAATATGGACATCCCGAATTGACCAAAGTAAATATTGGAGTAGGAGACAAGCCAGGTATTCTTATTTCAGGTCATGATCTTAAGGATATGGAAAGTCTATTGAAACAAACCGATGGAACAGGGGTTGATGTGTATACTCATTCGGAAATGTTACCTGCTCACTATTATCCAGAGTTTAAGAAATACAAGCATTTTGTTGGAAATTATGGAAATGCATGGTGGAAGCAAAATGAAGAGTTCGAGAGTTTTAATGGACCTATTTTATTTACTACAAACTGTATAGTTCCTCCAAAAACTGATGCAAATTACAAAAATAGAGTATTTACAACAGGAGCTTCTGGTCATGATGGCTTTGTACATATTGAGGCTAATGAAAATGGAGAGAAAGATTTTACTCCAATAATTGAAATGGCTAAGCAATGTCAAAGTCCTACGGAAATAGAAAAAGGTGAAATTATTGGTGGTTTTGCACACAATCAGGTAATGCAATTAGCAGATAAAGTTGTGGATGCTGTAAAATCTGGGGCAATACGCAAGTTTTTTGTTATGGCTGGCTGCGATGGCAGAATGAAATCTCGTGATTATTATACTGAGTTTGCCGAAAAACTACCAAATGATACTGTAATCTTGACTGCTGGATGTGCTAAATATAGATACAATAAATTAGAATTAGGCGATATTGGCGGTATTCCACGAGTTTTAGATGCTGGTCAGTGTAATGATTCTTACTCTTTGGCTGTTATTGCTTTAAAACTTAAGGAGGTATTTGAACTAAATGATATTAATGATTTGCCTATAGCTTATAATATTGCATGGTATGAGCAAAAGGCTGTGATAGTATTATTGGCTTTACTTCATTTGGGAGTTAAAAATATACATCTTGGTCCAAGTCTTCCAGCATTCTTGTCACCTAATGTAGCAAAGGTGTTAGTTGACAATTTTGGTATTGCTGGTATTGGAAAAGTAGATGATGATTTAAAATTATTTCTAAATTAATCTCTTTTCTATAAATATATTTATGCTCTGCCTTAGAATTTTTTCTAAGGCAGAGTTCTTTATATAAATCTAAAATTGGAAGATTTATGAATTTCTTAATCCTTTAAAAAAATGTTTTTAAAAGAGATATTCATTGTAGTCAGTTTTTGAATCATTTAGAATAACTCTACATTGTGTTTTCCCATTAAGAGAAAGATCTTCAGTTTTATCGTCTGGGATATTGTTAATTTATTCTCCTTTAAATTCTGTTTCAGCTTCAGATTCAGCTTTAGATCCAGATTCCTTTTTACCATTATTTAGCCTATCTAATTGTTCTTGTAAGCTAAGATATTCTTGGTTTAGATTGGTTTGTTCGGGCTTTTTATACGTGTTGTTTCCCATTATTAAAATTTTAAATATTTGCTTATGTTAAACTTAAAATATATCTCTTCCAATTTTAAAATCTAGTTTCGTATAAGAATTTAGTTATTCTTCTTTCTTTTCTTCTTCTTCTCTTGCTCGTTCTTCTCTTTGATTATTGTTTTGTCTTTGGTTGTTATTTTGTCCTTGTTGGATGTTTTGCTGCTGATTCAAATTGTTAGGATTCTGTAGATTTAAGTCTGCTACATTTTGAAGATTAATCTGAACTCCTCGTCGTAGCAGATTTACTCCTGTTGGAGGTTGATTTCTATTTGGACCTTGATCTGGATTAGGGTGAAATGCTCTTCTTCTTTCGTTTTGGTTGTTGCTATCTTGGCTAATGCTATAGTTACCCTCGACTTTACGTTCTTCGTTATCGTTATCACTATTATCCACGTTTGCGATATGATCTATTTGTGGTTGTTGCTGTTGTTGCTGTTGGTTTTGGATTGAATTGTCAACAAAGCCTAATAGGCGATTCATTTGGTTCATATGTTGATTTTGTTGTTCCTGATTTTGCTGCTGTTGTTGTAGGTTATTTTGGTTGAATTGGATTCCAATTCTTCCGTACCTAGATGGTGGTGGTTGTAGTTGTTGCTGTTGTTGTTGGTTTTGGATTGAATCGTTATCAAATCCGAATAGTCGATTAAATTCGTTTCTATATTGTTGATGAAATGAATTTTCAGGTATTGTTATTCGTAAATTTCTTTGATTTATTCGATTCTGTTGCTGTTGATCTTGTTGTTCCTGATTCTGTTGCTGTTGATCTTGTTCTTGTTGTTCCTGATTCTGTTGCTGTTGATCTTGTTCTTGTCCATTTCTTATATTTACAGGGCTTTGCCCTCTGCTTCTTTCTCGACTATTATCTTCTTGATTATTATCTCTTTGATTATTATCATTGATATTGCTACCGCTACTATTACTGCGACTTCTTTGATTTCTTTGATCTTCTTGCATAGCTAAATTTTTAAAAGACTAATTATTATTGGTAATGTAATTTTGTGAATTATCTTAATATTAGTTATCTAACAAAAAAAGCTTTTAGTTTTTCTATTGTTCGAAAAACGGGAATTGTAAATTGTTGTTCCTGAAAAGATTAATAAGAGAGTATAGAACAAACGTTGGATAAGACTCTACATCATTCGAACTTTCACCATCTTGATTATATCTAATGCGATTATGAAATGGATTTATTCTAAATTGTAAAGTTGAATTGTACCTATTTCGTTCTTGTTCAGAAGTCTGGTTGCTCTCATTTGATTGAATACTATCGACATCCCAGTTTACATCTCTTTCTTCGCTTGAATTTGTAGTTGTATTAGCAGTTGTATTTAATATATCGCCAATGCTAGAATTGTCTGGTTCTTGATTGTTCGGATTATGATTTGGCAAATCATGTATTTGTAAAATAAGTCTTCTACGATGAAAATGATTATATAATAGTCCCATGTTTCTGTTTTGAATTGGTTGATTATTATCGAAGCTTTCATTTAAACTGGATCCTTCTTCTGTACTTAATTGTCCCTGCTGCTGTATATTCTGATGTTGTTGTTCCATGTTTTTATGATTTAAAGTTTATAATATCGAAAATTATATTAATGTAATTAAACTAAAAGCTCTCACTGTATACTTAAATATTATATCTAAAGAGTACTATTATAGTAAATAATATTCTGCGGAGTATTCGAAACCTTCTTCTTGTATATTAGATAGTCATAAACTATTATAATTAGGTTTATACTTCTCCTTTATTACATGTTTTTACTGAAATAATCTATGTGTTATGATTATTCTTCTTCGATTTTTTCATTGTTTTTGTTTTCTTCATCTATTTCTTGTATTTCAATAGGATTATTGGCGTTTACAGCTTGTGGAAGAAATGGATTATTGGGGTTTATAACTTGTAAAAAAAAAGGATTATTAGCTAAATTTCCGATATTTATTTGATTTAGCTGCTGTCCATTCTGCTGTTGATTTAGCTGCTGTTGCATAAGTTTTAGAATTAAGGGTTTTAAAAAATTGAATATTGTAAGTTTTGTTAATTCGTATAATAGTAGATTTTATCACAATAAAAACAATAAAAATAATATGCTCAATATATCATAGAATTAATCTTTTTTATTTGTTGCCTAGATATCTTGGCATTAAAATACAGTTTATTGTCGCTTCCTTATTTTAGTTTCTTATTATAAAATTAGACTGTTTTATTATATGAGCCAAATAAATCTATAATTCTGATATACAACTGGATATATGTTTGTTTTTAGCTAAATCGAAGTTTAATAAAACAATATCTTAGGTTTGTTGGTATTATCTGATTAATAGATTTTTAGTTATATAATCCTAGTTTAATATTAAAATACTTAATCAAAAATTTAGAACTAGCTTTATTTAATAAATTTAGTTTATTTTATATGTTTAGAATTTTAGGCTTGAATATAAGGTCAGTTTAAATAATAGGTGAACTACATAAAATTAAGGTAAGCGTCACAATAACTACGTCTACAAATTCTGAGAATTTTTCCAGTTCATAGGTAGGAGTTCCGCAAGCTCAACAAGACGTTCCCTCTTCCTACTATCGCTACTACTATTTGTCATCTTGTAGCGAGGCACGAGCCACTGCGCTGAGCTTGTCGAAGTGGAAAGATCTCATATATTACAAATCATCAAGTCTATAGAATTCCC
>JAOARN010000113.1 GCA_025210485.1 Marinifilaceae bacterium | reverse complement strand
TGTTTGAAATCTACAAAAAACGACATCTTTTTGTAAGTCTTTGCTTTGTAATCAGATACAGGTTTAAAACATATAAAAACGAACATATCCACGATAGTAAGTTTCTGATTACTAGAGTGTATTTTGGTCAGAAACTTCAGTTGTTAAAAGATTTCACAAATTATAATATTGTAAGTATAAAACCTTGCCTGAAAGGCATATATAGCACAGCCCAATGCATTGGTTTGTTAGATTGTGTAATGAATTATATATCAGCCTTACAGGCTTATTTTTAAAGCCTAACTTCACAACATCAGGCTATGCCTGATGTTATGTAATAAGAGCCTTTCAGGCAAATTTGCATTAAAAAAGGAATATTAATAAAAAATACCAAGCCTGAAAGGAAAAAAAGAAATAGAATCCAACACATGTTTTTTATTAGAAATTAATTCATTTTGCCTGAAAGGCATATACAGCAAAGCCCAATGCAAGGCATTGGGCTAAAAAGATTTATAAATAAAAAGGCTGAAAGCCTGGAATATCAAATTCATTGCAGAAGAATTCAGTACGATGTCATATAATCCTTATAATTATATTTCTGTGGTAATGGCTTCTTCTGTATTATTGGAGTGCTCAAAAATTTGATATCAACTTTAAGAAAAAGCATGAAAAATATTTTTCATACAAATTTAATCACTTGAAAAGATAATAACATCTCTAAAATCAACCATATAAGAGAAGAAGAGTATTGATAAATACAAGGAAATTTCTTTATAATTTTTGCATAGGCTACCTTACAGGCTTATTTTTAAAGCCTAACTTCACAACATTAGGCAATGCCTGATGTTATGCAATAAGAGCCTTTCAGGTAAATTTGCATTAAAAAAAGGAATATAAATAACAAATACCAAGCCTGAAAGGAAAAAAAAGAAATAGAATCCAACACATGTTTTTTATTAGAAATTAATTCATTTTGCCTGAAAGGCATATATAGCAAAGCCCAATGCAATGCATTGGGTTAAAAAGATTTATAAATAAAAAGGCTGTAAGCCTGAAATAAGTATTAATAAATAAGTTTTCAAATTGAACCACACTGTAATTATATTGATTCTATGTAGCTTATTATTATGAAATTAAAAAAAATCCTAATAGTATGAAAGACATCTGTCTATCTAAACTATTAGGATTGTACAAAAAGCTTTAAAGTTAAAATTTTTCATTGGCTGTATGAGCCAAATAGACTGCTAAAAAATTCTGGCTCAATAATCTGTGATTTTTACAACTATTTTTAGCTAGTGATATCTTGCTATTTAAAAGATATCTCTGAAGCTGGATTCTTGTATCTTTTGCGAGTTATGTAAAACATTATAAGCAATGCCAAAATACCAATAATTATCACCCCTGTTGGGCCAAGTGCTTCTGCACCATTTGATAATAATTGTTTTAGTCCACTTCTTCTTCCTGAAGCAACATAATGTCCTCCATTTTGTGCAATCATGGCTGTATCCCAGAAAGTCCAGGTAGCTAGTGGTATTATGATAAAACCAGTTGAGTTCAAAAGCAATGGTTTTATTTTTGATTCTGTAGATACAGTTTTATTCATTTTTACAATTTCTGATATTTCCGAAAGAAGAGATTCACGTGTATCATTATAAGCCAATCTTACTGATTGTTTTCGGGTTATTCCTTCTACATCAAACTTAATTGTGAAATTATCATTCTTTTCATTATAGTATAACTCTTTTACAGATGCTAAAGGAATATTTGTAACAGTTTCGAGCATCTTCGATTTTCTGTTTGATTCTAATAGGCTTTCAAATGTTTTGTGCTTTTTTGAGCTTATTATAATTTGTTCATCTGTAAATCCCAATACTTTAGGATCTTTCCCTGCGAGAGCAATGATTTCGTTTTTCATCTTTTCTTAATTTTTGTGGTATTAACTATTTTCTAAATTATGCTGATATCTCCGAATTATAATGGATTATGATTAGTGGATATATAGTTTGTAGCTAATCATAATAGAGCTTATTGTTTTTGTGTTGCAAAGCTAATATTTTTAATGATTAATAAAAGATAAACATAAAATTAATTTTTTAAATATCAATGACAGTTGTAAAGTAAAAGGAAGTATGGAATATTCATTTTGAGTACTATACATATTAAAAAGTATAGTATTCGCAGCTTTCAAAAAAAACTTAGAATATTCTGATGTGAGATCTTATCATAAAATAAATATTTAGTTCCTTTTCTAGAGGGTGTAAGTCCCTTATACAGGGAGTCGTGTCTCCAATCATTAGAAAGTCGTTTGCTTATGATTGTAAATGTATAGGAAATAAAATAGAAGCTATAAAAATGAAATTTTGTATCGTAGGAACGCACGGCCGTGCGTTCCTAATATATAAATTGCACAAAGAATCTAATTTTGTAACGGTCCATACTGTTTCTGAATCAGTCATCATTAACCAAGCGCCGTATACGAGAACTACTTGGTTTATACTGAGCTTGCAGAAGTATACGGAAGTATGAGAGGCTCATCCCATCAGTTGTTTACTGGTGGGACGGTCTACTCGATTAACACCTGGGTGTTCTATATTAACCATAGTACAATATTTTTTGGAAAACTTAAACAATATCTTCTTGATATGCTATACACCCATCAACAATCTTATTTATTTTTAATGCACGTAATTTAGGTTCTTCATTTATCAGACTTAATATTCGTTTTCTTTCAAGAATTAGAAAATCTTTTTCAATTAAATCAGATTGGTAAAATTTACCTTTTGAGACATTAATTAATGAATAAGGAATAAACATCAGATGTTGGGGTTTGGCTTTATAAAAAAGCAAATAATTTTCAAATCTTCTCGTATCGTGAAATTTAGATTCTTTGTCTTTACCACAAGCACACTGTGCTAAGTATATTAATTTATTCTTACAATTATCTTTAAAAGGAATCCATCCAATAATATCCAGACCTCGTTCTTGATTGTTTCTAGGTGATATTGCTTCAAGTTCGTCTTTATCAATATCAAGACCTAAATCAATTGCTAATTTTTTTATTTTATCTATAGCACTTCCACTATATTCAGAATTTTTACCAAATTCTTTAACTATTGAATTTGTAGGTAAAAAATTTTGAAAAGCGAAAAATGATATGCTTTCAAATTCAGTTGTGATAATAGAACTGAATTCTTTAAAAATATTAAGTTTAGATGAAATTAATAGACCTAGGTAAAGCTTTTGTTTAAAAGTTAAATTATTCTTCAGTAAAATTATTTCCGAGTTATCATAAATAAAGGGATAATCTTCATCATACAGTCTAATCCTTTCAATTATTATTCTGATTATTTTTCGGGTAAAAATTTCGTCATTATCTACTTGTTCTGATTTAGTAATTTCATTTTCGGAATATTCCTTAGTACCAAAAAATCTATCATAAATATCGCCGTATGATACACCATCAGTATTTGCAAAAAGTGACATCAGTTCAATAAAGTCAGCAAAAAAATTGAGTTCGTGTTGTGAGTATGAAGGTTTATCAATATTGCTGAAATTTTTAAAACAATCTTGGAGCATATTGTTAAAAGTCGTCATTATCTCTTTCTCTTTGTTGTTGATAATTTTTAATTTTTTTAGCTAAATCGTTGATACTTTTTAAATCATCATATAAGCCTGTGTAAAATTTATCAATTTTATTAGAATAGATATCAGCTTGCTCTAGCGATCTTAATGATTTTTCAACTTCATTTTTAAACAATAACTCCAAATCATCTGTCAGCTCATACGAATGATCTATCGAAGCACCACCTCTAAAAGCTTCTAAAGCTACAGAACTATTTATAACGGCATCTAGCATCTTTAAACTTTTACTATCTCCCAGCACTCTTGATTTTCCTTCGGTTTCTTTAAACCACCAGTGAGTAATTTCTTTTAGCTTGTCTTCATTTAAATTTTCCAGTGGCAGTTCACTATTAAAGTCAACTCCTAAAAAAGTTCTAATATGTTCTTTATTTAATGCATCTGTATAATAATTAAGATGAAAACGAGTATCATTTAAACCATCTATAGAGTAAAAATCGACATCCTCAATTTTATTATACAGTTCAACGCCTGTTAATAATCTTCTAATATAACTACTAGAACTTCCTATCGATTTTGCAATTTCACGACAAGCTTGTAAGAATGGAACGTCATTATACTCTGTCTGCTTCAAATCATATAAATACCTTCCTTTTTCTAGTAAACGCCAAGATTTAATTCCTGTAATATGTCTAAATCCAAGATATTTTAATATTTCTTCTTTTTCAGAAAAAATTAAACAAGGTATTTCTTTGGGTTTATGTTCTGCTTCTTCACAAATTCTTTTTATAGCATCTTTTTTAACAACAGATAATTCAGGATTTGATAAAAGCTTAACAGCAGTTAGCCTTCTATTTCCTTCAACAACAATAAATTTACCTACATCATCTTTGTCTGGGACAACTAAAAGTTGTTCTCCTTCAAAAAAATTATTTTCTCCAATAGCCATCATCAACTCAAGGGTTGCTGATTCTAGAAGCATAAACTTAATGACTTCTGCTTCATCTTTTCCTTGCTTTGATTTTGGCAAGCGAGGATTTAGTATGTCTAATTTTAAATTATCTCTTGAAATTTTTCTAAATTTATTTTCAGTTGCCATCACCATTATTTATTTCGTTGCCAATATTGGTTAACCTTAAAACGTTCAGCAGTATCAAATTCTTTTATGTTAGATATCGCTTGTCCTTTTTCTATACGTTCCATGCTACGAGCAATTTTTGTGCTATTTTTGCCTGATAGACCTAAGAATTTTTCCATAATTTTTTGGTTTTTATCTTTTATATCTAATAGAAAAGCAATTTCACACATACTCGAAAAATCAAAATCAGATTGATTGTATTCTTCAATACCCTGAGATAAAAGTGTAATTGATACGCCTTTTGAGCGAATTTCTCTCAACATCTTTTCAAGTATTTCTTGATATTTTTTCTCTTTAAATATTACATGAGCTTCATCAATTAATAACACATACCTCAATGCTTTTATTCCATTCTCTACAGGAGAATTTTCCATATTCATAAAGGTATTATAAATATAGTTCAATATCAAAAATAGTGATGTAAAACGAACAGATGTTGATAAATCTCCTGATAATGATAAATAAACATTTTTATTTAGGAAATTAGCCTGATTTTTTGGGTCATCAAGAAAAATATTATATCTACTTAATTCTCCCATAATCTCAGTTAAAGAATCTTGTTTTTCACCAACAATACTTAATAGTTCTTTATTTATTTGTTTAATTGTTGGATATTCAGAAGATGAATTATTTAGAAATGCCTCTGATATAGCATCTCGTAATTTCCCTTTTTGTTTAACTCCTAGGTTAGAATATTTACAAACAATATCGACGAATTTATCAATTCCCATTTGTTTGTTTGTTTCATTAACATTATCTATAAATGTTAAAGGATTAACTGGAAATGGTTTTTCAGGAACATTTATAAATTCTGTTCTAGTTGTATTAAAAAAAGCTTGCATCTCATCAATATCATCTTTCTTTAATCCTTTAAAATCAAGATAAATATAATTAATATGACCATTTGATTTTTCAGTGATTTGAGAAATAAAATCTAATGCAAATTGTGTTTTACCAGTTCCTGAATTTCCAGCTATTGCAATATGACAATTGTTATAATCTTTTGTATTATTTAATTTTAGATTAATAGGAACATTGTTTGAAAGTGTTTGACCAATTTCAATCTCTAATGGATTAGAATAATAAGATTTTTCAATGTACTGATTGTTATTGGTTACAGCATCTAATGAAACTGTTGTATTTTCAAGATGAATAATCCCTTTTTCCATATATTCAACAAGAAAATCAAAGAATGTATAATTGTAGTTATCTTGAAAAATTTTATCCATAGATTCTAAACCATGATCGATATGTAGTTTTATATATTTTGGTATATTTTCATCAGTTTTATATAGACCATAGTGTTGACATACTAATGCGATATAAAAATCACGATGTTTAGCATCAAAAAGTATATGATCTTTATATTCTTTACCTTTAGAATCGTAGATAGAAAATTCTGAAGAAGTAAATTTTTTTCCTTTTTGTAAAGAATATCCAAATGCAATACGAGCTATTACATTTTCTTTTGTACCTGATGGCAATTTGTTTGTTAACTTCCTAACAACATCTTGATTTGCCTCTGAAGTTTTAATATTAATTTGCATTATAAATATTGTTGTAAGTTGCTAAAAAGTTTTCAGGCTCTGTTTTCAAGAATTCTGATTTGTCTGTTGAAACATTATTTATTAAATATGCTTTAGCAATGTTTTTCTGAAGTCGCGCATATTCATTTCTAGTAAGTTCTTTATTAATAAGTGGAAATATAACTACTTGCTTTGAAACATTGGGATAAAAGTGTTTTATGATATTTTCAGCATGCTGTTCATCAAATTTTTGCATTGGACTATCTATGAAAACAGGAAACTCAATATCTGATTCATCTACCAAAGCATTTAGAAGAGCAGATGCATACATCTGACGCTCACCCATTGACAAAGAACCTTTATCGATAATTCTATTACTTTGATTATATAATGTAATATCAATGTCTTCTCCAGTAATACTAATATCAACATCAACTTTTTTGATAAATCCTTTTTTGTGTAGAAGAACATTTAAACTTTCTAACATTTTCTCCTCCAAAGAGCGCTTCTTTTCTTCTTTAAATTTAGCAATAAAGTTTTGCAACGTTACAATTAGTTGTTTCGTTTTATCTTCTTTCTGAGAATATTGACTAGAATCATCAATCTTCTTTCTTAAGATTTCTTGCTTTTGCTTATGAGATTTTATACTATTTTCTTGCTCCCAAATTAGTTTATTTAGATGTTCCATTTCCTTCTCTATAGAAATTACATCTTTATCCAATATATCTTTTTTATTTCTTAAGCTTGTGATATATTCATCTTCTGCATTCTTTTCTGCATCTCTGATTTTACGAGCAATGGAATCAATTTGATTTTTAATATATTTATATTCCTCATTTAATTTTGAGAATACCATTTTAAAAGAATGTTGTAATGTATTTATCAATTGTTCCAACTCTCTACTTTCAGAATTTGAAAAATCATGTAGGATCTTTAAGTTATCATTTATCTCTGGATAATCAGAGAAGAAATGTTTTTTTATAAGTTGTCTAATCTGTATTTCATAAAAATCACTTGTTTCAATATCAATAGGGAATTTTTGTAATTTTTTGTTTTCCTGTATCTCTTGTCTTATCCTTGTAATTTTTGAGTTTACGTCATCTTGCTTATACTTTTGCACAGCCAAAAGTCTTTCATCATTAAGTTGTTCGTTAACTGCCATTAAAGTTTCCCCTGATAATGCAAAAGGAATCAATTCGAATAGTTCTTTCAAATTGCTCTGTAATTCTTCTCTTCTATCTTCAAGTTCTGTGCGTTCATCTTTCATCTTAACCAATTCCTCTAATGACATTTTCTCACCATCTCGAATTAATTTCGTTTGAATTTCTTCAGATTCTTTCAGTTTTTGGCTTTTATCATCCTTCTTTTCATCAATTTGTTCATTTATTGATGAAATTTCGATTTCTGCATTTTTTATTTTAGTCTTTAATTCATTTAACTCTTTCTTTTCTGATGGTGTTGCAGATTTTTTCCTATAATCATCTTGTTTTTCTTCCAGGTTTGTTTTTAAGTCTTCGTATTTTTGAATACCTAATACTTCCGAGTAGGCTTTGCTTAATTGACGGCGTTGGTTGTTGGAATTTACTTCTGCTAATGAAACTATTTTTTCTGCATCAAAGAAAAAGAATTTAGCAATTTCAATAGGGAGAATAAAATCTCTTATAAAAATTTCTTTTCCTTTTTGATTATCCTTACTTAAATCATTTATCAATTCAGTTGGGTATCCATCAATTAATACTTCTACCTTATCAGAAGCACTACTAACAGTATTGTAAGTTCTTTTAATTTTTACCTCACTACAATTTACATCTGGAATCTTTACATCTGTAAAAGTAATTGAAACAGAGAATTCTGTATCACCTTCCTCTTGAGCTTTTCTATTTAAACTACCTGATATATATTTTGTGTAGTTTCCTTTATCTCTAATTTCTTTTTCATATAATTCGTCTACTTTTTCCATTTGTTTGCCATACATACACCAAACTAATGACATTAAAAATGTAGTTTTACCAAAACCATTCTTCCCACTAATAACTATAATATTTTTATCATCTTCTGGGAGTAATGATATTTTGTTTTTTCCCTTGTATATCCTAAAGTTATTGAGTTCTATTTCCTTTATAAACATAATATTAGATTGCTTTTAGATATTTTTCGATAACTCTTTCCATATCATCTTTTAAGCCAAGTTTACGGTTTAATAGTGCTTTGTTTTTTTGAAGAGTAAGAAGTTCTTGAATAAGGTTATAATCTTTTAAGTCTTCACTGCAAACGCTTTTTAATAGAGTTATTTCTTTTTCAAGTTTTTGATCGATTGTTTCCATATCTAATTCTTTATTATATACACGATTATAAATATCAGATACTTTATACTCGAAATTTAAATCACGATTCCAAATTACCTGAATAGCAACCATTTCTTGGTTATTAATTAAATTAATTTCTTCATTTGTTTCTTGAAGTTCCTTTTGAGCTTGTAGAATTTCTTCTAATAATTTAGCTTTATAATGAGGTGCGTATGTTCCCAAATTATGCCCGTCGTCTGTAACAGCTTTTTGTCCATTTCTTCTATATGGTAATCTATTTTCTGAAACATTACGTTGATTAACCATATTTTCTCTTAAAGAGAGAAGAGGTTTCATCCATTCATTTCCATTACTAATTAACGCAGACATTGATTTATCTTCTTTTACAACGGTACAAGTCCAACAACCAAATCTACTTTGTCCACATGAAGTATGATTCTTGTCAGCCACCATCGTAGGACATTCATAATCATCAGCACTTGCATCTGCATATATTTGAAATAATTCACTATTATCAGAACCCCAAGGAGAGCTAACAGTATTTATGATAAACCAAACTTCTTCCAACATCAATTCCTTAATAGGAGAATAAACAAAGGTATTAACATGATGTGGATGCTTGGTTAGCCGTTTACCTCTAATTTCATGTTTTTTTATTGATTTCGCTCGTTGCTGACTTTCAGCACTTCTTGTTCCAATTAAAATAATAGCTTCTCCATTTTCAGCTACCTGTTCTGTAATAAAACGAGCAGTCGGTTTAATCTTCATTTTATCTGTGCACCAGCGAAAAGCATTATTAGGTACTGGATAACCGCGTCCAACTACATTTACCCAGAAACTATCTTCAAGACGAGGTATTGTTTTTTGAACTTTGACAGGTAAGCCTTGTTCTGTGGCAGATTGTTGAATTTTAGTCAAAACTTTGTCAACATAGTTAACTACAATTGGATTTTCAACAAGAGTATCGTTGCAAATCACAAAAATATCCCTAACTAATTGTTCTGAATCTAATTCCTTAAGTGCACACCAAACTAATTGTAACAGTGCTGTAGAATCTTTCCCTCCACTAAAACCAATAATCCATGGTCTATTTCCATCCTCAATCGTATATTGGTCTTTTAATTCTGATATTATATATTTTATTCTTTGAGACATTTCTTGTTTAATAAATTACTCGCACAAAATTAATAAATGATACTATATTGCCAAAATAGCTGTTCTTTAATTATTCATAAATAGTTTTATTGTAAATCATTCTACTTTCTTGTTCTAAATATTTTAGCACTTCTAAAATTAAAGGGTTAAGGATTGATGAATGTGTGTGCTCTGCATGTGCATTTAGAACACAGTATTTGTAAGTTCTATAAAAAGTTCGAAAATACAAACTTTTTAACATAAAACAAAAACAAATAACTAGTTCTTTTTCCAGAGGGTGTAAGTCCCTTGTACAGGGAGTCGCGTCCCCAAGTATTAGTAAGTCGCAAGCTGGTAAATCGTGAGGTTTGCAGTGAAGGAAGCGAGACTACAAAATCCGGTACTGACGAACAGGAACGGCATATGAGGCTATTTAGCAAGGATAAGCAAGCACATCATTGTAACGTCCATAATGCAAATTGTTAGATAGTAGATGTCGCAGTTATTGGAGGAAGGAAGATGCACTTACCAGAGGAGGTC
>JAOARN010000112.1 GCA_025210485.1 Marinifilaceae bacterium | reverse complement strand
ATTTCAGAATTATTTTCAGATAATTTCGAAATCTGTTCGATTTTTATTGTACTTTTGTGTTGCTGCATTTTGAATTTTTCACCTTTGTTTTGTAGTGAACTCAAAGATAGTGAATTACATTCAAAAAGCAGCATTTTTTTAGTTTATTTAAAAACTTTATCTTCAGATAATCAGCGTTCTAAGCTCCTCAGAAACTTCAGTTAAAAATAAAACAAGGCTCTTATCTATTGCTTCAATAGACAAAACAACACCATAAAAGAAACTTAACTAACTGATAACAACTATAAACTAGAAGAAAATAATAATTCCACATATGAATAACTGCAGTTTTCGCACTACTATCATAAAACTTTATAATCAAATATTAAAGAATAATTTATTCCGAATGGCTAATAGTAAATTCAATATTTTCACATAGTTTTTCATAACTATTAAAATATTTTTTATTAAGCCTTAAATTAACACATTCATTTTCATTTAAATTACTAGAATAAATAGCAATATACACAGTTCCAGAACTAGTAATAAAACTCATATCACTTAAATGAAAGTACATATCAAAATTATTATTCCCTAATAAAGGAATATATTCATAATAAGGAGATGAAACTTTATAATCTTCCCAATTTACATCCTTTTCAGATGATACAAATATATTAACTCTAAAATTTTCTGGATTTAACAAATTAGCACGTATATGAAATACATTATTACTGTATTCTAATTTTGGATACATCAAACGGGAAGATGCCTTTTCAAATACTGTTTGTTTTTCAATAACCAAAGGCATTACCCCTCCTACAATTTTGATATTTTGACAGACTAAACTTCCGAATCCTTCTTTTTCCATTATTAAATTATAACTACCTGGACTAATATCAGTAAGAACAAATCTTCCAAGCTCATTAGTATACACTTTATCCTTAGATCCTTCAAGATAAACCTCTACACCTGCTTTGTCTTCCGAAACAATCCCATCAAGTGTTTTCAATTCCGAAAACCCAACTAAATCGCCTGTAAGCTCATCAAAATCAGCATTTGTACATGATATTATAAAACAATATAATATTACTAGAATAAAATTAACCTTCATATAACCTAATTTAACTGTATAACCTGAGAAGCATTACCTAAACTTGTGTAAATCCTAGTTCCCGACTCAGAATCAACATAATATGGATAGATATTAGAACTTGGATATATTATAAAGTACCAACCTGTTTTAGATTTAACAAGATTAGAATCCAAAGCAAGTTTAAAATCTAATTCCAAATCACTTGAATTAATAACATAACTAGTATGCTCATAATTCGCAGAACTCAAATTAGAATCTGCAGACACAAAATACCTAAAAAAATTAGAATCATTGGTACGCTTATCTGCTAAATCAGCTCTTATTGTGAATAGAGTAGTATGATCGTTAAACTCCTCAACACCATCTACTCTCAAATTTTGGACTTTTATACTTGATTTTTCATACATTAAAGTTGGTTTTATTATATTTACTGAATCTCCACCAATAAACTGATATGAAATAATTTTATGCTCATAGAAGCCTTCCTTTATGAAGCTCAAATTATAAGTCCCCGTCGGAACATCATCAAATTGAAATAAACCACTTTCATCAGTATAGGCTTTCTGCTCAGGATTTATCCCTTCAATATGAACCAAAATATCATTATGTTTCTCTTTTTCATGTTGGTTATTTTCATGAAGTATAACACGTCCCATTACTGTGCCACAATTAGTAGTAAAATGAACCTCATTATCACATGATAAACAAAGTAACACGATTGATATCAATATTATATCTATAACAACTCTATTATATCTATCCATTTCTATTCTATGATTAATAGTTCTTTTTGTTAATTATACTAATTTGTTGGAATGCTTAGTTTATACTTATCCGAAGGATAACCTAAATCCCAGTAAATAGTTTTATTGGTTTTAAAATCTTGATAATAGTGATCTGGCGAAGTACATGGATAGCAAATTATATACAGTTCTTCTAAACCAAACGGTTTGAAAAATCCATCAATATGTTCAGAAAAATCACCTTTATCATCAGGCTTAATTCTTATACAGGCTGTGAATTCATAATTATCGATAGAAACATTAGATTTTGAACTAATAAAATACCTAAGTAATATAGAATTATCCCATTTATACTTTCCTGACACTACATTTTTATTCGAAATATTACCGATAAAAAAAGCCGAGGCATTCTTACCATATACTATATTTTCTAGTTTTAATTCTGATTGTGACTTTTCAGTAAGCTCTTCATACAAATAATTTGGCTCATCGCCCGCCACAATAACATGTGACTGACTTTCATAATGATACTTCCCCTCTTTAAAATATATAATACTGTAAACTCCTGATGGTATCTGTTTAAAATTAAAATGCCCCTTTATATCATTTTCTGTGGTATCTGCAAAAACAGAATTACACACTATTATCTGGATAATATCACTAGTGGTTAAAGAGTATCCAAACTCATTGAATTGCTTTATATTTCCAATAATCTCTGCCCTCTTAGCAACAATCTCCTCATTCTTCTTTTCGCAAGAAATCAGAAACAAAAACATTAAAATCAATAAAATATAATCCCTACATCTATTCATATTCAAAACTTATTATTCTGAAAAAACAAAATTTTTAATTTTCTATCTTGCATAGAGATAATCTTCCACACATAAGGGTGTACGGATAATGCCTTAAAAATGTTTCATTCTGATTATAGAAAAATTAAAAGTTTTCAAAAACGATAAATAGTCCAATATGTATTCATCACAACAAAAACTTCTAGTTGTTAATCACTTATAAATATATCAATAGTTTTCAGCGAGTTTTTATTCGAAAAAAAACAACATTATTTAACATGTTGTAATTATAGTTTTTAAACAAATAATCTAATTGAAATAAATTCAGTATAAGTAAACTTAAAAATGAAGCTGTGGTAAATTATTTAATATGAGTTCTATTGAAAATTTCATAATAATTACAAAAAAAATTATTTTTGTAATTATTTGACTGTCAAAAGACATTACTTAGTATATTTTTTAATAAGATTAAAATACTATCAAACTATGCAAAAGTAGATACCAACAAACGATATAAATTGTCTTGTTATTTAACAACTCTAAATAATGATTTTTACCTTCATTTAATAATTATGTCAATTATAATAGCCATTCAAAAAATGAATATCTAAATTTGAATCCTCAATAAATAGTCAGTAGATATGTCAAAAATATTAGTTATCGATGATCAAAGAAGTATTAGAAATACTTTAAAGGAGATTTTATCATTTGAAAATTATGATATCAGCCTAGCCGAAAATGGCAAAGAAGCTCTTGAAATTCTTAGAAAAGAAGAATTTGACCTAGCACTTTGTGATATAAAAATGCCCGAAATGGATGGCATGGAACTATTAAAGGAGGTGATAAACCAATCTATAGACACCCCCTTTATAATGATTTCGGGTCATGGAAATATCGATACGGCAGTAGAAGCAATTAAAGTCGGGGCATTCGATTTTATAGAGAAACCACTAGATTTAAATAGAATTCTGATTACTATTAAAAATGCCCTTGATAAATCTAAACTTATTACAGAAACTAAGGTTTTAAAAAAGAAAGTTTCAAAAAAATACGAAATAGTAGGCAAGTCTAAATCCATTATTGAAATATTGGAAATGGCTGACAAAGTTGCTACTACTGACGCAAGAGTTCTAATCACAGGTTCAAATGGTACGGGCAAAGAGCTCATTGCTCATCGAATCCATGAACTTAGCAGCAGAAACAAAGCTCCATTTATTGAAGTTAACTGCGCTGCTATTCCATCCGAACTTATTGAAAGTGAACTTTTTGGTCATGAGAAAGGAGCTTTCACTTCTGCTATAAAACAAAGAAAAGGTAAATTTGAACTTGCATCTGGTGGTACGCTTTTTCTTGACGAAATAGGTGATATGAGCTTGAATGCTCAGGCCAAAGTACTTAGAGCACTTCAAGAAAACAAAATAACTCGTGTTGGAGGAGACAAAGAAATAAAAGTTGATGTCCGAATACTTGCTGCAACAAATAAAAACCTAAAAGAAGAAATTGAAAATAATAAATTTAGAGAAGATTTATATCATAGACTTAGCGTTATACTACTAAAAATACCATCACTAAACGAAAGAATAGATGACATCCCTTTACTCGCAGAACACTTCATCTCAAACATATGCAAAGAAATGGGTTACCCTAAGAAATCGATTGATAAATCAGCAATCATAGAATTGCAGAAATTAAATTATTCTGGCAATATTCGCGAATTTAGAAATATTATTGAAAGATTAATTATTCTAGGACAGGACACTATTACAGACAAAGATGTGAGTAAATTCACAAAAATTAATGAATAATGTGTAGAACAGAAACAGATTTTCTTGGCTCAATAGAAATACCAAAAGATGCTTTATATGGTATTCATTCGCTACGTGCAAAAGAAAACTTCGAAAACGATAGTAAATTCAATATTAAGTGGTATAAAGCAATTGCGTGCATAAAACTTGCAACTTACCATACTTATTCAAAATTTACGAAGGCTCTTCAACTGCGTCATCCTGAAGAAAATTTCAAATTTCAAACAATCGACGAAACCACTGTTGATGCACTAATTACAGCCGCACAAGAACTGATAGAAGGCAAACATTTTGATAATTTCATTGTTCCTGCTATACAAGGTGGTGCTGGAACTAGTATCAATATGAATATAAATGAAATTATATCAAACAGAGCCTTGCAAATTCTTAACCACAAATGCGGCGATTACAAAAAAGTTGACCCTTTTGAACATGCAAACATATACCAATCAACAAATGACGTAATACCTTCAGCCTTAAAACTTGCTATCACTGAAGACTTGTTCGTATTGGAAAACTCTATAAATGAACTCCGATTCGAATTAGAGAAAAAGGAGTCCGAATATAGAAATGTTTTAAGAAATTCGTACACTCAAATGCAGATGGCTGTACCCTCCTCTTATGATAAGTTTTTTGGATCATACAACAATGCATTATCCCGCGATTGGTGGAGAGTTTCAAAATGCATGGAGAGAATAAAGGAAATAAACCTAGGCGGTGGAGCTGTGGGCACAGGGATTTCCACTCCCCGATTTTATATTATGAACGTTGTCCAACAAGTTCAAAACTTGACGGGTCTTGCCTTGTCTTCTTCTGAAAATCTTTCTGACACCACATCAAATCTTGACTGTTTCGTTGAAATTCATGCAACACTTAAGGCACATGCTGTTAATCTGGAGAAAATGTTATCTGATTTTCGTCTCCTAAGCTCAGACCTTTTCAGAAATGATGAATTCCAGCTACCTAAAAAACAAGTGGGAAGTTCCATTATGCCAGGAAAAGTAAACCCTGTAATTCCTGAATTTGTAATTAGCTGTGCCCATAAAGTATATGCCAACGACCTATTAGTATCAAACCTATGCGGTCAAGGAAGTTTGGATTTGAATCCATATATACCAATTATTGGAGATTGCATTCTGCAAAGCATTGAATTATTAAGCAGGGCTAATGAGTCTATTCTTAAAAATGTGGTAAAAGACTTAAAAGTCGACAAGGACACTTATGAAAAAGTTTACCGAAATCCTTCTATTGCAACTGCTTTATCTCCATATATTGGTTACCATAAAGCATCGCAAATTGCAAAACTAATGCAATCTGATAAAATAGATATTTTTATGGCCAACTCAGAATTGGATTTAATAGAAGAGGAAAAACTTGAAAGATTAATGGAACCTGGAAATCTTCTTCAACTAGGTTTTACTATTTCGGATTTAATCGATTAAAAAAAATGCAAAAAACAAAACAAGCATATATAGGGGTATTTGGTCGTCGCAATAATGGTAAAAGTAGCCTTATCAATAAATTAGCAAATCAAGATATCGCAATAGTATCTGACATAGCAGGCACGACGACAGATCCAGTTAAAAAATCATTTGAAATAACTGGATTTGGACCTGTTGTATTAATTGATACCGCAGGCATAGATGATGTAGGTGAATTAGGGAAAAAACGAATTGCTAAAAGCTTCAAAATTATAAAGGAAGTCGATTTAGCAATATTGGTAATTACAAACAGCGAATTTGCTGAATTTGAATTAGACTTAATCAGCAGATTTAAAAAATTTGATTTAGATTTTATTATTGTTCACAATAAAGAGGATGAACAAAACTTAAATTTCGACAAAATCAAAGCTCCCAATATAGATAAAGATAAAATTATTAGATTTTCGAAAAACCATAATGTCAACGAGTTGATAAATAAAATAAAATCTAGTATTCCTGAATCAAGTTTGAGCTCGAGAACACTTTTGGGCGATATTATTTCTCATGGAGATATAGTTCTACTTATAACGCCAATCGACATAGAAGCACCAGAAGGAAGAATGATACTTCCTCAGGTACAAGCTATAAGAGACATACTTGATAATGATGCTGTGTGTATAGTTCTTAAGGAACGAGAAATTGACAGTTTTTTAAGAAAAACAGGAATCAGACCAAATCTTGTTGTTACAGATAGCCAGGTATTCATGAAAGCAGCAGCATCAATTCCGAAAGAAATCCCACTAACAAGCTTTAGTATTATGTTAGCTAGATTCAAAGGTAATTTTGATGAATACATTAAAGGCACTCCACATATCTCAAAGCTTAAAGATGGAGATAAAGTTCTTCTGCTGGAGAGCTGCACTCATCACAGCTCTTGTGATGATATCGGTCGTGTAAAAATACCTAGATGGATTTCGAACTTCACAGGAAAAAAACTAATATTTGAATTTGTCGCAGGTTTAGATGAAATACCAGAAGCAATTGAGAACTACTCGATGCTAATTCAATGTGGCGGCTGTATGGTTACAAAAAAGCAACTTAATAATAGACTAAAACCAGCAATAGAAGCAGGTATCCCTATTTCGAACTATGGAATGACAATAGCATATGTTCAAGGTATTTTTAGCAGATCAGTAGCAGCATTTACAAAAAATGATGATAACGAATTTGAATACCTTTAAAAAAATAAAGCTAGACTAATCTATAAGATTAATCTAGCTTTATTTCTATAAAATTTACACTCCTGATTGATATGTAGCAGCAAGAATAAAAGCAACCACAGAGGCAATTAATCCATACATAAAAATAGTATACGAAATTCTTAAATACCTATATTTTTTACCTAAAGCCTTTCCCAAATAATATTGATCTTTTATTAAACTATCGTAAAGCTTGTCATAGTCTGTCATTACATTCTTTAATGCAGGTCTATAATCATCGAGTTTCATATTATAGAAATTTCCAAAAAACAAAAGGTTGACCTTATTTTCTACAATATCTTTTTTACAGAAAGAACCTGAAGTAACGATAGGCCTAGTAGCTAAAACTGAATATGTAATAGTAACCACACTTACTAATAAAAGAAGTATACAAGGAAGAATGAAATTAGGCACATCCATAATATTTTTGAATATAAAGAATATTGCCGAAATAATAATAGAATTTACTGATATCATCAAATTAGCCTTACTATCTGCAATTGAACTAAGATTTATCTGATTTCTAGCAGTAACCTTAAACATTGTCTCTATACCTCTTTGAGGAGCTTTAAGTTTTTCATTTTGATTTTCTAACTTCGCAATCTTATCCGAAAGCTTGGATATTTCTTTATCCTTAATTTTAGAAATCTTTTCGAGAATACGCTGGTAGTTTTTATCCTTTTTCTTTGTCAATAATTTCATTCCATATCTTGTTTGATAAGAATGTTGCTCAAAGAAAAGTAAGTTCTGCTCCCAAAACTCCTTGGAAGATACACTAATCCCGTGTACTGCCTCCCTTTCTTTCTGAAGCTTATTGACAAAATCAAAATACTTTTTTGAGGCTAGATGAGACAAGTCAGCATCACACAAGGCCCTACATATATCTTTATCACACTCATTATGTGGGACTTTTGTGTATAAGATAGCCTCTTTAACCTGTTTTATTTTTTCGGCAGGATAATTATATTTATTCAAAAAATGCTCTGCTTTTTCAGCACCTAATTGCTCATGATTCTTTGAGTCCTCATAATAAGCAATGTCGTGAAACCAAGCTGCAATAATTAATATTTCCGTTTCCTCTTGACTAAGCCCAATTTCGCTTGCAATTTTAGCAGCACTTTTAACAACAAATTTTGTATGATCCAAATCATGATAATAATATCTTGTATTATGTTTAAATTCAATTGACTGAATCACATATTTTTCAACTTCTTGTAGTAAATCCATGAATTCTTATAAATATATAACATAATTATATACACAAAACGCATACACAATATATATGTTAAACATGTTGTTATTTTAATTTAAAATTACTTATTATATTGTTAACGCAGCAATTCAATAAAAATTGTCAATTCCACAAATCATATAGAAAAAATCTAATATTTAAGCTACAAACAGTATAAGGCTAGTAAATTTAGGACAAAAAAAAAGCAAGTACAAGAAAACACATCTTATACTTACTTTAATATATTTATAAAATCAATAGACTATAGTTCTACACCAATAATCATAATATCGTCAGTTTGTTCATTTTCTTCTTTCCATGAATCAAACCAGCTAAAGATAGCGGATTTCTGAAGATTGATTGATTTGTTTTGAAGTTCAAGAATTTGTTCATAGAACAATTTCTTCTTCAATTTTTTCACTTTATTACCACCAATTTGGTCAGTAATACCATCACTAAACAAGAACATTCTATCACCTGGTAAATATTCTATTTTATTTGCTGTAAATTCAGCAAATTCAGACTCCTTACCGATAGAGTTTCTATCTCCAGCAATTTCATATAACACGTAGTCTTCAGAACTGCATTTAGGTTCGCAAGGCTTTCCGTTGACCATTAGTTCATCATTACCTTGACGTACCACAACTAATGATCTTTTTGCGCCTACGAAATCCATAATACGAGTTTCTGAATTAACAGAACATATAATACCGTCCATACCATCATACTGAGTATAAGTATCGGCTGAGGTATTAAGGAAATGGCTGAATTTCTTACTTAAAAGAGGAAAAATTTGCTCAGTAATAAGTTCATTTCCGTTTTGAGTAAGCGCATGCAATTCCATTTGTCCCATAATTGTAAGCATGGCAGCTGGCACACCGTGACCAGTACAGTCAAAAAGACCTAGATTTTTAATCTGGAAATTTTGATGTATCCAGTAAAAATCACCACTTACAACATGTTTTGGCATATTTATAATAAAAGATTTTGGGAATAATCTTTTAAATGATTCGTTATCAGGAAGTATAGACCTCTGAATTCTTTGGGCATGTATCATACCTTGATGAATATCATAATAAGTCTTATACTTAGTTATTTCTTTTCTTTGTTCTCCTATTTGGAATGCAATAAGTACTTTTGATTGTAATTCAGTGAAGTCGATAGGCTTTTTAACATAATCCTGAGCACCCATACTAAGGGTCGCTTTAATGCTATCCATTTCTGTTTTAGCACTAACCATAATAACAGGAATATCTCTAAGTCTTTCGTTTTCCTGAATTTTCTCCAGTACCTGAATACCGTCCATTACAGGCATCATAATATCCAACAACATAACATCAGGGATGTTCTCTTCAAGCCATGCCAAGGCCTGCTGCCCACTATCTTTTGTAACCACATTGTAATCACGTCTAAAGTAAGCCTCTATTAACTTATTGTTAATTGGTGAGTCATCAACTGATAGAATGGTTCGTTTCTTATCCATAGAGTTCTATAAGCAAATTCAAGGTCTGGTTTTGTATATTGTAACTTTAAAAGTTATTATCCAAATCTTAATTATTATAACAAATTTAGACCAAAGATCTGTGTTAATAAATTATTATATTTTGAAATTCTTAAAATAATAATCTCAAGAATTATTTTATATTTAATACAAATTAAACAATAATCTGCGAAAATAAAATGTTTATTAGAGAAACACAATTTTTAAAGCATAATTCTTACTCTATATTCATGCTTTTTATTATGTTCTGAATTTTAATTTCTGCATTTTGTTCTAGAGTATCAAATGATTGCACTGAATTATAGTCTTCTTTTACCTCAAAATAATATTTTATTTTTGGTTCTGTTCCTGATGGTCTAACTGATATTTTAGAACCATCGGCTAAGAAAAACTGCAAAACATTTGATTTTGTTTTATAATTCAATCTTGTTTTTTTATTATTCTTCACATCTAGTAATTCTAGAGTCGAATAATCCTTAACAAATATTAATTCTGAATTATTTATATATTTTGGTGTATTATTTCTATACTCCTCCATTATATTGGTGATTTCCTCAGCTCCCTTTAAGCCTTCTCTCACTATATAAACCATTTTTTCTTTAGAATATCCATATTTTTTATAAATATCCTTTAATAATTCAAATAATGATTTATTCTCCGATTTAGCCATAGCAGCAAGTTCTGCCATCAAACTACATGAAGAAACTCCATCCTTATCCATGGTAAATTTACCTGGCATATAACCAAACGACTCTTCACCTCCTCCTATATAGTTCAATTCTGAATTATCTCGTATTGCATCAGCTATCCACTTAAATCCAGTATATACATCAAAACACCTTATATTGTTTTTTTCGGCTATTTCTTTAAGCAATTCTGAAGTCACTATAGTTTTCACAATAAAATCTTTATTGCTAGACAAACCAAGATCTCGTCTTCTTTCTATTATATAATATGTTAAAAGTATCGCAGTTTGATTACCATTGATTATCTCCCATTCTCCCTGTAGGTTCTTTGCCGCTACTCCTATTCTGTCTCCATCAGGATCGCAAGCCATCACTATGTCGGCATCGGTTTCAATAGCTTTATCGACTGCCATTTTTAAAGCTGCTGGTTCTTCTGGATTAGCTGACCATACGGTGGGAAAATCACCATCGATTACATCTTGTTCTGGCACGTTAATAATATTTGTAAAACCAAAATTTCTCAATGAATCAGGTACTAATTTATATGTTGTGCCATGCAATGGCGTAAACACTATTTTTAGCTTATCAAAATATTCTTTACTTGAACTATCTGCTAAACTTAATGTTTTAACAGTATCCAAATAAAGCTTATCCATATCCTCAGCTAAATATTTAATCAAATCAGGATTCGCATCAAATTTAATATCTTCGTATTTTATTTTTGATACCTCTTCGATTACATTTCTATCATGAGGTGGGACTAATTGCGAACCATCATTCCAATATGCTTTATATCCATTATATTCTTTAGGATTATGCGAAGCTGTTATTATCACCCCTGATTGACATGATAAATGCCTTATAGCAAAAGACATTTCTGGCGTAGGCCTTAAGTCTTCGAACATATAAGCTAATATTCCATTTGCCGAAAAGATATCAGCAACGGTTTGAGCGAAAAACTTACTATTATGCCTACAGTCGTAACCTATACAAATAGATATTTGTTCTTCATCTGCAAAAACTTTATTCAAGTAGTTTGCCAATGCTTGAGTTGCAGCCCCAACTGTGTATTTATTCATACGATTGATGCCTACTCCCATTATTCCACGCAAACCACCAGTACCAAACTCAAGATTCTTATAGAAACTTTCTACAAGCTCTGTCTGATCATCTGCATCTAAAAGAGCCTTAACCTGTTCCCGTGTATTGGTATCAAAACTTTGACCAAGCCACTTTTCTGCATTTTTTTTTACTGACTCTATAATATCCGAACTAAACATATAATTAAATTAATAAGACTGCATTCAATGAATATTAATCATAGTATTTTTTCCTGTATTAATACAATGATTAATATATTATTATGATGATATATTTACATTATCAAGATTTAATTAATGATCAACAGGCATAATGCTAGTCAACAATAAAATATTTGATAATATCATCCATATCCGACAAATGTATATAAAAAAAATACATTATTGTAATAAATCCACCATTGTTTAAAAGATAAATATGCTTTTTAACAGTTTACAAACTCATAATTTATTGTTTGATAGGAAATCTAACGAACAATACATAATACCTATTCCTTTAAATCTTATTTGATTATTCCTTAAGTTTTTAAGTAAATTTACAATAATAGATTACAGCTTGAGGACAAACTATTATAAAAACAAAATCGAAATGCCAACAAAACAATTATACACAAGCATTGATTTTTATAAAAAAAATCCAATGTTTCGAATGCTATTTAGCTTAATTATAGGCTTTTGTATCTTTTATTTTTTTAACCACAAACTAAAACACACTAATTATGTATTTTACATCATTACTTGTTTATTTATATTTTCAAGCATATTAAAACAAACAACTTATTCCAAGATATTTAGTTCTATATTTCTACACCTTTGTATAATATATGGATCCATATTTTTGTCACAACTGAAACAAAGACAAATTTATGATAAGAACATTGCTGAATCTAGTTATCATATAGCATGCATAAAAGGTCCATTAGTTGAGAAAAAAAACTCATTCTCAAGTTTAATTGAAATCAACAAATACAAATTGGCAAATACATGGAAAGAGGCGAATATTAAAACAATTATTTATTTTGAAAAAAGCGAAAAAATAAAACAACTAAACTTCGGTGATAGCATTCTATTCAATTCAAGATTAAGAAGGATAAGCAATAAAAATAATCCATTTGAGTTCAATATAAAAAACTATCAATTATCAAACGGTATAGCCTACAATACTTACGTAAAGTCGGAGAATTTGACCATTTTATCAAAGCGAGACAAGTTAAATTCAATCAGAGCAATTGGTATTAGCATTAGATTAAAATTAAGCAATATTTTTAAAAAAGCTAATATGTCTCATGAGACTATAGCCATCCTAAACGCTTTATGCCTTGGAGATAAAAGCATGGTAAACAACAATTTAAAACAATCATGGATGAATGCGGGAGTTATCCATATATTAGCTGTATCAGGTTTACATCTTGGAATAATTTATATTATTCTAAATTTTATTCTTAAGATTATTTGTTTTGGAAAAAATAGAAATATATACAAAGCCTTAATTCTTATTTGTGGTATTTGGCTATATGCTCTGATTACAGGGCTAGCACCTTCTGTTTCAAGATCAGCTCTTATGTTTAGTATTTTAATCCTAGGTGAAATATTTGACAGAGATTCTAATATATACAATTCCATATGCTTGTCTGCCATAATTCTAATTATCATCAACCCTTTTATAATTCTATCAGTTGGGTTTCAATTTTCATATCTTGCGGTGATAAGTATAGTATATTATTTCCCAAAATTAAAATCAATATTTAATTTCAGAAACAAAATCATCTCCTACTTAAGTGATATGATTCTAGTAAGTATTTCTGCTCAGTTTCTTACTTTAGGATTATCTTTGTTTTATTTCGGGAAATTTCCCAGCTACTTTATTTTATCTTCTATAATAATTATTCCTTTTGCTGGTATTTTAATCTACAGCTCAATTCTATTGTTTCTGACTTCAGATTGGACTTGGGCATTTAATATAATTTCAAAATTCCTAGATTACATTGTCTATTTTATCAATTATGTTATAAATCAGATTGAAGATTTGCCATACTCATCAATCAAATCATTACATATCGACAAATACCAACTCGTATTCCTTTCCTTATTTATTATTTTATGCTGTGCTGGATTAATATATCATCGAATTAGGCTTATAATATTTTCTTTTCTATTCTTAGTATGCTTTCAAGCTTTATTACTAAATCACAAGCTATCAGAACATCTATATATCCTTGACTCTAAAGAAACTACTATTTTACACTCTAACAATAATAATAATATCTGCTATATTGATAGTACCAAAATTTCGGGGAACGATTTTATCTTATCCTCACTTAATCAAAGTACAAATATCAAGTATAAACATATGTTTGATTATGAATTATTTTCATTTCGGGGAAAAAACTTACTCGTATTTAACAATAAATCACAAATTGCAGAGAAACTTATACAGAAATTACAACCCGAATATATTGTATTTTCAAACAACAGTATTTATTCCATAAAAAATCATAAACTATTGAAAGATAGAGAAATAATATTAAGCAGAAATTGCTGGAAAGGAAAAAGACTAATGAAAAAACTCAATGAATTAAGAATAAATATCATTGATATTTCCAAAAAAGGAGCATTTAAACTTGAGTGAAATAAATATTTTTTTGGGGGAATAAATCCCCCAAAAAAGAATATAATTTTGTTCTTAAATTACTTAGATGCAACTAATGCAGCTAAAGCAATAGAGTTTAATTTTGTTTCAACACTATCACCTCTAGAAGATAAAATAGCTGGACATTTAGCTCCAACAACCATTGCGCCTAATGTAGCTTCAGTTAATTTAGTATTTGCTTTATAAAATACATTTCCTGATTCAATATTAGGGAATACCAAACAGTCAGCATCTCCTGCAACTGGTGATTCTATTTTTTTAATTTCAGCAGCTTCTTTATCAATTGCAACATCTAAAGCTAATGGACCATCAACATATGCATTTTTGATTTGTCCTCTTTCAGCCATTTTCGAAATAATTGAAGCATCAACACAAGCCTGCATTTTTGGTAAAACTTGCTCTGAAGCCGCAATCATAGCAACCTTTGGCTTATCAATACCTAATGCTCGAGCTACACGAACAGTATAGTTTGCCAAAGCAATTTTCTGATTTAAATCTGGCTGAGGAATAACAGCACAATCACTTACAACTAAGAATTTATGATATGCAGGGTTCTTCATTAAAGTTACATGACTTAAAACCGCTTTAGGAGGCATCAGACCTGTTTCTTTATTAAGAATTGCCTTCATATACTTATCAGTACTTACAAGACCTTTCATAATCATATCACCTTCTCCGTTGTTGATTAATTGTACAGCTTTTTTTGCAGCTCCAAATTCATCAGCCTCTTGTACGATAGTGAAAACAGTAATATCAAAATTATGCTCAGCACATGTTTTTTCAATTTCAGCTTTATCACCAACTAAGGTAGCTTCAACAATTCCTAATTTTACTGCTTCGTATACAGCACCAATAGTGTGAGAATCATTTGCATAAGCTGCAACTAATCTTTTTTTATCTCCACTTTTTAAAACTTCAAATATTTCCTGGAAATTTGTAATCATAATAAATAGATTTATATAATTGTATTATCCTAATAACTATAATCAAATAGACTTTTTCGTTTAAACATATCCTTATATTTAAACCATATTTTAAAATTTGCACTATAGCTTTCACTGTATTACAAAATTTAAATATCGTCCGCAAAAATATAAGAATAATTACAATTTAAAACACAAATCACAGATATTGTTTACAATTTCAACTATTATAAACTAAATTGATTAATATTTGTAAGTAACGAATGTTAAATTTATCATAAAATCAACACCCCCTTTCAAACAAGACCAACCAATTTAAATTAAGTTATCTTTACTTTAGTCAGTGCTCGAATTTGATTTAATATTTTTATTTAACAAAAAGCTCATAAAAATATAAATTAGAGTTTTGCAGGAATTATAAATTATGTAAGCTTGTAAAGTTATGTATTTAATGAAATACTGCACATAATAGGTTCTTATTTGATAAAAAGATTGAATTCAATCGAATATAATTTTAAAGATTAGTATATATATATGATAAACTATTTTGTATATTTAAAAGAAAAAATATGTTTGCACTATTATCATACCTTTTCCTTGCGCTGTTCGTTTCATTCACTTGTTCAATAATGGAATCTGTTTTACTATCTACTCCTCAAGCATTCCTTATTGTTAAACAAGAGAATGGTGAAGTATGGGCTAAAGCATTTATTGAACTTAAAAAAAAGATTGACAAACCTCTTTCCGCAATACTATCATTAAATACAGTAGCACATACAATTGGTGCTGCAGGTGTAGGTGCAGAAGCAACCAAGTTATTTGGCGAAGCTTATTTCGGACTTGTCTCAGCGATATTAACTATATTAATATTAATCATAACTGAAATAATTCCCAAGACCATTGGGGCTCGATTCTGGAGAAAATTAGCAAAAGTTTCTTATTTCATAATGAGATCTATGATTATACTAACCTTTCCTTTGGTCATTTTTTCAGCATTTATAACAAGGTTAATATCGCCTAGAAAGAAAGAAAAAAGTACCAGTAGAGAAGAAATTGCTGCAATGGCTACAATAGGGACAAATGAAGGTTTATTTAGCGAAAATGAAAATAAAATTTTACAGAATTTATTAAAATTAAAAAACATTAAAGCATCTGAGATAATGACTCCTAGGGTGGTAATATCGAGTGCTGATGAGAATTTGAAATTAGAGCATTTTCTTAAGAATAAAGAATATCTAAAATTTTCTAGAATTCCAATATACGAGGATAACGAAGAGAATATTACGGGTTATGTATTTAGACAGGAGGTATTAGAAAATTTAGCTGAAGATCATCATAATTTAAAACTTAAAAATATAAAAAGAGAGATAAGTGTATTTCCTGATTCTATTATGTTATTTTCTCTGTGGGAAAAACTACTTGAAAAGAAAGAGCATATATGTTTAATTGTTGACGAATACGGAGGTGTGGATGGGATTGTGACTCTTGAAGATATTATTGAAACACTGCTAGGATTAGAAATTGTGGATGAAAAGGACACGATTATTGATATGCGTGAATATGCCAAGCAGAGATGGAAAACGAGACAAGGTAAATATCAAGCGATTGATAATATATAATTGTATAAAAAACAAAAGCTCAGAATATTCTGAGCTTTTGTTTTTTTCGTATATTTTTTACTTAACTGAATCCATATATTCAATTAATTCACAAACTTTAGTTGAATAACCCATTTCGTTATCATACCAAGTAACAATTTTTACGAAGTTTGGAGAAAGTTGAATACCTGCTCCTGCATCGAAAATAGAAGTTCTTGTGTCTCCAATGAAATCGTTTGAAACAACAGCATCTTCAGTGTAACCTAAAATTCCTTTAAGATCTCCTTCAGAAGCTTCTTTCATTTTAGCACAAATTTCTTCGTAGCTAGCTCCTTTTTCAAGACGAACAGTTAGGTCAACAACAGACACATCTGGAGTTGGAACACGGAAAGACATACCTGTAAGTTTTCCATTTAAAGATGGAATTACTCTACCTACAGCCTTTGCAGCACCTGTTGAAGATGGAATAATGTTTTGTCCAGCTCCACGACCACCACGCCAGTCTTTCATAGAAACACCATCAACTGTTTTTTGTGTAGCAGTTGAAGCATGAACTGTAGTCATTAAACCTTCAATAATTCCGTAGTTCTCGTGTAAAATCTTAGCTACAGGAGCTAAACAGTTTGTAGTACATGAAGCGTTAGAAACGATATTCATGTCATTGTTATAGTCCTTATGATTAACACCTAGAACAAACATGGGCGTATCATCCTTAGAAGGAGCTGACATTACAACTTTTTTTGCACCAGCTTTAATGTGTCCTTCAGCTTTTTCTTTTGTTAAGAAAAGACCTGTTGATTCAACAACATATTCAACACCAACGGCACCCCAGTTAATATCAGCAGGATTTCTTTCTGCTGTAACTCGGATTTCTGTATCATTCACGATTAATTTTCCGTCTTTTACAACTACTTCACCATTGAATTTGCCATGTGTTGAATCGTATTTCAACATATAAGCCATGTATTCAACATCAATTAAATCGTTAATAGCAACAACATCAATTGTACCTTTTGCAATTGCTTGGCGGAAAACAAAGCGACCGATACGGCCAAAACCGTTAATACCAATTTTTATTTTTGACATTTTGGATAAAATTTTAAATTATAAACCCATAGTTTCTTATGCGCAAAAATATAGATTTTAAACTTATTCTACGCAGAATTTTTAAATTATTTTATATAATAACATCTTAGATTAAATGACTGATTGATAAAACAATGGATGGAAACTTGCTATAAAATATGTTTAAAAACTAAACTTATTCAAATTATGTTAATATGAATTTTTGTTAAAATTTATTTTAATAAAAATCAAAAATAAAGTTTTGTTTAATTTTACCAACAAAAGTGTAAAAACTAAACTTTTGTTGGTAATTAGTCTTTGTTGTTTTTTTGGTAATTTTAAAAAGGGATAGGGTTTGATTAAAGTATAAAATGCTATATTTTTATATCCTTAACCATTAACTGAACTTCTCGTTTTCCCATATACTCATTTTCTTGAAGATTATAGCATAGATCAAAAGCTGTACCATTTGCTATTTTTGTGAAGAAATGACCTTTTGAGAAAGCAATACCTGTTTTCATACCTCCTTCTCGTATGTCGTCTACAACGGCAACTTTGAGGTGTTCTTTATTTTTTCCTACTGGTCTGCTATAACCATAATCGACCACTTGTTCACTTACAAATACGGGATTCATATTTTGAGGTCCAAATGGCTCAAACTGACTAAGGATTCTATAAAACTTATCGTTGATTTCAGATAATTTAATAACTGCATCAACTTTTATTTGTGGAATAAGCTGGTTTTCTGTTATATTTTCGCAAACATATTGTTCAAATCTTTCTTTAAAGGCAGCTATATTCTCAATTTTCAGGGTCAATCCTGCCGCATATTTGTGCCCACCAAAATTTTCGAGTAAATCGCTGCATGATGAGATTGCAGCATATAGGTCAAATCCTTCAACAGATCTTGCACTTCCTGTTGCATATCCATTGGATTCGGTAAGAATAACTGTTGGTCTATAATAAGTTTCAATCATTCGTGATGCAACAATCCCGATTACTCCTTTATGCCAGTTAGAATCGTATAATACTGTACTTTTTCTACTAAGTAAATCTTTACTTCTAGCGATGCGATCGAGTGCCTCATCAGTAATACTATGATCAAGTTCCTTTCGGTTCTCATTCATATTATTAATATTATCACCAATTAGTTTAGCCACCTCATCGGACTGAGCAATAAGCAATTGAACAGCATGATTTCCTGATTGAATTCTACCTGCAGCATTTATTCGAGGACCAATTTTGAAAACGATATCATTGACTGATAAATTTCCTTCAGCGCCAGAAATATCTATAATTGTTTTTAATCCATGTCTTGGATTTTCATTAAGTTGTTTAAGTCCATAGAATGCTAAAACTCTATTTTCTCCTATTATAGGAACAATATCAGAAGCTATACTTACAGCAACCAGATCCAAACACTCATAAAGAGGAGTCATATCTTTCTCCAAAGACATGAATATTCCCTGCAATAGTTTGAATCCTACGCCACATCCAGAAAGATATTTACAAGGGTATTGACAATCATCTCTTTTAGGATCAAGAACAGCACAAGCATCAGGAAGCTCATCATCGGCAGTGTGATGATCGCATATTATAAAGTCGATATTTTTGGAGTTGGCATATTCTATTTTGTCTATTGCTTTTATTCCGCAATCTAAGGCAATAACAAGGCTTATTTTATTTTCTTCGGCATAGTCTATTCCTTTTTTTGATATCCCATAACCTTCCGAATATCTATCTGGAACGTAATAGTCAATAAAATCGAAGAATTTTTTTAATACCGTATAGACCAAAGCAACAGAAGTAGTTCCATCAACATCATAATCGCCATAAATAAGAATACGTTCATTATTTTTCATGGCTAGAAGAACTCTTTCCACTGCTTTGTCCATATCCTTCATAAGGAAAGGGCTATGTAAATCAGACAATTGAGGGCGAAAAAAAGATTTAGCCTCATCAAAGGTATAAATGCCACGTTGAGCAAGTAGATTAGCAATAATTCTATCTACTCCCAGTTCTTGCATTAAACATAACACTTTGTCTTGATCAGCTTCTTGCTGTATAACCCATCTCTTTTCCATATGTGAAATTTTGCCCCAAATTAGGCATTTTAAAGCGTCATATCAAACTCTTTAGCAATATGATTTTTTAATTTTTCTTTTATCTGTTCAAAGTCAAGCTCTTTGCCCAATTCTTTTTTTAGGGAAGTTACTCCTTTATCAACAAATCCGCAGGGATTAATATAATCGAAATATTCCAAATCAGTATTTACATTAAAAGCAAAACCATGCATGGTAATCCAACGACTAACACGAACACCTATAGCACAAATTTTTCTAACACTAGGTTTACCAACATCAAGCCAGACGCCAGATGCACCTTCTAGTCGTTCTCCTTTTATACCATAATCTGCTAAAAAATTAATTCCTGCTTGCTCAAGTTTATCAACATAATCGCGAACACCTATTCCAAATTTTTCAAGATCAAGAATAGGATATCCTGTTATTTGACCTGGTCCATGATAAGTTATATCTCCACCTCTATTTGTTTTATGAAAGCTAGCATGTTTTGATTTCAATTGCAACATACTAAGTAGCATATTCTCCTGAGCGCCGCTTTTACCAAGTGTGTATACATTATCATGTTCGCAAAACAGGAGATAATTTTCCGTTTCTTCGGATTTTCTCTGCAATTTAGATTTTATATTCTTATCGAACAATTTTTCTTGATAATCCCATGCTTTTTGATAATCAATTCTTCCTAAATCTTGATAATTAACCTTAGGCATCCTTTTTTATTTTTAATGCATTAATATGTTTTTCGGCGTGATATGAAGATCGAACTAAAGGTGTGCTTTCTACGAATGAGAATCCTTTTTCTAGTCCTATTTTTTCATATTCCTTAAACTGTTCAGGTGTTACGTATTCCAGGACAGGTAAATGTTTTGTTGTTGGCTGTAGATATTGTCCAATGGTCATAACCTTTACTCCAACTGCCAAAAGATCGTCCATAACTTCGAGTATTTCCTCTCTTGTTTCACCCAAGCCTAACATAATTCCAGATTTAGCAACAATACCAGCATCAGCAATTTGCTTTAAAACCTTGAGACTAAGATCATATTTTGCACGCGATCTCACATCAGGCGTAAGCCTGCGAGAGGTTTCCATATTATGTGAAATAACCTCTGGTTTGGCATCAATAACTTTTTGTATTAATTCAGCTTTGGCATCAAAATCAGGAATAAGAACCTCCAAGCTTGTATTAGGATTTTCTTTTTTAACTGTATTTATAGCTTCAGCCCAAAAACTAGCACCTTTATCCTCCAAGTCATCTCTATCTACAGATGTTATAACAGCATGTTTTAGCCCCATAATTTTAATTGACCTAGCCAATTTTATAGGTTCATTTTTATCAACAGGAAGAGGTTTGCCTGTAGCAACATTACAAAACTTACATGCGCGAGTACATATATTTCCAAGAATCATAAACGTTGCTGTTTTGTTACCCCAACACTCTCCAATATTTGGACATTTCCCACTTGAACATATGGTATGTAAACCATGCTTACTAACCAGATTATTCATATATACATAATCATCGTTTTTTGGGAGTTGCATTTTTAGCCAATCTGGTTTTCTTCTTGTTTTCATTTATTTGTATTTTACTTTAGGCTAATCATTTTAATTAGTCTAGCTATAGTTATATAATTAGAACGAAATAATGTTTGCAAAATTGATTCTTACATCATAGCCTGAAATTCTCTCCAAAGATTATCTTCCTTTGGCACGGGTGCTGTAATTGTCAATAATTCTTTTTTTACTGGATGCTCAAAACTAATTGTTCTTGCATGCAGTCCAATTCCACCTTCTTTGATGGAACGTTTTGCACCATATTTTAAATCCCCTCTGATTGGGAGTCCTATTTTTGCTAATTGAGCTCTAATCTGATGGTGACGTCCTGTATGTAATTCAACTTCAAGAAGGTAGTATTTCATAGACCCTCTTAACAGTCTATAGACAAGGCGTGCAGGTTTTGCACCTTTTTTTTCACGAATAAAAACATTAGATCTATTCTTTTCTTCATTTTTTAAGATATAGTGATTTAGTTCTTCTTCATCTTCAGGCGGACAATCCGAGACAATTGCCCAATATATCTTTTTGATATCTTCATCTCTTTTCTGAAACATTTCATTCATTCGAGTAAGAGCCTTGCTTGTTCTACAGAAAATTACTACTCCACTAACAGGCCTATCTATTCTGTGTGGAACACCTAGATACACATCTCCTGGTTTATTATATTTTTTTTTGATATATGCCTTTACCATATCACTCAATGGGGTATCACCTGACTTATCTCCCTGCACTAACTGTCCTCTTTTTTTATTAACAGCTATTATATGGTTATCCTCATATAAAACGTCTAATATATCTTTTCTCATTTTTTTCTTTTATATATTAACAATAATAATTATTGTATTTCCAAAATATTTGCAAGAATACTTATGGTTTAAATTTATAGTATTCTAAATATTTCTCAATACTGTTCTCTTTCGCTAGGAAAACTTCTCGATTTAACATCGGAGATATAGTTTTGAACTGCTCCTTTGATTTCGGCAAAAAGATTATGATACCTTCTTAAAAAACGTGGAGAAAATTCTTGAGTTATCCCTAACATGTCGTGTATAACCAATACTTGTCCATCCACACCATTGCCAGCCCCAATTCCAATAATTGGGATATTTACACTTTCAGCAACTTTTTTTGCTAATTTGGCAGGGATTTTTTCCAAAACGATAGCAAAACAGCCAGCCTCCTCTAGAAGCTTTGCGTCTTCCAATAATTTTTTTGCTTCTTCTTCCTCTTTTGCTCTAACCGTATATGTTCCAAATTTGTGGATACTTTGCGGGGTTAATCCTAGATGTCCCATAACAGGAATTCCTGCCGATAATATTCTATCAATAGATTCTAATACTTCTCGTCCACCCTCAAGTTTAACCGCATCTGCACTAGTTTCCTTCATTATTCTAATGGAAGAATTTAAAGCCTCTTTAGAATTTCCTTGATAGGTTCCAAATGGCAAATCGACCACAACCAAAGCTCTATTAACAGCTCGTACAACCGATGCGCCATGATATATCATATGGTCAAGTGTGATTGGTAATGTTGTTTCATGACCAGCCATAACATTTGAAGCAGAATCACCAACCAATATAACATCAACTCCTGCTTTATCAACTATATTTGCCATTGAGAAATCGTAAGAGGTTAGCATAGATATCTTCTCCCCTTTTAGTTTCATCTCTGACAGGACATGAGTTGTAACTCTCTTAATGGATTCTTTATGAATAGACATATTATTATTTGTATATTAAATTAAACTTCAAGCCTTTATAAAGCCCTATAGTTTTATGTACTTTATATATTATATTAGACTTGGGTATTAATTTTTTCAGTTAATTTTCTAAGCTTAAACTAAGTTTAAAATTATTAGATTTCTTTTAAAGTATAAGTAGTAATTTTAATTCGGCAATATTATAAAATATTAATCTAAGTTCTGTATAAATCAAATAATAATATTAATGAACTTATATATTTTTTTCTTATTCAGAACTGAATAGCTAAATGCGATAATTGAGGGAATTTAGAATTTACTAATGCTCTAATTAACATATTCGTTAAATATGGTCTAAGCATAAGCTCACTTGAAACAATAGCCTTCTAGTCATTTCTAATCTAAGGAACGATGATGAGAAATCTAATAATTGTAAAAGCAAGTAATTTTTCAAATCAAAAAAAATCATGTCAATCCGGTAAATCATTTAATTATATGAGATCCTTCTGCTCGTGCCTCGCTATCAGGAGGACGATTCAGATTTATGATATTGGATTTCGGATTTCGGAACTTATCAACACACTATTTGGCAAATAGTATAATAATAAGCCAATTCCAAAATTAGCACCACTCAAAACCAAGTCGTCATTTTGATTCTGAGGAACGAAGATGAGAAATCTAGTATAAATTATTGTACCATCGACGAATATATATGATGATATTTTTACATGTAGTTCGCCAAATTCGTCGGTGATGTGAGTGGCAATATTGGGGTGTTTTCGAAGGTTTTTTAGGTATCAGACTTGAAATAACTATAGCTTACCTTCTTGGTTAAAATAAAATTCCGATATGATTGAGAGATTTAAGGATACTCTAGGACAAGACACTTTGGAGTATAAAAAAGACCAACTATCAAAGTTGATCTTTTTTTATTTCCTTACTGAATCTTTCAATCCAACCATTTTCTATTATTGGTTCTGCTTTTAACATTTCACTTATTTCGTTCAAGTTAATTTGCTTCTCACCATCATCATACACTAACTTAAACTGTTCATTCTCTTCGAAAATTCTTAAAAAATCAAAGAGCACACCTTTAAGTATCTCTTTAGTATAATTTTCCATTTCCTTTTTTTGAACACAACTCATGTTTTTAAATAAATTTTCATAACCTTGAGTATTTGACAAATCAATAACACTATTCAATATGAATTTATATTGATTGTCAAACACTTCTTTAATCATAAGCCTGCCAAATTCATCAAGTATATTTCTTTTCATCTAAAATTTATTTATTTAATCCATTCCTTGGAATATTGATTATTTTGGTAACTCCTTGTGAATTTAAATCTTCTAACGATTTTACAACCCAGCCAGTAGCGATATCATCAGGGATTCCTGCATTTGACATTGCTTTTATCTCTATCTCAGCCATTACATCAATAGTTAATTCTGAATTTGGATTTAATTTCTTCCATTTTGAATATAACTTATTCTGATTTCCAGTTATCTTTGAGTGAATATTTTGTGGAATACCATTATTTGAGATTTTCCACGCTTCATCAAGTGATTTTGGGGAAACACTGAAGGCTTTATTATAATCATAAGCTAAATCACCTTCAAAAGTTTTTTTAGCGATTGGATGATGACCTTTTAAATTTTTATATCTCCCTGTTCCTTCAAGATAATATTTAGCTTTTAATTTTAGCTTAGATAAGACATTGTCTATTTGAGAAGATAACAGGTTTACTGTTCTCCTAGCAGCCTTCCAAGCCTTATACCCACCGTCAAAATTCTTGATTTCATCAAGATTCTTACTAACGATAGCTAGTTCGTCAAGATTGGTTGTAAGTTTAACAAGTTCAGGGTCTCTACTATTCTTTACTACAGTCCAAGCCTCAACCAAACCAGCCTCTTTAGCAAATTTAGAAAGTTTTGATGGACTATCAATAAAATCTAAAATAAACTTAGATGCATTATCGCCTAAGTTGGCTATGCTTGTAAATAGCAGCTTTCGCTCTGAATTTCCAATATTTAGCGCATGAACGGCATCATGAAACTTATCGAATAGCTCAATTTTATTGCTATTTACTAATATTTGCTTTATCCCTGCCCATGCACATTCGTTATGCACTAAAACTTTTGCATCACCTGCGTAGTAGTTAT
>JAOARN010000111.1 GCA_025210485.1 Marinifilaceae bacterium | reverse complement strand
GAAGTGGCTAGCATTGGGGCTATTAAAGATCTTGTGAAAACCACTGATGATAAAGCTGAGAAAAACATAACAGATATTACTGCTGCAAATACACTGATTGGTGATAATACCAGCTTAGCTAATAAAAATAAATCGGATATCGCTAATAATTTGAGTCTAGTTAATACCAACAAAACAAATATTGAAACTGCTAATTCCAATATTGCAAACAATGAAAGCACTGCAAATAAAAACAAAACTGATATTGCTAATCTGAAAACTGACAAACTTGATGCTAGTAAAGTTAATACTATAATTCCTGCTGATGATTCAAAAAATAGCGAAGCGGCTAATATTGGTGCAATAAAAACATATATAAGCAATAATATTTCTAACTACAATTCTGGAGATTATATTAATATTAATTCTTCCACAAAAACCATTAAAGTATTAACGACTAGCACCATTTCTGATACAGACAAAACAAATCTACCTACATGTAAAGCCGTAGCTGATTATGTAAACAGCAACAGTTCAGCTTTATGGTCTAAAAATGCAGATGGAGATCTTATCTATGAAAATGGCATTGTAGGAAAAACAGTTGGAATTGACAAAACTACAGGGAATCTTTATATTGGATTAGGCTGGCTAAACAACACAGGTAAAGAAAGTTTTGGATTAAACTTTAATGGTAATTTTATCAACTTTAGAGGTACTTTAAAGCCATACACCTATACAAAAACAGCACCGCCATCTGAGGATATTGGAAGATATGATTACCAACTAAGAAATGTTTTTAGCTCGAATATTGTTTCAGGTGATGACACAAACAAAGCAGACGAAAATTTAAGTCTAAAATCTGCAAAAGATGGAGCTGTAATAATAAAAAATGGAACTAGCGACGCAGCAGTTAACAAATTAGAGATAAAAGGTGTAAACTCCACTTTTTCAACTAATATTATTCCAAACCAAACAAAAACACATAATATTGGAACTGTTGATAATAAATGGAATGAAATTCATACTGAAAATTTAAGTGCAACTAATATTACAAACTCACAGCTGACAGAAGCCTATCAAAAAGCACAGCAGGCATTAACCGATGCGAACAAAGCCTTAGAAGATGCGACTAAGGCATACAATAAAGCAATTGAACTACAAAATGCTTTAAATGAAAAGGTAAAAACAAATGTACCAACAGATGCAGTATTTACTGATAGATATCGATCAATCTCGAATTCAACAAGTTCAGAAAACACATCAACTGCTGCTAGTAGCTATGCCGTAAAAGCAGCATATGACAAAGCTGTTTCTGTAGAAACTAGCTTAAATGAAAAGGTAAAAACAAATGTACCAGCAGATGCAGTATTCACTGATAGATATCGATCAATCTCGAATTCAACAAGTTCAGAAGACACATCAACTGCTGCTAGTAGCTATGCCGTAAAAGCAGCATATGATGAAGCAAGAAAACTTACTTCTGAATGGGTTCCGACAGTAGTGTATTTTGGTGGTGTAACTGATAGTGGGAGTAAAAATTCTAATGTAAGCACACTCGGCACATTTACTATTTCTCATGTTGATACTGATACTGATTATTACAAAATAAGTTTAGGTTCGTCGCTATCTAGTTCTGCAAGATATATTATTTATGCGTATAATAATAAAACTTCAGATGGTGATAACACTTATCATATTATTAGACATAGTAATTCGGAAATAAGAATTATTGTAAGAGATGCCCCTAATTTCGGAACCACTAAAGCTGGATTTATATTTGTTATAATGAAGATAATTAATTAACTACATTTAAAACCTCTATAAAGCATACAAGAAAAATAAGCCCCTCTATATTAAAACATAGAGGGGCTTATATTATTTGTAATTTTATAAATCTACTGACTATTTTTCAAATATTCAATAGCAATATCAATATACTTATCTACATCAGCAGTACGCTCACGATTTACTTTCTCATCTTTTAAATTACCTAGACGCACAACAATTGCATTATAATCACGAAGAGCATAGATATATTGCCCCCTATGACCTCTTAAATGTGGAATCTGCATCCCATCCTTATTCAAAATCCAAATTTGATAACCATAATAATCAAGTTGTCCATCACCAAATTCGTTTTCCAAATATGAAGCAGCTTGAGATGCTTCTTTGATATACCACTCAGGTATAATCTGTTTGTTATTCCATTTACCATCATCTAATATCAGCTGTCCAAATCGAGCGACATCTAGAGCATTTGTATTAAAACAACAGAAAGCCTTTTCGTCACCATCTTTTTTATCCAGACTCCAAAGAGCTGATTGAGTAGCTTGTAAAGGCTTCCATAATTTTTCCTCAGCATAATCTGATACTGATTTACCGACAGCTTTTTCAAGCACGAAGGCTAATAATTGAGTATTACCACTTAAATATTTAAATTTAACTCCTGGTTTTTCAATTAAAATTTGGTTTAAAGCTACTTTTCTTAATTTCTTGCCATAATAAGATTTAGTAGTAATAGAAAAAGGACTAGAATATGCCTCATCCCAACTTAATCCAGAACTCATGGTAAGAAGGTTCTTAATAGTAATCTGACCTCTTTCGTCATTAGCATATTCAGGAATATATTTTCCAATAGGTTCATCCAATGATTTAATCTTGCCATCTTCAATAGCAGCTCCAAACAAAAGACTAACGATACTTTTTGTACAAGAAAAAATATTAGATAAGGTTTTCTTATTATAATCAGCCCAATATTCCTCGAAAACAAGCTTTCCATCTTTGATTATAATGTATGCAAAAGTTTCATGATCTTCGATATATTTTCGATTCTCTTTACTTAAGTCTTGTTTATTATAATTATCTGCCAAAGGCCAATCTTTAGGATTCTCTGCCTCAACTGTATTATTCTCAAATATTGTATAATCATCTAAATTAGCATACCAATATATCAGACTTGTTCTAAGATAAGATGGAACAACTAACATCCATGCTGCAATAACAGCTATAACTAAAACAATAAGCTTAATAGTGCATTTATTTATTCGCATATTATAAGATTTTTAGCAATTAATAAATTAGATTTTATAAGCATCTTCGTCATCGATTATTGGTAAAAACTGCGAAGCATCACCATTATGACGAATAATATCTCGTACAATTGTGGAGTTAATCATAGTATGTTCTGGTGTTGTTAATAGAAAAACAGATTCAATATCATGTTCCATTTTCTTATTAATTTGAGCTATAGCTCTCTCATATTCAAAATCGGCAGCAGTTCTTAGGCCTCGTAAAATGAAATTAGCTTTCTTTTCCTTGCAATATTCGACTGTCAATCCATTAAATGTTTCAACCTCAATCTTTGGATTATTCTTAAATGCAGATTTAATCCATCTCAATCTTTTCTCTAATGTGAAAAATTGATTCTTTTCAGAATTCAGACCAATAGCAATAATAACCTTATCGAATAAAGGTAATGCTCTGTTAACTATTGATTCATGACCGACTGTAAATGGATCAAATGATCCTGGGAAAATAGCAATTCTTTCCATATTAAATTTATATTGTAGTGTTTTTGTTTTCTATATTTTGTATCTACTTAATCTCTTTCTCTTTATAAGAACTAACAAATAGGATATTACCCATATCATCAAATCCTGTGAAATACTCCATTCCTTTTTCATCAATATCAGATTTATTAAAACCTAATATACATAAATCTGCATCTGCGGATCTGTCAATAATCATAGCTTTATTTCCGGTTCTATTTGAAGATATAAGTTCAATATTCGAAGGCGAAATTGGTAATCGACCAGATTTTATTAATCCCAATAATTTTTCCTTTTGTTTTTCTAATTCATCACCTGGATAAATTGCAAATATTTTGATTGTTCCTTTTCTCCAATCAGGATGACCTTGGATAATATATGCAAGCAATATCATTAAGTTTGCATTTTCAAAATCCTCAGAACTAATCCATAAATGAATCTCCTTATTATAACCAAAACCTTTGTAAGATGAATTTAATATCATAACATCAAATTCTGTAGATGCCACAAGTTCATAATTTTCAAAGACATACTTTAAACTATCTGGTTCCGATCTTGAGAATTCAAATAAAATACTATTATAACCATTCCCAGAAATTCCATTCAATTGCATCACCTGAGCCAAAGCTGATGTAAACGAGGGACTAATAATTGTATCAAGATATACTCTATTCTTACTACCCGAAGCAAGATTAATCAGGCGTTTCATTACGGATTTTGACTCTTCGTTAGTCTTTTTATTTAAAAATCCTTCCAAATGATGAATATAAGTTCCAAAACCATATTTAAATGATATCCATCTTAACAAATCGAATGCTGATCTTCGTTTAAAACTGTCCTGTGTAATACAGATAGCAAAAGGTCTCCAGCTAATATCTCTATTTTCTTTTTCGGCACGCTGTGCAAATATTTGCAAGTGACGACTTAATTGGAAAATAACCCCTTTAAATAGTTTAGCCAAGCCTCTTGGTTCTACAGTACTTCTATTTATACTTTGGTAAATAATCCCCATAATAATTAATGACAGACCAGCATATACAGGACTCATTTGGAACATAATCCAGAAAGAAAGTAAAGCACCTAATAAAGAAAAATACCAACGAGATTTAAATGTAGGTCTATAAGAAGGATCCGCGGCGAAATGTTCTAAGAATGAAATAAGACAAATAGCTCCATAAGTTACCATAAAGAACATGGATATAATTTGTGCTACAAAGTTGACATCACCAATCAAGACAAAGAAAAACGCAATAATAATTGAAATAGCAGAAGCATTGACCGGTTCATTATTCTTAGAGTTTTCTTTCTTCAGCCATTTATTTAAACCTTTTTGAGGAAAGATATCATCCAAACCAATAGCCTGAAGAGTTCTCGGAGCAACCATTATAGATCCCAAAGCAGAAGATAGAGATGCAGCAGCTAAACCGATTGGAATAATTGGTCCCCATAATGCAATTTTACTCATTATAAGCTGGTCACTAGCTAACTCTTCTGGAGTAGCAGATGTGGTAAACTTATATGCGACTAGTAAATATATAATCAAACCGCAAATGGTAGCCCATATTGTACCACGAGGAATGGAACGTCTTGGATTTTTCAAATCTCCAGATAAGCCCAATCCAGCGGCTAATCCTGTAAATGCAGGAAAGACAATAGTAAACACATAAAAAAAGCTTTCAGGTTTCTCAATTGTAGCATCCAAAACAAGATTATCGACACTTCCCGTTCCCGATCCTAAAAAGAAAAATAAAATTGAAACCGCTAAAGTAGCAACAACAACATATAGAGCCTTCATACCAACATTAGCACCACGAGTAAGAAATACAAATGAAAGCAAAGCCATAGTAGGAATACTAATTGCGCGTTTATCATAAACCAACCAACCATAATTATCGGCTACCCAATGTATTAAAGGGTCAAATGCTTCGGCAAATGCTATAACATAAAAGGCCACAGATATAGCCTGAGATAGGTACAATGTAATACCAATGGCAGCACCAATATTCAAACCAAATGATCGGGATATAATATAATATGCTCCTCCTCCTAATACGCGCTGATTGGTTGCAATTTCGGCTACTGCCAATGCAGTAGGTATAGTAACAAGATGACCGATAATAACAATCCCTATAACTCCTATAAATCCAACATTACCTACAGCCCAACCAAATCGAAGAAACAATATAGCTCCTAGAATAGTAGATATAGCCGTTAAGAAGACAGGAAGAGTTCCAAAATTAGCCTTTGTGACATTAAAATTATTTGGCATATAATTAAAAATTAAATTTATTTTACTATTAATTCGTATAATCTATTTTATATAATTTATAAAAATCGAACTTATAATATCAAGCAATAGAATTAATATATACGTAGTTTATACATTATTTACAATCTCACACAGCTATAAAAATAAGAATATAGACAAGATAAAGATTAAAATCAATTTATTGTTATAGAATAAATATAACAATTTAAAAGAATTATACATAAATAGATTACAGATCTATTTTTTTATTTTATTTCCCAGTTGATTGGCTCTATCATTTTACTGTGCAGGTAATCATTAGCCTTACTAAAGTGAGAATTCCCAAAGAATCCTCGATGAGCAGATAAAGGAGATGGATGAACAGACTTCAATATATAATGCTTATTCAGATCTATCTCTCGACCTTTCTTTTGTGCGTATGCGCCCCATAGCAGGAAAACAATATTTTCTTTCTTTAAGCTTATTTGTTTTATAACGGCATCAGTAAATTCTTCCCATCCTTTATTTTGGTGTGAACCAGCTGCACCTGCCCTTACTGTTAAGGTAGCATTTAAAAGTAAAACTCCTTGCTTACTCCACTGTTCCAAATCTCCCGACTCGGGAATTGTTATTCCCAAATCTTGATTTAACTCCTTATAAATATTTCTCAGACTTGGAGGAAAAGCAATACCATTATTAACTGAAAAACATAAACCATTAGCTTGTCCAGGACCATGGTATGGATCTTGTCCAATAATAACCAACTTTAGATTAGAGAAAGGACAATTATCAAAAGCTCTAAAGATATTTTTACCCTCAGGGTATATTGTCTCTGAGGCATATTCATTTTTAACAAAGTTTACTAATTTATGGAAATATTCCTTATCAAACTCATCCGATAATATTTCTTTCCATGATTGCTCAATATTTATATTCATTTAGGTATATTTATTTTATTCAAACTTATCATATTGTATATATAAAATCAGATTACAAAGAAAATTTCTTTTTATATAAAAACTGTATTTTATATAGATTTATTTGGTTTTATTTTCAATTTCCGCTTTTATCTAAGCTTTTTCATTGAATTATTAATAGAAACAGATCTATTTTGGGTGTTTTTAGAAATTTAGGTGGTGTATTTTAGTCTTTTTTCTATTTTTTTTGGGCTAAAACACCAAATTGGGATATAAAAACAGTTTTTTCAACTGAATTTTGAAGCTAAAAACTTAAACTTACTGCTAAATTTTGTCGCTAGACTTGATTAAACAAAAAAAATTTAAAAAAAAATTAAAACGAATTAAACTGACTTACAGGATACTTACAAAGCATAAAGAAAAAAACTTTAATTTTTTTTAAAAAAACATTTGGTGATATAAAAAATGTGCCCTATATTTGCATCGCAATTGAGAGGAAATGGCGAGGTAGCTCAGCTGGTTAGAGCGCATGATTCATAATCATGAGGTCGGCGGTTCAAGCCCGCCTCTCGCTACAAAGCAGAGAATTTCATTCTCTGCTTTTTTTGTTTTATGGAGACAAATTTAACCTCATTTTATAAACTTATCCTAGTACTAACATCTAATACTTAAAATTATGAACAATTGGTTTGAGTGTAAAGCTAAGTACATGAAATTGGATGAAAGCGGAAAAGAAAAAAAAGTATCTGAAACTTATCTTTTTGATGCCGTTTCTTTCACCGAAGCTGAGTCTAGAATTCATTCTGAATTAGAAAAAATGGTAAGCGGAGATTTCTCGGTTACCAATATATCGAAATCTACTATCACTGAAGTTTTCGCTGATGAAAACGGAGATAGATGGTTTAAAGCTAAAGTTAACTTTATTGATGTTGACGAAGAATCTGGTAAAGAGAAAAAAACTGGTCAATACATGTTAACTCAAGCGAATAACTTGAAGGATGCTTATGATGCTGTAGAGAAGAATCTAAGTGAAATTATCATTCCTTACGAAATTCCTGCAATTTCAGAAAGTTCTATTCTTGACGTTTTCCCTTATTTTGCTGATGCTGAAGATCGAGTTTTAACTCCGGAAGAAGCTGAGGCAGCTAAAGCAGCTAAATAAGAAACTAATTTGACTTTTTTCTGAGTTTAGCTCAAAATCCATAATTTAGGTCAAAATTAGAATTTAAATAATATCTAAAAAAAGAGGAGTTTTAACAAACTCCTCTTTTTTTGTTAATACTTAAATGTACTTCCTCCCAAAAATTCTCTCATTAGTGAGGTTGGAGGAATCTCATTGGGTGATATAGGCCTAAAAAAGGAAAAGAATTTCAATAAACGATTTGCTTCTGCATATTCAGGCATATTAGGTAAAACCTCTTTTAAAATAGGCTCTGCGTAGGTCTTCAACACTCCTAATTCGTATGACAAAGCGGAATTAAACATCACATCTGCCTCTTCTTGATATGGAAATATATACTTTTCCTCCCCTCTTCTTACACTTGACCATCGTCTCAGAGTATCTACAGCCGAATAGGAACGATACCTATAATCCCTCACAATTCTTCTAATTAATCTATTATCAGTTGATGGAATCCTATTGTGACCATCTATCGAGATAGAAGTCAATGCAGATACATAAATCTTAAACTTTGACTCATCTGGAATTAGGTGTGTAAGCTCAGGGTTAAGTGCATGAATACCCTCTATAACTAAAATTTGCTTTCTACTTAACGACATCTTTTCTCCATCATAATACCTCTGACCAGTCTCAAATGAAAATTTAGGCAAATCAATTTCTCTTCCTAACAAAAGATCATTCACATCTGAATTAAATTTATTTATATCAATAGCATTTACCGACTCAAAATCGTACTCACCTTTCTCATCCTTTGGTGTATCTTCTCTATTCACAAAATAATCATCCAAAGAAAGGTTTAATGGCTTAAGTCCTGCAACCTTCAATTGAACAGACAACCTCTTTCCAAAAGTAGTTTTTCCAGACGAAGATGGTCCTGATATCAATATAATTCTTGTTGTCTTTCTGTGTTTTTTGATTTTATCTGCTATTTGTGATATTTTTTTCTCTTGCAATGCCTCGGCTATTTTGATCAGCTCCGAAACTTCTTTATCGGTAACACTCCTATTTAAATCTCCTATATTCGATATCCCCATCAATTTACCCCATCGTTTAAATTCGCTGAACACCTTCAATAACTTGGGCTGCTCATTGAAACTTGAAGGCTTAGTAGGAAAATCAATTTCTGGAAACAATAACAACATCCCAGAATTGAATTGAATTAAATCGAAAACCTTAAGTTGCTTTGTTGATTCAACCAAAAACCCATAATAATAGTCAACAGTATCACCCAGGTAATATACCGAAGTATATAAATTCCCTCTCGTCCTAAGCAAATTAGTTTTCTCTCCCAAACCAGAAGACTCGAACAACTTAATTGCATCTTCTGTGGGCATTTCCTTTCTAATAAATTTAAAATCCTGTTCGATAATTGTTATCATTTTATTCTTGATATTATCAATAACAGCTTTGGTTAAAACAATATTTTTGTTCCCCAAACGACAATAAAGTCCATTTGAAATAGAATGCTCAACTTTAAAAGATGTATGATTATGGAAAGTATCCTTTACCGCCTTATATAAGACAAAACTCAACGAACGTTTATACATTCTTCTTCCCGACACATCTGAATAATCAATAAACCTAATATTTTTAGGCTTATACACCCTATATGTCAATTCACGTAATTTATTATTTACAAATGCTCCTAGGATTTTTTTTTCTGAATCATCATAATTGTCTTTTAACAAATCAACCAAACAGGTTCCTCTTGGTATTGTTATGGTCACAGCTTTATCCTCAAGATAGACCTGAATATACTTTTCCATATATAATAAATTTAGGTTTTAGGTTTCTAATATCAAAAACGTCTTAAATCAAGCTATATCAAATACATCCAACATATAACAATCAATATCGCTCAACACACAAACTGTATAAACATAAAAATAATAAGATTTCTTTAAACTTACAAAAAAGAACAAGTCCATTCTTGAAACAAAGCTTAGAAAACAAACATAAACATCTACACATCAATATCATCATCTATTGAAAACCAATAACATTTCAAATTAAATTTCAAATAGGTATTTTACAATGCAGCAATATTGATTATCATAATCTAAACTGATTCTATTCCCACTATTTCTAAATAAATCTTTTAACCTTTTCGGGTTGGTGTCGATACTTTTCAATAGACTTGGCTCTATACAACACAGTAAGAGAGGTTATCCCAGACTGAAACTCTTTTAAACTCCGAAACCACGAAACATAATTTTCCAAATATTTAGTAGCCACCCCTCTAAAATGTTCAAATATCCAAGCTGTAAATTCTTCAATATAGTCTTTTGATTTTTTTAAACCATATAAACTATCAGAGAATTTAGAAGAATAAATATGTCTAATTCTTTTACTTGTTGTTAAGCTAGAATACTGTTTGGATTTTTCACTAAAAACCAAGGATCCAAAAATCAAAATATCTTCAAACTGGCTCTTCAAAACATTTTCGCTAAAGCCTTTATTAGTTATATCAAATATATTATTATTCCTATCTAGGCCATAAATAACAAAAACATCCTTTCGCATTGACTTTGGGATAATCTTTTCAAGAGGACTACCCTTAAATGATTCTTTCATTTTCAAGTGTGTATTTTCAACAATACCACCCAACTTTTTTGCTTTTATAAATTTGAAATTAGACAAAAATCTATGTCTCCATCTAAATGAAGTGTTAATATGAATTCCCGAGATTTCCGCCGCCTTTGCCAATGTATACCCTTTTGTTAAACAATCAGCATAAGTTAACCAATGCCCTTTTCTTCTCAATCTTGCCAATGGAGTGTTTGTCAAACTATTAAACGTTCTACAACAAGATTTACACTTATATCTTTGCAAATCATATCTTTTTCCCCATTTTATAAATTCTTTAGAGTAACAGAAAGGACAAATCAATTTAGCTTCCTCTGTTTCCAGTATATTAGCAACTTTTTTCTTTTTTATTCTTTTCTCTACCCCTTCTTTCAACAAACGAAACTGCAATGCATTGAAATTAGGTATCTCACGAATAATTTTTTTCAGAGTTTTAGTTTTCATAATATAACACTTTCAAATTAGACCAACCCTAAACGCACAAATGATATTTATATTGATAGAACGAAACATATACCATAAAGTTGTATTTTAAATATCACTAAATAGAAAACTTATCTTTTATTAAAAACATTATATTAATCCTATTTCATTGTAAATATTAAAATTGCATAATTGATTTAAATGAATAGGGTAATCAATTAGAATAATTGGAAAAGACTCTGTGGTTAGATAACTAAAAAAGACACTTTTTATAATTATTTGAAATAACTCGGGATGTATACTAAAACCTACCTTACAATCCCTATAAGTTGAAATACAAAATATCATTAAAAAAGTAATAATCCATATTATTAAACTAATTTATTTATTTTCGCAATCAATTTTAATAAATATATCCCATTACAGTAAAAATATTGTTTTGAAAAAAAGCTTTCCTCATTATAGTCAATTAGACAAAATGGACTGTGGCCCAACCTGTATTAGAATGATAGCTAAATACTATGGTAAAAACTATAGTCTTCAATATTTAAGAGAAAAATCTCATATTACAAAAAAAGGAGTTTCAGCAGTTGGGATTGCAGAAGCAGCTGATAGCATAGGTATTAGAACAAGAGGTGTTCGCATTAGCATAGATCAACTTATACAAGAGGCTAATCTTCCTGCAATTTGTCATTGGGAACAAAACCATTTTGTGGTTGTTTATAAAATATCGACAAGGAGGAAAAAGAAAATATTTTATGTTGCAGATCCAGCCAATGGACTTCTCAAATACACAAAAGATGAATTCTCTAAATCATGGTTGAGTTCACAATCGAATAGTGAAGCAAAAGGGATTTGTTTATTAATGGAACCAAGCCCTCATTTCTACAATCTTGATGACCAGGAAATTAATTCAAAAAATAACGTATCATTTATATTAGCCTATCTCAAACCTTATAAACGGTATATTATTCAACTAATATTAGGGATGATTTTTGGAAGTTTACTCCAATTAATATTTCCTTTTCTAACTCAATCTATAGTTGATATTGGAATTAACAATCAAAACATAAAATTTATAAACCTTGTATTGATTGCACAGCTATTCTTATTTATTTCAAAAACTTCTGTTGAATTTATTCGCTCATGGATTTTATTACATATTTCTTCAAGAATTAATATTTCTTTAAAGTCAGATTTTTTAATAAAACTGATGAAGCTTCCAATATCATTTTTTGATATAAAAATGTTAGGAGATATAATGCAAAGAATAACTGATCACAATAGGATAGAAAAATTCCTAACCTCTTCGACTTTAAATGTTGCTTTTTCTCTTATAAATTTGGTAATATTCGGAATCATACTAGCTGTTTATAATTTTCAAATTTTCGGAATATTTATTACAGGCTCTATTTTATATATATTTTGGATAAAACTATTTTTAGCCAAGAGACGAGAATTAGATGGTAAAAAATTTGCCCAATTATCAGAGAACAGGAATTCGATAGTTGAGTTAATAACAGGAATGCAAGATATAAAACTAAATAATTGCGAACAGACTAAAAGATGGGCTTGGGAGGATATTCAAGCTCAATTATTTAAAGTTAAAATTAAGGGTTTAGCACTCAAACAATATCAAGTATCAGGTTCGGTATTTATAAATGAAACAAAGAATATACTTATAAGCTTTCTATCTGCTAGAGCTGTTATCGACGGAGACATGACTCTTGGGATGATGCTTGCTGTTAGTTATATTATAGGTCAACTAAACTCACCACTTAATAATTTGGTTCAGGTAATTCACTCATGGCAAGATGCAAAGATTTCTTTAGAAAGATTAGAGGAAATACATGAGATGGAAGAAGAGGAAAAAGATGGACAAAATCTAAAAACAATAGCTAAAAATGCTAATATAAATATTGAAAATCTAAATTTTCAGTATGAAGGTCCTCAATCTCCCATGGTTTTAAAAAATATAAATATAGAAATTCCATCAGGGAAGACGACCGCTATCGTGGGGGCTTCAGGAAGTGGGAAAACCACATTAATCAAATTATTACTAGGATTTTATAAACCAGTAAAAGGTAAAATATCAATAAATGGAAATAATCTTTATGATTATAGCTCCAGCTTATGGAGAAACAAATGTGGAGCAGTAATGCAAGATGGCTTTATTTTTTCTGATTCTATAGCAAAAAATATAGCAGTTAGTGATGACAACATAAATAAAGAGCAGCTTCTATATGCTGCTCAAACAGCATGTATAGATGATTATATTGATAAACTTCCAACCCGATATAATACTAAAATAGGTACAAATGGCAATGGTTTAAGCCAAGGACAAAAACAACGTATTTTAATTGCTAGGGCAGTTTATAAAAATCCTGATTTTATGTTTTTTGACGAAGCAACAAATTCATTAGACGCTAATAACGAAAAGCATATTATGCATAATCTGGAAGAGTTTTATAAAAACAAAACTGTTATTGTTGTTGCTCACAGATTAAGTACGGTTAAAAATGCTGATAACATAATTGTACTTCACAATGGAGAAATTATAGAACAAGGTAAACATGATGAACTAAGCAAAAAAAGAGGCATGTACTATGAACTCGTAAAAAATCAGCTTGAACTAGGAAGTTAAATATCTTGGATATCACCAACTAATAAATAAAATGACATCAAATAAAAACACAGATAAAAATATCGAATTAAGATCAGAAGGAGTGAAAGAAATCTTAGGAATTATTCCTAACTGGATAATAAGGAGTGGTTCTGGAATGATCTTTTTGATTTGTATTATTCTAATAATTGGAAGTTGCTTTTTCAAATACCCAGATATAATCAAGTCTCGGATGATTCTAACCACAATAAATCCTCCAGCAGAGATTATTGCAAGGGCAAATGGAAAGCTATCCGAAATAAGGGTGAATAATAATTCCATTATTGATAAAGATAAAATAATTGCAATAATTGCAAATCCTGCTAATATTGATGATATCTTCAAACTAAAAAAAGATTTAACAATTTTAGAAAATGAATTAATATTTTCGGAAAATTTTAATTTCAAATTCGATAAAATTGATAATTTAAAGCTAGGTGAAATACAAGAATATTACAATTCTTTATACGCAGCATATCTTGATTTAAATAGATTTAATGATATTAAATACTATAAAAGAAAGGCAAAAGCTCTCCAAAATAAGAAAAACAATTATTTAAAATACCTTAATAAAGAAAAGCAAAAACAATTAATTCTGCTCAGAGAACTTACAATAAATCAAAATCAATTTCAACGAGATTCTAGTTTATTCGTGAAAAATGTTATAGCCAAAGAACAATTACAAAAAACTGAAAAAAGCTATCTACAACAACAAATCAATATCAACGAAAACAAATCAAAAATATCCTTAATAGAAATAGATATCTCTAGTATTGAAGAAAACATAATCGAACTTGAATTGAAAAAACAAGAAGAATTAGGAAAACTAAAAAACCAAATATTAAATAAATTCAAAAGTCTAAATGCAGAAATCAGTATATGGGAAAATAAATATCTAATGATTAGCCCTATAAAAGGTAGACTCATCTACAATAATATCTGGAGTATCAACCAAAATGTAAATAACAACCAGAAGATATTTACGGTAATTCCTCTAGATTCAACAAAAATAATAGCTAAATTAAACATGGGCTTAAAAGGAGCAGGAAAAGTAAAACCAGGACAACAGGTCAACTTAAAATTAGATAATTATCCCTATATGGAATATGGGATTTTAAGAGGCACAGTGAAGACAATATCTAAAGTTCCTGAAAATAAATCATATAATGTAGATGTTATACTTAATAATGGTCTAACAACCAGTTATAATATCAAGCTAAAATTTGGACAACACATAGAAGGTAAGGCCGAAATAATAACAGAAGACTTGAAATTAATACATCGTTTGCTTAATCCTCTTAGAGCCCTAATTAAAAATTCGTTAAATTAAATAACTTATCCAGCTAAAAGTGAGCAGAAATAAGCAAACTTCATGACTCCTATCAATATCACTTTCTCTATATTTTCGGCAAGTAGTAAGAGCTATGCGTCCAAACCAAACAATGCAGATGGAATTGTACTTGACAACGCTAACAACTGAGTTGAACATGGGTTGGTATATTAGCCCCAAATTAATGAAAATATTAAAAAAAGACCTTGAGTCTGAATATCACCATACACCCCTTAGTTTAACACACATAGACAACAACAAGATGTTTGCTATCAACCACTTAAACGATGATAAAGTTCTACATAATAAATCAAACCAATACAGATTACTTTGAATACAATAAACAAATAAGAGAATAAGTTCTAGCTAAAATCTATCCGAACGTTTTTTTAGAAATTTAGATATAGTACTAAATTTATGCAGCTCCCAGCACTCGATTAAATAACTACTAATCGACTCATTAAAATTACACCTATATTTCCCACCTGAAATCACAATCAAAGGACATTATTAGCAATATGTATTTAAGCATAATTGTTTTCTTATATAAATCTTGTCATCTTTAATGGTTGGTGACGGTATTTCTCTATGGACTTAGCTCGATACAATAGTGTTATAGCTTTTATTCCAGACTTAAATTCATTTCTTGCTCTATACCACGAAACATAATTTTCTAAATACTTCGTGGCTACACCTCTAAATCTATTATTTATCCAATCTACAAATAGATTTTTATAAGTATCAGAGTATGTAGAAAAAGTTAATTTTCTTGAATCAGAACTTAGATAAGCGTGACGATAATCATACTGTTTTGCAAATTTGATAAATTGTGTATTCTTATCACTTAAAACCAATGAACTCTTTCTTATCACATTCTTAAATACACGTTTTACAACACTAAAAGAAAAACCTTTATTTGTGATATCGAATAGATTATGGTTTCGATCAACCGCATATAGAATAAACACATTTTTTCGCTTTTTGTTTAACTTTGACTTATCTCTACTTCCCTTAAATGATTCCTTTAATTTTAAATATGTTTTTTCAACTATTCCCCCACTGTTTTTGCTTTGATAAATTTAGAATTTGTCAAAAATCTATGTCTCCATCTAAATGATGTATTTTTATTAATCCCACATTCAGCAGCTGCTCCACGCACTGTATATCCATATTTTAAACAATTACAATAATCCAACCAATGACCTTTTCTTCTTAATCTTGCCAAAGGAGTTTTGGTGAGGCTATTAAATGTTTTTCTGCAATTTTTACATTTATACCTCTGTAAGTCGCTTCTTTTGCCCCATTTTATAAAATTTGAATGATTACAAAAAGGACATTTTAATTCAGATAATGGAGTTTCTAGAATATAAGATACTCTTTTGGAATATATCCTCTGTTCCACCTTCTCCTTTAATAGTCTGAACTCTAAATTATTAATCTTATCAATCCTGTCGATAAGTTTCCTAAATTCAATATTTTTCATAATATCATACTTTAAATAATTACCAACCATTAACGCAGACAATATTTCCTAAACCTGCATACATAGTAATACGGCTATATTCTAAAAAGTTGCACAGAACTAATTGCTATTAATCTAATATTTGCTTAATAATATTTTGGAAAGCCATAATATCTAGATGATTGTTAATTGTTGCTTTTAAAAATGCATACAATAATACTGTTTCGAAATGTTACATATTGATAGTATCTTAATCTGAAGAATATAATTGATAAGTTTTTTCCTTCTAAACTTATTAATTCCAATTATTAATAATATTTTTGAACTTTAATTCTTTAATATAAAAACATTGAACTGTGAGTGAAATTGGTAGAGAACACGAATTAAAAGTTGCTAAACTTGTTGATTTTGGAGCTTATTTGCATTGGGATGATGGAGAACTTGTATTATTACCTCAAAAATATCTTCCTGAGGATTTACAAATTGATGATACTATTACCGTATTTATTCATAAAGATTCCGAAGATAGATTAATAGCAACAACTGAAAAGCCATATGCTCAGGTTGGTGAGTTTGCTTATCTTAGAGTAAAGCAAATCAACAATATAGGTGCTTTTTTAGATTGGGGATTAACTAAGGATTTATTAGTGCCATTTAGCGAACAGAAGCGCAAGATGGCTATTGGAGAATACCACATGGTTTATGTTTATGTAGATGATGTTACTGATAGAATTACGGCGACTGCGAAACTTGAAATGGTGGTAAGAGGCAATAAAACTGAGTATACCGAAGGTCAAGAAGTAGAAGTACTTGTAGGTAAATTCATTATTAATGGCTATCAGGTGGTAATAAACAATACTGATCTTGGTTTAGTATACAAGAATGAAATATTTCAAGATATAAAGTCAGGAAAAAAGTATAAGGCTTATATTAAAAAATTAAGAGAGGATGGAAAAATTGACGTTTCATTCCAAAAGTCGGGTTATGAAAATACAGTAAGCTCATTTAGCGAACAAATATTTATTAAACTTCAGAAAAACGATGGCATTATTGCATTAGGTGACAAGTCTGACCCAGAAGAAATATATCAAGAACTTAAAATGAGCAAAAAGAATTTTAAGAAAGCTATAGGTCTTTTATACAAGGAGAATAAAATCATAATTGAAAAATATAAAATTTGTTTAACAAAAAAATAAAAAGAACTGATGATTTCTAGATTATTACTTTCATTAAGTTTGGTTTTTGCTCTTAGCAATATAAACGCACAAGATAAATCAGACTGGATAAATGGATTTCCTGAAGGTTGCACCACAATAACAGTTGGTAAAAAAGCAAGCTTTGATGGTTCTGTTATGACTTCTCATACAGATGACAGTCATAGAACAAGAGCTTGGATGGATGTAAAATTGGCAGCAAAGCACAAAGCTGGAGCAAAATTCGGACTTTACGAGCGTTCTGCTTATGATTCATTAAAAATGCCCACCTATCAACATAAAAAAATTGGTGAAATTGATCAAGTTAGCCAAACCTACCAATACTTAAATACTGCATACCCATGTATTAACGAAAAGCAATTGGCTATAGGCGAATCAACATTTGGAGGAAGAGAAGAATTATTCTCAAAAGAATGTTTAATAGATTGTCAGAGATTACAGATTTTGATGCTTGAAAGATGTACTACTGCAAGAGAGGCTATAACTATGGCTGGCAAATTATTAAAGAAATATGGTTGGAGAGACTATGGCGAATGTCTAACAATTGCAGACAAAAAAGAAGTATGGCATTTTGAAGTTGTAGGACCAGGAAAAGGAAAAGTTGGTGCTATTTGGGTTGCCCAGAGAGTTCCGGACGACCATGTTGCAGTAAATGCAAATGCGAGTACCATCAAAGAGATAGACTTAGAAAACAAAGATTACTTTATGGGATCGGATAATATATACTCAGTAGCCAAAGAAAACGGCTGGTGGGATGGAAAATCCACCTTTAAATGGAATTATGCTTATGCTCCTAAAAGTAGAGTTTCATTTGGTTCGAGAAGAAGAGAATGGAGAGTTTTATCAATGATGGCTCCATCTTTAAAATTGGATGCAAATGATAAAGATTATCCTTTTTCAGTAAAGCCAGATGCAAAAGTGAGCTTAGACAAAATGGTGGAAATATTCAAAGACTATTACGAAGGTACACCTTACAATTTTGTAAAGAATATAAAACAAGCAGATAAAGATGGAAAAGAAGTAATATCTCCATTCGCCAACCCATTTATGCCATATGGTATGAACAAACTTTTCAGAGTAAATGGAGGATGGAACGAATTAGGAGAGAGAACTATTGCCAGATGGTATACTATGTATGCAACTATAATACAATGTCGTGATTGGATGCCAGATGATATTGGTGGTATTGTTTGGTTGGCACAAGATAATGTTGCCACTTCTATATATATTCCTGTATATGCAGGAAGTACGGATCTTCACAAATCATATAAGGTACAAGGTAGAAGATTAGGTTATACTAGAACATCAGCATGGTGGGCTTTTAATAGACTAAGTACGCTAGCAGCTCAAAGATGGGGTGATATGCGAAAAGATGTTGATGCGGCATTTGTACCTCTTCAAAGAAAATATTTCGAGGAGCAAAAATCTATCGATGAACAATATATAAAACTTTCTAAAAAGAAAAAAAGAACATTCTTAACAGAAAGAACAAAAAAAATAGGAGGAGAAGTTGTTGAAAAAGCACTTGAAACTGCTGATGGAATTTGGACTAAATATGATGAAAAATTCTAATTAACACATCTACAATCAAAAATAAAGCATATTTACAATTATTGTAAATATGCTTTATTAGATACCAACCTAATTGATTGTTTGAATGTTATAATCTAATATTTTAAACTAATCCTCTTATTTGTTTTAGATTTAATTAACTCGGCAAGAAGCCTTATATTCATTGCCAATATTGCAACAATCTGATTTCTATTTATGTTAAATTTTTCTATTAATTTGTTATTAAATCTCTGGTTTTCTCTAAAATTTAAGTATATATAATTTAATAAACATATAACAACACAATCATTACTTACAGGAAGCCCAACAGTTGCATAATTCGAATCATGATAAAAAACAATATTATTTTCTGATATAGGGAATCTTAAAGTAGCTTTATTTTTACAAAGCTGCTTTAAAAGATCATATGTTGATTCATCAATATCTATATTATTATGAATACTTTTTCTTGGATTATAACAAACAAGCAACAATTTATTATTCCGTTTAACTTTATTCAATAATACTGTATGTTCATTGTAAGTTAGTAAAATCCATTTAATATCATTACATGCAAAAATTTTGCGTCTTGTTTCTTTTAGATATCCTTCATAATCTTCATTTAGCTGGTTTTTGTTATATACACTAAGGTGAAGTATGTTTACTTTATCTTTTGCAATAAATTGCTCATGTGTAATATTGTTAACATTTTTTAACCTCTCATGAAATGTTTTGAAAAATTCATAACTATACAATGTTTTAGATTCATATTCATTTATACGTTTTAAATTTTCAAAGTCTTTAAAATGATATCTGATTTCTCGTATTGTCCCTTTTAAAAACTCAAATATAAAATTATATATCTCATAAGCACAATCACTTCCACTATATTGATTAAAAACAAAACCTTTATCAAATCGAATAGTATAAAATTTTTCTGTTAAAGTATTTTTTTTTGACAAAGAATCTGTTTTAAGATATTCTTTTAAATTCACATATTCTTCATTATCACTATAACATATCCTTATTTTTTCTGAGAATTCACTAGAACGAATGCCTATATTTTTACTCCATTCCTCTATAATATAATTAAGTACTCTTTCTAAACTGACAGGCTCAAGGACAGATTCAAGTTCTGAGTTTTTACAATCCGTTACAACTACAATGCCATAATCAGAACCGCCTCTATCTAAAATAAAACCTATTTTATTAGACCTTTCCAAATCAATCACAATCCGAACCCTATCTTCTTTTAATTTATCACTTCCTTTTAAAAGATTAAATATATCTATTAAAGATTTTTCTAAATATAAACAGTTTTCTAATTTAACAATAAATGTAAAATCTTCTTTATTAGCAATCCTAATCCTGTCAACTTTATTCCTTGGGTCTTTTTTTATATTTCTTAGATGAGAAAGAAGTTGTTCTAGTTTTATTCCTGTAAAAACAATTCGATCTTCACTATTTAAAATATCGATTCTTCCACTAAAGTTCCAACTCAACCAAATGTTTAGATTATCATCTACAATTATAGCAGAATAAGAATATGAATCTTTATTTAATTTAAATGTGTTAAAACCATTTCTATAGATATAATATCGTAACAGCAATGTATTTATAAATTCAGTTGTATTTTGAATATCTTCATTATTTTTTATAAAATCATCAAAACTTTTTAATGGCTCATTGGTTTTTTTTAAATCGGATTTTATAAATGAAATTATTCCGTTTAATGTAATTGATTTGTTTATTCCTAAATATTTTTTAAAAGAACTTAAATTACAGCATTCTTTCTCTTTTTTATATTGTTTGAATTCTTCCAATAATAATTGATCATAATGAATATCTTTTCCATCATCAGCTTCACCTAAATTATTTTGAATAGGTGATTTTAGTTTAACTCTCAACAAGAGTGATTTGCAATATTTTTTTAAATACGGATTGATTTTTGCTCCTACTGATTGAATATTCTTATTATATTCAAAATAAGGAAGTGATATTTCTGCGTCTATTATTTGCATATATTTTTTTTCACTTTTTTCCTTAGAAATCTTAAGCAATCGATTAAAATTAAAAGAATATTCGCTGTGTAAATATTTGAAGGTTTTACTTTTTTTATTATCCAAAGGAATCAAGATATAATATCCATATTCTTCGCCTATAATTAAAAATAATCTAGATTTGTAAACTATAATCTGTGATTCTGCGTAATTATCTTCTTCCTTTATACAGTCTAGAATTTCATTTCTCTGTAAGACTTTTGAATATTTAGCATATAACAATTTTATAAACAAATTTTCACCTCTTTCATAATTATGAATAGTATCATTGATAAATTCATTATTTTTATCCCCACCACTAAGATTTTTAAGATAAGTTTTATAAGTTTCCAAGTAGTTTTCTAATAACAGCAGACTCGCATCTGAATTTTTTTCTTTAAGTTCTAACTTATCCAATTTTTTTTCCTGAATTCTCTCAAAACCCTTCATTTTAAGACAGATAATATATCTGTAAAAATTCATTAAAGACTCTATTGCTTCATAACGTCGATTGAAATAAGAATAATCTTCATCAGTATCTATTCTCAAATCACTTCCTACGCAGTAAATTTTTTGTTCTTTTTCATTTATCAGATGTGTACTAGGTAACTGAACTAATTGAACTTTCAGTTTTTTATTTTCTTGTTCTTGAGGAATAGAAATATTCTGCCTTCTATTTGATCTAGATTCTATTCTTTTAAAAAAACTAGATTCAATGAATTTATCTTGATATTTAGTACCTTCATTCCTGTCAGAGTCAATATTCAGTTTTTGATTACTTTGATTTGGTAAATTGACAGAAAGTCCTTGGGGTGAATCTTGTATTTGCAGAATGGAATGATTTTCTTTGTTGCTACTCATATCAAATATACTAGATTTTGGATCTGAACCTAATCCCCTAAAACTAGGTTGAATTTGTTGATTCGGATCCTGATGCGATTTATGTATTCGCTTTAATCTTAAAAGTTCTAAGTTTTTTATTTTTTCTTCTAAGCTCTTCAGCTGTTCTTCTTTTTCATTTTGACTTTTTTCCTTTCTAATTATCTTACGCTCTTTTAATTCACTAAGATATTTTTCAGACTTAGGTCTTTTAACTAAAGATTTAGTTCTTTGTTCGTTTTTAGAGATTAACTTTCTATTATTCAAATCTTGTATATTAGAATCTATCTCTTTTTCAAGAGCTATTATCTCTTCTTTTATCTTATTATAATAATTGGAATACTCTTTTATTATTTTGTCAATATCTTCTATCTCCCAATTTGCATTTTGTCCCAAGCTCTCAACACTCTCTTCCACATTTTTCCCTATTAATTGCACTGTGTTTTCAAAATTAGGTACTTTGTCTATCTCTGATTTACTATATTTTTCAAAGGGTCCTAGCCTTTGGTATAATCCAGAATATTGCCCTTGTTGTAAGCTTTCTTTGTTTCCATCATTAGGAAATCGATTATCTAATTCTTCTTGCCTTTGCTGCTGACTATGTCCTTGTTTATGCTGTTCACCCGAATTAATTTGTTGTAGCCGTTGTTTCTTAGCTTCTTCCTCTGGAATATTCATAACTTATTTTTTTAGTAGAATTCATTTCTAATAAAGTTAGGCGAATCCTAGCAAACAAACACTTAAGCATTTACATGTAAAAACAGAAAATAACTTATATAGCTAATATTTTAATTTTGTTTTGTTTGACTAAAATTTCAAAAGGCAAATAATTTACTTGTCACTTATGATAATTATTAATAAATTTACTTTTGCAATCAAATAATCAATATAATAGATTATACTTTAATTTATTATGTTTTTTTTAAGACAAATCTAAAAAGTTAAAATTATGTCTATCAACAAAGTTATTTTGGTGGGTCATGTGGGTAAAGATCCAGAGGTAAAATATCTTGATAATGGTGTAGCTGTATGCAATTTCTCACTTGCTACTAGCGAAACTTATACCAACAAGAATAATGAAAAAGTGACACAAACCGAATGGCACAATATTGTTATTTGGCGAAAACTAGCTGAAATTGCTGAAAAATATGTAAAAAAAGGAAGTCAACTTTATATTGAAGGAAAACTTAGAACTCGTTCGTGGGAAAATCAAGAAGGAATCAAGAAATACACCACCGAGGTTTTGGCTGATAACTTCCAAATGCTAGGAAAAAGACAAGACTCAATGAGTACTCAAACAGTTTCGGAACCTGCAACTGTTTCACAAACTAATCAAACAGAAAATATTCCAAATATCGAAGATGATCTTCCATTTTAAAATAAAAAGCACTTATTTTATTAACAAATAAGTGCTTTTTTATATAATCAAATTCTATTATTATCTGCGCTCAAGCAAAACAACATTCTCCACATGATGAGTGTGTGGGAACATATCTACAGCTCTAGATTTTACAGCCTTATAATCCTCTTGCATCAAAGCAATATCCCTAGCCTGAGTAGCCGAATTACATGACACATAAACAATTCGTTTTGCCTTGGTATTTAATATAGTTTCAACTACCGATGCATGCATTCCTGCACGTGGAGGATCAACTATTATAACATCAGGTGTCCCATGCTCAGAAATAAACTCATCATTTAGTACATCTTTCATATCTCCAGCAAAAAAGCTAGTATTAGCTATCTTGTTCAATTCTGAATTTAATTTTGCATCCTCAATTGCCTCAGGAACATACTCGATACCAACAACTTTTTTTGCTTGCTTTGCAACAAAATTTGCAATAGTTCCTGTACCTGTATACAAGTCATACACAACATCATTTTCACTTATATCAGCATATTCACGAGTAATCTTATATAAATTGTATGCTTGATCCGAATTGGTTTGATAAAAAGATTTAGGACCTATCTTAAATTTCAATCCTTCCATTTCTTCAAAGATATGGTCTCTACCGTGGAATAATTTTATATCCTGATCTGTTATTGTATCATTAGCCTTCTCATTTATAACATACATAAGAGATGTTATTTGAGGAAACTTATTTTTCAAAAATTCCAACAGCCCTTCTCTTTTCTCAACATCCTCATGATAAAAACTAAGTATTATCATTAATTCACCATTGCTTGAACTACGAACAATTAAAGTCCTAAGAAATCCATTCTGATTCTTAAGATCAAAAAAGCTTAAATCATTCTCAAATGCATATTCTCTAATACTATTTCGTATTTCATTTGAAGGCTCTTCTTGAAGAAAACATTTTTTTATATCTACTACCTTATCAAAAAACTTAGGTACATGAAAACCCACAGCTGGATTAGCCTCTATATTCTCCTCACTTGCAATTTCTTCTGGTAATAAATATCTTTTGTTTGAGAAGGTAAACTCTAGTTTATTTCTATAAAACTGAGTTTTTTCAGAACCCAAAATATCGTAGTATTGCTCAACCTCAACATTCCCAAGTCTTTTTAAATGATCCATCACCTCTTGCTGCTTAAATGCCAACTGCTCTTCGTATGGAAGATTTTGCCATTTACAACCGCCACATACACCAAAATGCTCACAAAAAGCAGCTACCTTTATATCCGAATGCTTATGAAAAAAAGCAACATAACCTTCCAGAAAATTTTTGCGCTTTTTGGTAACCTGCACATCTACAATATCTCCAGGAATAGTATTAGGTACAAATACAACCTTGTCATTATATTTTCCCATTGATTTTCCTTCCGATGCCATTTTTTCAATTACTAGCCCTTCGATAAAAGGCTTTCTGTTTCTTTTTCTGCCCACTTTCGTAAATATTTAATGTTTTTTCAGCCCACAAATTTAAATCAGATAAACAAATAATACAATACTGTTTTAAAATCAATTAAAATAACAATCAGCTTTATTATAATCATTTAAAAGCATTTTTGTAAATCAATCTATTATCTTATTTAAATATAAGCTTATCTATATAGAGAAAAACTATAAGTTAAATTTTCTCTAACAGATAAAATATTTAAGCTTGTTATGAAAAAAAATCTATATTTGTCAACTAATATTTATAGAAAATATTTCGCTTACAAGCATTTATAAACTTCCACTAAACAAATAGTTTATTTCTTTATAAATATTAAAAATAGATTTTTGAATAATAAAAATATATAGATATGTCAACATCGAATTTGATTAGACATGATTGGAATTTCCAACAAGTAGAGGAAATATATAATCTTCCATTATTAGATTTAGTATATAGAGCTGCAGATATTCATAGAAAATTCCACGATTCAACAAAAATGAATCTGAACACTTTGATATCAGTAAAAACGGGAGCCTGCTCTCAGGATTGTAAATACTGTGCACAGTCGGCAAAATACAATACTAATATCAAATCATCCAAGCTTAGTATGGATGAAGTAATGAATCAAGCCAAAATTGCAAAAGCTAATGGAGTGAAAAGAGTATGCCTAAGCAGCTCAGGACGCGATGGAAATAACGAAAAACAATTCTCTGAATTAATCGATATGGTAAAACAAGTCCAAAAACTTGACTTGGAAGTTTGTTGTACCATGGGTATGCTTGACTATGATAAAGCTCAAAGGCTTGCTGATGTTGGAATAAAAGCGGTTAATCACAATATTGATACATCCGAAAATTTTTATCCTCAAATTGTAAGTACTAGAAGTTTTCAGGACAGAATAAATACTCTAAAAAACCTTCAAAAAGCTGGTGTAAACTACTGCTCAGGTGGTATAATCGGAATGGGTGAAAGCAATGCTGATAGAATAAGTATGCTTATATCTCTTGCTAATCAAGAAAAACACCCATACACAGTACCTTTAAACTCACTTATGCCAATCGAAGGAACACCTTTTGAAGAAAGAACTCCTGTAGATATCTTCGAAATGGCAAGAATAATTGCAACTGCAAGAATACTTATGCCAAAATCAGTAGTTTCTTTTGCTGCTGGTCGCACACATTATTCTGCCGAAGGACAAGCTCTTTGTTACCTTGCTGGTGCCAATGCAATATTCCATGGAGGCAAATTACTTACAGTTCAAAATATGGATGCAAATGAAGATGAATTGCTACTTAAAAAATTAGGAATGAAAACCACTATTCTTAACGAAGAAACAATTCTGTAATTAAACACATTGCAAATCAAGAAAAAGCAGCTAAAAAGACTCTAGTTTTTTTAGCTGCTTTTTTTATTCTTTTTTTTCAATTTAATATTGAACTAAATAATAATATAACATAAATTTACTTCCTATTTCCATAGTTAAGTTTCATTATTATAATGGTGATTTACCCTATTCCAATTTTAGAACGAATAATTAGATTATGAAGGAGATTGAAATTTCAAAAATTTACAAGAGGAGAAAGAACGATAGAGATATTTTCCAGGAATTAATGCCATTCAAGGTTAAAGAAATTCTTTTAGTAGCAACATATTACGACGCATACACTATAGTACGTGAGGGACAATTCTCAGATAAAATTGTAGGCGAATATCTACAACTTAATCTATATGCTGCTCCCCGATTTACCAGTGTTCCTACCAAAGAGGAAGCTCTTAAAGCAATGCAGAAAAGAAATTACGATGTCGTAATTCTTATGGCTGGTCTTGACAAGGAAGGTCCAATAGAAACTAGTCAAGAAATAAAGAACCTTAATCCAGATATCCCTGTCCTTGTTCTTGTCAACAACAACAGCGATTTAGCATACTTTGATAGAGCCGCCGAAAAGGTCAAAAACAATATCGAAAGAGTATTTGTATGGAATGGCTCAACAAAGATATTTATGGCAATGACCAAATATATCGAGGATAAGAAAAACATAGAAGCCGATACAAAAATCGGCGATGTACGAGTCATCCTTCTAGTAGAGGATTCTGTAAAATACTATTCGAGATATCTCCCACTACTTTACACCTCCATTATGACCCAAACCCAAAAGGTGATATCTGAAGAAGGTGAGGTTGACGAATTACATATGATTCTGAAAATGCGAGCACGACCAAAAGTAATTCTGGTAAGTAATTACGAAGATGCTGTCCATGTTTTAGAAAAATACCTCAACAACTTAATCTGCGTAATATCGGATGTTCGATTCAACCGAAACAACGAACTTGACGACGATGCAGGTGTTGAACTTATTAAATATGTGAAAGCAAAAAAAATGCGTATACCATGCTTAATGCAATCACATGACACTGAAAATGCAATGAGAGCTATTCAAGTAGATGCTGACTTCATAAACAAAAACAGCGATACTCTTGCTCTTGATATATATAATTTCATTTATACTAAACTAGGCTTTGGAGATTTTGTCTTTAGAAATCATAGCGGAACACGTGTTGCCGTAGCTAAATCGATGAGCGAATTTGAAGAAAAACTTGCTGTTGTTCCCGACGAATCTTTACTCTACCACTCAAAACGCAATGGTATTTCTAAATGGCTTATGGCTAGAGGCGAAATCAATCTTGCAAAAAAAATGGCGAGATACCAAATAGAAGATTTCAAATCGGTTAAAGAATTGCGTAAATTCTGTATTGATGTATTTGAAGCCTCACGTTTGAAACAGCTTAGAGGTCGAATAATTAAATTTAATCCTAATCTTCTAAATTCAAACAAATTTATAGTTCGTTTGGGTAGAGGATCACTAGGAGGAAAAGGTAGAGGTTTAGCTTTTTTGTCTAACTTCCTTGAAAACACATATTTCAAAAAGTTCATAAAAGATATAAATATTCAAATTCCAAAAACAGCAATTATTGGAGTTGACGAATTTGATAATTTTGTTGAAATTAATGATTTATACGATACTATATATGCCGATAAAGATTACGAAAAGATCAAAAAAGCATTTTCGAAAGCAAAATTATCGGACAAACTATGCAATAAATTAAAGAAATATCTAAAAGAAATAAAAAGCCCTATAGCTGTTAGGTCTTCTGGACTTTTTGAAGACTCACTAATGCAACCCTTTGCTGGCGTTTATGAAACATATCTTCTCCCCAATAATCATCCTGACTTGGAGGAAAGATACAATCAATTAATCTCTGCTGTAAAATTAATTTATGCTTCCATCTACACACCCGAAGCTCAAGCATATTTTAATGCCGTAGACTACAAAATTGAGGAAGAAAAAATGGCTGTAATCATACAGGAAGTAATAGGAAGAAACTATAATAATAAATTCTATCCTAATATCAGTGGGGTTGCACAATCATACAATTATTATCCTTTTTCATACATGAAACCTGAGGATGGTTTTGCTGTTATTGCATTGGGATTAGGAAAATATGTTGTAGGTGGAGAAAAGACACATCGTTTCTGTCCTGAACATCCTAAATTGCAACTCGCTTCTATTCAAGATCAGATGAAAGATTCGCAGAGAGACTTTTATGCTGTTGATTTAAGCAAAACCGAATTTGACCTCAACAAGGATGGTGAAGATGCTGTAACTGTTAGTTATTCGATTGCTGATGCCGAAGCTGATGGAAATCTGCTTCATTGTGCTTCTGTTTACGATTACAGAAACGACAGAGTACTAAGTGACTTGAATGTAAAAGGTCCTAGAATTGTCGATTTTGGAAATATACTAAAATACAATCAAGTGCCATTAGCAAACTGTTTGAGTGTATTATTAAATATATTCAAGCAAGCTATGGGTTCGCCAGTTGAAATTGAATTTGCAGTAGACCTATCAAAAGGTAAAGATGGCTTCCCTACTTTCTATCTATTACAAATAAAACCATTAATCAGACTAGAAAATACAGTGGATGTAAATCTTAGCGAACTTGATAAATCAAAAATGCTGATTCTAGCGAATAAAGGTATGGGCAATGGTAAATTAAACCATATCAGGGATATAATCTATGTAGATACCACCAAGTTTGATAGAACCAAAACAGAGGAAATGGCAGAAGAAATCGCCGATCTTAATCAAAGAATGAAGGAACAAGATAAAGAATATGTATTGGTTGGTCCTGGACGCTGGGGAACTCGTGATAAATTTACTGGTATTCCAGTAGTCTGGTCCCAGATTTCGAATGCTAAAGTTATTGTAGAACAAGGACTAGAGGATTTTCCTTTGGATGCTTCTCTTGGTTCTCACTTCTTCCATAATGTAACCTCCATGAATGTCGGATACTTCTCTGTTAGAGCCAACTCTGAATCTAATTTTATTAATATGGAAAAGCTTAATTCTTATAAGCCTAAAACTAAAACTAAATACTTTAAACATATTAGCTTTGATGATAGTTTTGAAATACTAATGGATGGGAAAAAACAGATAGGAGTTGTTTCTATTAAATAGAACTGAACTATACTGGTATAAATAAAAAATCAAAGGCTTCATGACTTAATTCATGAAGCTTTTTTTGTACTTTCACTTTTATATGAAAACATTAGAAGAGTATATATGAAACTAAATTATAAGAAATCTGGAAATGGAAAAGCTGTAATTATTCTACACGGACTATATGGAAGTTCTGACAATTGGTTTAGTATAGCCAGAGCCCTATCAGAATACTTCTGCGTGTATAGTGTAGACATACGAAATCATGGTCAATCTCCACATAGTACAAAACATACTTATAAGGAAATGGCAGCCGACTTAGAGGAATTTACCAAAAATGAGAATCTAACTAAATTCTATCTGATTGGCCATTCAATGGGAGGTAAAATAGCAATGGAGTACTCAATAAACAACAGTGCTAGAATATTATCAATGATAATTATAGATATAGCTCCTAAAGACTACAGTATAGATAATAAGGCATTCGACACACACAAAAAAATAATTAACAGTATGTTGAATTTAAACCTTTATGAATATAAAAGTAGATTAGAAATTGATTCAGAATTAAAAAAGGAAATTAAAGAAGACAGAGTACGAGCTTTTATACTAAAAAATCTGAAGCGAGACAAAAACAATAAATTCGACTGGAAACTAAATATTTTAGCTATTGATAAAAATATAAAAACAATAATGGCAAATAATTTAGAACAATACTCTGCTTTAAAAATAAGCAGCCCTTGCCTATTCGTTAAAGCAGCGAATTCGAGCTATATTGATGCCAAAGATTACAATAATATCAGAAATATTTTCCCAAATAGTCAAATTGAAATAATAGATAATTGCGGACACTGGGTGCATGCAGAACAGCCAAACATTCTGCTCAAAACTATACTGTATTTTTTGGATGTTTAATATAGAATAAACAAAAAAAGAGCTGGTACCCCTACCAGCTCTTTAACTAACCCAAAATGATTTCCAATACGAAATTTTTAACCCTAAAACCTAATACAATTCATATGGAAAGAACGATTCTTAAATACAACAACTATATATTTGAATCGGGGTGCAAAATTAGACATTATTTTTAATTCTACAAATATATTTGCCTTTTTTTTATCTTTTTACAAAACCCAAGTATATCTATCTACAAATCAACAAGAACAATTTTATTTTTAATTGAAAAAATAAAACAAAACACATAGTATTATCAGAAAGCAAGCTTTTTATTTAAAAATCAGCTCCTCCTGAAAGCCCAATAAGCAATACATATACAGCCATATTTAATTGTTTTTATTTATTTTACATATATATATTTAACTAAGATATTTACCTATTTGGCTTAACTTGATTAAAATTCAATACCAATACAGCAAGGGAAAATATCTTATTGTAAAATATAAATTAAATCCAACCAACAATTATGAACCATTATATAGATACAGAAAAAAAGCAAGACACTACAAATAAAAACCCCCTTGAGGAGAATATGAAAAAAGATAGTTTAACTGATAATAATAACCACACTATAAATTTAAACTTAGAAAAGAATAAGACATACGCAAAGAACAAAATACTTGATTTACTTAAAACTAATACCCCTAATGATATTATTCATCTTTCAAATAAAGACCTTACTCACATCCTAACAATTTTAAGAAATAAACACACTCAAAATAGATTCTGGTGCGATTGTTTTTACACTAAAAAAATATACTACAAAAAAAACAATGAAACACCAATATATTTATCTGACTATATTATTAACTATAAACTTCTAAGCAGTACTCAAAAAGAAATCATAAACCATTTAATAACCAAGACCAATTCTAATCCTTACAATAAAAAACTAAACAGAGAAGAGATAAGAACATTATATTTCTATAATTACCTTACTACATTATTAAATTATTTCATATTCTCCAATTTTGAAAAAATAACACTAGTAGATAAATCAGGAAAACAAATCAATTTCTCTAGCAAGTATCCTTATCTTTTATTTTCAGATTCTGGACTTAAAATAGCACTAATGAATAAGGAAGGATCAGACCTGAGAACATCAGCTGAGGTTTTAAATGGCTTTGACATCTCAGAATGTATAACAAAAATAGCAGACTCTGTCTCTTTTTCTATAACAAACGAAAAGAAGAAAGAATTAATTTTGAACTCAGATATGACAGCATTAGAGATATCCAAAGGTCATACTAAAATGTTTAGATTATAACAATATCAACCTCATTATATCTCACAATAAAACATATAATACAAACTTTTATTGACGCAAAACGCAGTAAAAGCTACAATTTTATTTTTAATTGAAAAAATAAAACAAAACCCACAGCATCATCAGAAAGCAGGCTTTTTATCTAAAAATCAGCTCCTCCTGAAAGCCCAATAAGCAATACATATACAGCCATATTTAATTGTTTTTATTTATTTTACATATATATATTTAACTAAGATATTTACCTATTTGGCTTAACTTGATTAAAATTCAATACCAAAACACTGCAAGGAAAAAACATCCTTTCATTGCATATCATTTAAATAAATAGATTACTATTAATAATTAGCTATGGAACAAATAGAAGAGAAAGATGAGCAGCAGCAGAAAAACATCAATGATGAAATAAATAAAAACCAATCCAATAATTTAATAGTTTTGGATTTAAATTTAAAATCGATTGAAGCTATTGCAGGTGGTCGTTACTATGATGTAAACCTACCACACACACTCCTAGATGAGGATATAAATATGCTGACAGAAATCATCACGTTCTATAACAATAAGAATAAAAAATCTGGATGGCTATCGAGTTGTTGTGGAAAGAAGAATTCAAAAAAAACTAAAATTACTCTAGACAAGAATTTCGATATCAAAAATCTAAGAATCGACACAATCATTAAAGAAAATAAACACAAAGATTTAATCATATATTTTCATAAGCTATTTAAACAAAACAACAACCAAATCGATGAAGATAATAGCAATTGGTTTAATTGTTTTTCAATACTATTAAATTGCATTATCTTCAATAATTTTGAAAAAATAAGCATTCTAACAAAGTCACAAAATAAAATAGATCTCACTGATACACAAATATTTCTTGATTTTTCCAGATTAAGCTTTAATATTTCCAAAAAAACTAAGGAAAACCAAGCCCCTATAAGTTTGTTAGAAAATCCAATAATCTATGACATATCTGAATTAATTGAAAAAATATATTCTTTTATTACTAATCTTAATAACAAAAGTGAATTAATTCTACAACTACCAATATCTAGTATAGATATACTCCCAGAAGGAGAAGGATATTCTTTTGATAGCATTACAATACCAGACGAAATGTAAAAAAATAGCTAACAATAATATTTTCACATTTAACATATTTCTCAAATCCAAACCAAAGATATCTATCTACAAATCATTAATTACAATATTATTATAATTGAAAAAACAAAACCCATAGCATTACCAAAAAATATCTAAAAACTATATAAAAATGCAAAAATATCAAATTAATCAAAATCAATCACTTGAACTAAACCAACAGGAACAGAAACAGCAACAGGAAAATTTAATTAAAGATATTATAGATAGTAACCCTACAAAAAATAATATTAAATTCATTTTAAGGAAAGCCCAAGAGCCTCCAGAGCAAAAAAAATCTTGTTTTTGTTGCTGCGCCTCGAAAAAAAAGCATAAATATAATTTTTCAGATGATTTAAAAATTTATATCAATATATTAGAAGATAAACAAGCTATAATTATTCAATACCTAAAAGACAAATTTACTAAGTATAATACTAACACAAACAAACTTATCCTACTTCTCAATTATGCTATTTATAGATATTTCAAATCAGTGAAATTACAAATACAAAATACCTATTATGAACTAGACGATCTCTATTTTACCATTGTAGATGGAACAATAAGAATTGCTCTACCAGATGAAAACATAAATACAGACGATTGCCGCACCGACAAAGACTCATTAAAAAACCTTCAAATTGCGGATTTTATTGGATCTATAGGGGAAAAAATTGCCCCTCTTGATAAAGACGGAACAAAAGAAAATAAAAAAGAGGAATTTATCCTAAGAATAGGAAGCGACAATGATAATGTCGATGATTCAGAAATTATCAAACATATAGAAGAACAAATCACATTCTTAAAAGCTCAAAATAAACAAGCAGAGTGAACAGTGGTTTTATCCTCTAATCACAAGCTATCTCATTATCAACAATAGATAACAGCTATACATTCAAAATAAAAAACAATCAACAGTTAGTAAACTCTTTACTTTTAAGCTAATATTAAATAGATTAAGTCATAAAATAATTTTACAATAATAAAAATGCAAAAAGATAAATAATAATATGGACAACAGTCTGAATAATAGTACTTATTATGATGAAATATCAAATGAAGGTACAATCACTATTCCTAATATACTTAATACTAATAAAAACTTGCAACAGCAAAAAAATGAAGAGAACCAAAGCGAAGAAGCAAACGAACCTAATATTTCCGATTTTAAGAATAATATGGAGTCCAGAAATGAAAACCCATATAGCTCGATGATTTATGAGCAATTTGAAGCTCAAGAGCCTACTATAGGAGAAAATACCGAGAGAATTGACATGTCGTCTAATCTTCAAAACTTAAACCTTATTAATTCTCAAACAAAACAAGTAGATCCAAATTGTGAATTAAATAAATCTACAGAGATAGAATCAGGCGCATTCATTCAAGAATCAAGTCTTAGCAACAATTCGGAAAATTAACAAAATAGTACTAAAATAAATTTATAATAATAAAAAATGGAACAGATATCGAATCAAGAAGAATCGCAGCAACAGATACAGCAAATTGGAAATAATAAATTTAAGGCAAACTCACTAAATTTTGAAAGAGCAATAGAAGAAGAAGAAAATACACAACAAAAACTTGATTCCGAAAAAAATCATCATAATCAGATAAGAAGCAAACTAGAGAAATTAATTATATTTTTAAATACTAATCAAAACCAAACTAAACAGAAAATCAGTTCTGATTATACAATGCAAACTAAAGGTTTAAATAAACATCAAATAAATACATTAAATCATATTAAATCAAATGAGAAAGAAGATGAAAATGAAACCAATACAATAATTAATAATTTCATATTAAGTATTTTTGATGGATTTATTATAAATACAATGGATCAGAAAGAATTTAAGCTTTCAATGGATAAATTTTATTTTAAGTACTCAAATGAAGGAATTAAAATTGCTAAAGTAAATGAAAATAAGAATTCTGGGGACCTATGCACTTCAAGCTTGATTCTAGGTAATATAAACCTAAATAACTTTCTAGAAAAACTAATATTACTTAAAAATATTTTCTTAAAAAAAGCAGATCTAAAGAAAAATGATAAAACCTACCCTTTAATACTTAATATACCTTATAGTCACAAGGAAATACTTGATAGCAAAGATGAAAACGGCATTCCGTTAAGTTTAATATTTTTAGTAGATACAGAATTAATACAAAAAAAATAAGCCCCTAGAATTAAAATCTAGAGGCTTGGAATTCATTATTGCTATTATATTTATTTAATTAGTCTGTCTATTTGGTCATACAAATTTTGACAATGAATTTGTGATTCTAGGCTACCTTTCTTTAAGTTTTTCTTAAATAAAGCCTTAGCTTTTTTCAATAAGTGTAAATATATTGGATTTAGATTAGCTTTTACATCAGCCTCTTTACCCATACGAACAAGACTTTTTTCATCAAAACCCATCTTCTCGTAAGGATAAATCGTTTTCACTTCTTCATCTTCAAATACCGACCTGCGTGATTTTTTAGATGCTGCTTTATATGATCCTGCTGACATTAATTCCTTCACATATGCATATTGCATAGTTCTATCATAATAATCAAGTTCTTTACCTTTTTTCAATGACTCAAAAACTCTATCATACACATCTGTCATATACTGTAATACAGTGTAGTCATTATTTGGGTTTTGTTTCTCATCCCAAGTTATATGTACAGTAATACCTGTAGAAAGCAAGCTTCTAGTAATAATTTTTGTATATTCTCCTAATTTTGAATCATCTATTGGCAAGCAATCCATAACTTCTCTATCCTGCAACCATTGCATATCACGTAAATTATTGAATATGAAATCCAATGCATAACGCTGCTCTTCTTTACTTACAAGTCGCGAAGCTTCTTTGTTTTCGCCATGTACAGGCGAATAAAGATAATAACCTCCTAAATATGCTCTTGCATGTCCCATATATCGATTGAATTGTTTGAAGATTTCCATGCGCAATTCAGCCATTCTCGAATAATCCTTATCCTTAGTACAAGTCCATTCTTTTAGATGTTTCATTGTGTATTTCAAATTCTTAACACCGTATTCTGCAGCCTTAACCGAATTATCTCCTAAATCTTCAGACAAAGAAGCTGGGTCTTTCATATCAAAGAAAAACTGCTGTGGACCATAATGATACATTGGATCATCTGCTTTTTCTAAAATCCATTTATTAAGTGTAGCATATTCATCTTCTGCAGTTTTTGCATCAAAAATTGGCTTATATCCCCATTTTATTACAAAATAATCATACACACCCATATCTGGAGGAGTTAAACGCACTCCTTTATCTCCAGGCTGTGCTACATAATTGTAACGAGCATAATCCATTATGGAAGGAGTAGTTCCATACTTTTGAGTAAATGTAGCCGAGCGTAGAGAATCCACAGGATAAGAATGAGATGCACCCATATTATGCATCAAGCCCAAAGTATGTCCTATTTCGTGAGCAGCAACATATCTTAGCGATGAACCCATTACATCTGTTGGGAATACCTCGCCTCTCACTCTTGGATCAAGGTTTGCAGTCTGAACAAATCTCCAGTTGTGAAGTATCTTTATCACATTTGAATAATACAATACATCACCTGTAATAATCTCACCTGAACGAGGGTCAACCCATGATGGACCCATCGAATTTGCAACCGATGTAGTCACATAACGATAACATGAGTATCTGATATCATCTGGATCAAAATCAGGATTTTCTTCTTTCGTTGGATATTCTTTTGCTACAATTGCATTTTTAAAACCAATAGCTTCAAATACTGGCTGCCAATCCTCAATACCTTGCATTATATAATTTCTAAATTTTGCAGGAATAGCTGTATCTACATAATACACAATTTGTTTTACAGGCTCAACCAATTCCCCTCTTTTGTATTTTTCAAGATCTTCTGGTTTTGGCTCCAATCTCCAACGGTTTATATATCTGATTATTTCAACTTTATCTTTCGACTCATCAAAAACACGCTTACCTTCAGTAAAATAACCTAATCTTTCGTCGGATATCCTTGGCTTCATTGGAGTTTCAGGAAGCAAAATTATAGAACGTGTAAGTTCCGAAATAAAAGGATCGTCATTTACAGTATATGCTAGACGTGATCTGACATTTATATTTTCAGGGAAAGATTTAGATGATAGAATAGCTGAATTATCAGAAACAAAACTACCCGACATCGATCTAATTCCAAACAACATATCAAAAGGAGATTTTTTTCTAAATGGATTAAGTTCTTTAATATCCGAACAGAAAAATTTACTTACATCTATTACACATGCTGTTGAGTCAGGATTTACTGCCTTGATATCAAATGTTTTCATAATAGGATTCATATAATTACGCTTTAGCGATGTATATGTATCACTATTCTCATCACAAACATTGTCTGTATTTACAACATGCATATATAATTTTTCCTCATCTTTCGAGAAACGTATTAGCATTGGTTGTCTAGGCATCTGTCCTGCAACTATATCTCTATTATTAGATGTTGCCGAAACTCTTGATGCTAACAACATATCTCTACCCATTAAATTATATGGAATTTCAAAATATAATTTTCCATATTTAGAATGAATTTTAAATAAACCATCATCTGATTTGAAATCCTTTATAAGATCTGCATATGATTTTTTATCATCTTTCTTATCATCATCCTTATCTCCTTTTTTCCCATCTTTTTTCTCAAGCTTATCTTTTAATGCTTTAAAAAGTTCGCCTTGGGAATAACCAAAGCTTGCTGTACATAATAATACAACAAGAATTAAATATTTTATCTTCATATCAAAATTTTAAGTGTTAACTCCCAGACAATATGAAATCTCATAAAGTCACAGTTGTTAATCATGGTTGAATTAATAATTTGTATAATAAAATGGAGGATTTACTCCTCCTGTGTGTATTCAGTAATATTAAACTGTCTTGTGTATAGGTATGCCTCCTTGTATGACAGAGGCATACCTAAATTAAGTGTGTGATTTAAAATGTATAAGAAAAGCTGTACTATTTATTTTGAATATTGACAACTAATTACAAAACTGACAAAAATAGTACAACACAAAACTACTCCCCAGCTATCGATTGCAAATCAAAATCAAAAGTCAATTTGATATAATCAATCACAATCTCATATTTTTCATTTAGTAAGGCATTTTCGTTCAATCTATCTTGTAAGTCAGATTTTTTATTCGAAATAATAAATTCTAGAAATGTGACAAAATCATCTTCATAATCCTGAGGACTCCAACCATTACCAGAAATTTGATCACCATTTCTATTTACCCAAAATCCGTATTTACACATATCCACATCTGTATCTTCATTTTCAGGTAATGTCTTTAGGTTTACGTTTATATATTGTCTTCCCAAATCCTTAAAACTTTCAGGGATTTCGTAGTAATTGTTCATTTTTATATAGCCTAACCACAAACTCTTATTTATAGCAGTTTTAGCAGCTAGTCTTTTATCATCAGTCAATGCATCAAGATATTCATTTCTTATACTACCAATCGACACATAAGCTGTACTCGACTCCGAAAGAATATCTTTTAATCCATCACCTGGTTTGTTTATTGAATCGGAAAGTAAAATCCGTAATGGAAAATATTTTTTCTTAAACTCATCATCATAAATATCGAAAAAAACCTCTTCGCTATAATCTAAAGCTTTTGCCAATACTTCTTTATCTGTTTGGAGATGATGCTCTAAACCCTTAATTGTATTGAAATCCCAATTATAAAACGGCTCTTCGTAATCATAAAGAATTACAGACTTATACTTGGTATAGAATTCATAAATATAATGATCAACTGGATTACTACTATCCATCGGAACTTCGGCATTAATATCGCCAAGCTCAGAACTAATGTCATCGCTATCATAACATGCTGTAAAAAAAACAGATGCCATTATACAGCACAAATAAATATATTTCATTTTCATTGTTTCTTTATTTTTTAAGGATTTACAACAGGCAATCTATCTGGACGTTTTATTTGCTCAATTTCCTTATCGAAACTAACCAAGTCGTATGGAATTGGCAAGGTGTATGCAGGATCATTCTCTTCCAAAACATATACTTCTTCTACTTGATCCTTAGTCCCTTTAATGAATGTATGTTTTATCTCAGGCATACCCCATCTTCTTAAATCAAACCATCTGTGCTGTTCAAAACAAAGTTCTTTACGTCTTTCACTTCTCACTGCTGCTATAGCTTGTTTTTTCTGCTCCGAATCGTCACCTGATAGGCTTAGGCTATAGTCAGAACCTGTTACATATCTAAACTTTCGGATAGTTTCGATATCTTTTATTGCCTTGTCCAACTCTCCCGTTTCAGCATATGCTTCCGCCCTGTTAAGATATAGTTCCGATGTACGGAAAGCATAACCAAATACTTTAGTTTCATCAGCATCGGCTCTTTTGATTGGCACACTACCCCATGATTTAATATACTTTGATTTACGTAAATCATTCGTATCAAATTCGGAAAGTAATTCAGCAGATGCAGGATGTTTAGCTCGGATAAACGAACTCGAACTATAGTATCTTTCCCAAGCATCACCATAGGTAAATATAATCTCTGGGCTTTTAGCACTGATTACCTTATCACCATACTCCCACGCATTTAAATCATAAAGGCTTTTTTCGTACATAAATGCTTTTTCTGTGTAAGTAATTACATCGTCATATTCTTTTTTGTACAATGATATGCGAGATGCTAACAAATAGGCAGCAGCAATATTGCCCTTAAAATAATCATTAGTGTATTTCAGACCTGAGAATAATTCTATTGCCTTGTCCAGGTCATCTTGAATCTGTTCGTATACCTCAGCAACAGATGATCTTCCAATCAAGACATCTTCCATACCCTCTACTTTTGAAATTGGCACACCCAATTCGATATCAGCAGTTTCTTTAACATATGGTTTTCCGTAAAGATTTACCAACATATAATAATCCCAAGCTCGTATAAAGTAAACTTCAGCCTCAAGCTGTTCTCTTTCTTGTATAGAGCCTGTTGCTTCAGCTAAGTCACGCAGGGTAATATTTGCCATAAGGATAGAATGATACAACCATTTCCAAGCTTTATCAGAATTTCGAGCACCGCTTAATGCCATTTCAGGATCGGCTTGCCATGTAAAATAACCATAAGTATTTTCTCGAATATCAACACCAAATGCAAAACCAGTCTTCACCTGCAATTTCACATCATCAGTCATAATATCCAGGTAATCTCCGAGCAGAACATCACCTCTAACATATGCCTCTCCGTAAAACAATTCATCATATTCTCGTATCGTTTTAGGAATAATTTTATCTTTTGCTTTCTCCTCTAAAAAATCATCACAAGCTGAAAGCCCAGTGATTAAAAGCATTAAGTATATTATTTTTTTCATATTCGTTTCAAATTAAAGGGTAAGATTTACACCAAATGTATAAGTAGGAGTTAAAGGCACAGCTCCAGTATCTTTCGAAAATGAAACCTGCTCTGGATCCATTCCTCTCAAATTACTATCTTTTATAGTGAAAACATTTGATGCCTCTAGTCTGAATCTACAATTTTGCAATCCAATTTTTTTACATAATTCAGAATCTAGGCTATAACTTAAGCTTAAATTTCTAAGCTTTAAGAAATCACCTGAAACAACTCTTAAATCAGACTGATTATACATCTGCCATCCATTGTCAGCTATAGATATTTTTCTATCACTTAATACAGTTCCATACTGACCTAATTTATCATTCGATAAAACTGGAATAACAGTATTTTTTTCATCTCCTGGTTTTCTCCATCTGTTTACAAAAATATCATCCATATTTTGAGCCGGACGTGGTAAGTATTGACCTGTATTTTCGTAAAGAGGATTTAGACGAATATCTTTTCCAAGGCTATAATAGAATAAACCACCAAGTCTCCAATTTTTACATCTTAAGTTTAGAGAAAAACCACCTTCTATGTCAGCAATTCTGCTACCCGAATAGCTAAACATTTGCTTATACATTTCTTCTTTTGTAATACCGTCAGTTTCCTCAACATCTTTATATGTAGGAAGACCATTTTCGTCCAATTTATCGAACTTATACGAATAGAATGCACCAACAGGTTTTCCTGCCATCGGTAGATTTCCAGAAACATAATCTTTCCAATTATAATCACTCAAACCAGTATCGGTAACTTTATTCTCATTTCGACCACCATTAATAGATAATGAAAGATCAAAATCCTTGCTGCGAATAGGTGTAACAACCATATTTATATCGAAACCTCTATTCTCAATATTACCAGCATTCATTGTTAAGGTGCTACTTCCTGTTGTTATTGCAACATCTTTGCTCACAATCATATCTTTACCTTTTTTGATATAATAATCCAAGCTAAAGCTAAATTTGCCATTGAAAAGAGAAAAATCAATTGCATAGTTCTGCGATAATGTTTTTTCCCATCTCAAATCAGGGTTTGGAAGCTTATCTAATGTTGAAATAAGATGTCCTGAAGTTTTATCAGCACTTCCTAACTTGGCAATAAGATTTGGATTTGAATCATTCGACACATTTCCCTGAATACCATAAGAAGCACGCAATGAAAGGTCATTTAACCATGATACATCTTCAAGAAAATATTCACGTTTTGCATTCCATCTACCAGAAATTGACCAAATAGGAAGAAATCTATTTCCTTTGTCCTGTCCAAATTTATTTGAACCATCTGTACGGAAATTATAGTTTATGATATACTTTCTTTGATAATCATAAGTGAAGGTTGCAAAGAATGAAACAAAATTAGTACTCTCATCTGTTATCACATCCTTAAGCTCTTCGCATCTCTTTTTATACATAGGGAATTTGATAGGATCTATATCCAAAATTTTACCACCACGACGAGGCAAATAACCCATCTGTGCACTAGTAATACCATCTCGTGCCGATGATCTGATTTCACCACCAACAGTAGTATTTATATTGTGATGAGTAGCTATGTTTTTAGCATAATTTAACTGAGAACGTAATGTGTAATTAGTATTCTTTTTATAATCATTATTAATTTGTCCTCCATATGGTAGTTCGCATTGCTGAGTGTAGAAAGGATCTTCTAGATTTTCAGGAAATTCATCATTTAAATTCAAATATCTAAGTTTAGCAGCATAGTATGTATCACCATTAAACCACTCTTTTTGTCTTGTGGTGGTATTATTGTAGCTGAATAGAGAAGTCAATTTCAATCCTGACATTATTTTATACTCCATATCGCCAATAAAATTGATACTTTGACTCTCAATACTACGATCTGAATTCTGAATCTCGTTCATAATATTATAATCAAGACCTACAGCATGACCTTGAGATTTATGATAATATGCCAAACTTCCATCCTCATTATAACAAGGTATTGCACGAGAAGTTTGATAAGCATATTTGAATGGATCAATACTTGAATGAAGATAATTTTTCTCGTATTCTGAAGCACGTAATTGTAAACCTACACGTAATTTTTTGTTTACCTGTGTACTAATTTTAAGCATTGCATTATACTGCTCTTGTTTATTTCCAATGGATGTACCCTCTGAGTTGGAATATGCACCCGAGAAATAATAATTTGTACTCTCATTTGCACCCGAAATACTTAAATTATGTTTTTGTGAAACAGCTGTTCTGAAAAGTAAATCCAACCAATCTGTATTTTGTTCTTCCAGGTCTTTCACCTTATGCAAAAATTGCTCATAAGAAGTCTTTTTTGCAAAATAGTCGTACAGTGCACCTTCATAAGAGACATCCGAAGGTCGGTTTCTGTATTGCAAACCTCTTTCATAAGCTTCTCTTGATACATCAATTCTCTCTTTTGAATTCATTCTATTCAAATCTGAATATTGAGGACGAGTACTTACGGTAATATTATTAGAATAATTTATACGAGCAGGTCCAAACTTACCCTTCTTTGTTGAAATAACAATCACACCATTTGCAGCTTTAACACCATAAATAGCTGTAGCTGAAGCATCCTTAAGAACATCAATACGTGCAATATCTTCAGGATTTAAAAACGAAATTGCATTACCAATAAGATTAATATTATCTAATGAATTCAATTCTGTTGGCGAGATAGGCACTGGATCTTCCAGAATAACACCATCAACAACCCATACAGGCTCGCGGTTACCGCTAATAGAAGATGCACCACGGATTCTAACTTTTGGAGCTGCACCAACCGTTCCAGTTTGATTTAGAATACTAAGTCCTGCTATCTTACCTTGCAACATATTATCAAGACTTTTTACGCCTGCATCAAGAATTTTTTCACCCGAAACAGTCACAACTGAAGATGTATGTTTTCTACTATCAATCTGCGAATAACCGTTAATTACAACGCTATTAAGAGTTTCAACATTAGTTTTTAATTTAACATTAACAGTATGTCTATCATTCACCTTTACTTCTTGGCTTAACATTCCAACAAAGGAGAATATCAAACTAATTTTTTCTCCCTTATTATACGAGATGCTATAACGTCCATTAACATCAGTAGAAACCCCAATAGTTGTTCCTTTTATCTGAACCGAAACTCCTGGTAAAGGTGAGCCACTTGTATCCTTTACAACACCTTCAACTTTTATTCTTTCTTTTTGTTGGGATGTTTTTGACTTATTGGATTTTGTTTCTTTCTTCATTATAACAATCGTATTGTCAACGATTTTATAATTTAAATTGGTTTTTTCGAGGGCTAGATTTAGAATATATTCTATATTCTGATCTTTAACATTTAGATCCTTAATTTTAAACTTGTTTACATCTTCATTACTATAAAGGCAAGTAAAGTCGGATTTCGACTCTATTACTTGGAGTAACTTCTCAAGACTTGCCTTTTCAAGTTTGAAATTAAATTTGGTTTTTTTTGCATTTGCTGCTGCACTCAACTGAAATACAAGCATAAATACACAGATCGCCATTATTTTTATGGCAATAGAAATCTTGTTCAAGCTTTTCCGGTGGTCGAGCTTGAATACACAGTTTTTTTTCATAGATTTGTGTTGAATTTAACAGTATGTAGTCATTGGTATTTCCAATGATCTTTTTAAGGGACAATGCGGGAACATTATCCCTTAATTTTTTATTGGTTTAAATTTGGTTGAGTTTTTTATGCTTTTTTTTCGTATAGTTTAGTTTTTTATAGTTTATAAAATAGTTTAATTATTCAGCTTTAGTGTTTTATAATTAATTGTTTTCCTTTGATTTCGAATTTTGCTTTCTGCATCAATTCAAGCATATAAATAACTGATTCGAACTTTTCGTATCTTTTTATATTACCTGTAAACAATATATCTTTATCTGTTGGGTTCTCAAATTTCACTTCAATATCGTACCACCTAGCCATATCATTTAATATATCTTCTAAACGAGCATTCGAAAATGCAAATCGTGACCGACACCAGGCTGTATATATATTTGTATTTACAGATTTGATATTTACCGTTTTCGAATTTTGACTATATTTTAATTGTTTTCCTGGGCTAAGATCATAATCCTCATCTTCTAGCTTTAATCTTACCTTTCCTTCGACTAGAGTAGTTGCAAATGTATTTTCATCATCATAATCTCTTACATTAAATGATGTACCAAGCACCTTTATCGCACCATGCTTGGTGTTGACTATAAATGGTTTGAACTTATCATGAGCCACTTCAAGAAAAATCTCTCCTTTCATTTTTATCTCTCGAGTATGAGACTCAAATGAGGTGGGATAACTTATTTCAGATTCAGAGTTTATCCACATTTTTGTTCCATCTGGTAATTCAAGATAAAATTCACCTCCTCGGGGTACAATTATTTTATTATATGCAATTTCCGTCTTTGCCTTTGACGAACTTTTGTATTTTATTTTATTATTCTCTATCTCAATCTTTGCTTCACCGTCCTCTGCATAAGTTTTACTATTATGCTCTCCTCCCAGATGAATCTCATTACCATCCGAAAGAATCAATTTTGCCTTAGTAGTTCCAGCTAGTATCTTTTCTTCAGGATGATTGAACAAATCGAGTTTTTTAATTCCAAATGCCACAGATAATATAAGAATTATACTTGCAGCATATTTCATAATATTAATCCTTCTAGATCTATTCTTGATTTGTTTTCTAATTTCTTTATTTCTCAATAAAGCTTTATCATATGATATACTTTTACTAAGCGTAATATGATTTTCTAAATTTTCATAATTCCTTATACTATTGTATAATTTTTGATTTTCAGAACTCGATTCAAGCCAAGAATCCAATTCTACCCTATCACCCTGCTCCAAATCATTATTTAATGATTTTAAAATTATTCTTTTAATTTTACTTAAATAAAGGCTCATTTCTGAAATTGTATTTTATATCTTTTTATTATGTGTTCTCATATGTATAAGTGCAAAAAATAGAAACTAGGGTAAAAAAAAATATTTATTTTTTAAAAAAACCACACAATCAGCACTATTTCACTGATTATATGGGTTTTATCAAAGTGATTTTATTTACTCACTCAATATGTATCTTTAGCCTGATATATATTGAGAGAATAATACTAAAAAGAAAGAATCTAAAAACTAGCCTTAATAACATAATTAAATTAAATATATATATTCCAAACAAGGATATTTTGTTAAAAAAAGCTTTAAAATACTTTGCTTTTTTTAAACATTTTCACACATTTGTTCTTATGAGAATAATGCGAGGTACAATTTCCAGACATGAATTAGAGTACGATAATATTTTTAAAAAGTATTATAAACCACTTGTTATATTTGCAAGCAAGTATGTGGATGATATTAATATTTCAGAGGATATTGTTCAAGATGTATTTATAAGCATATGGAAGAAACAAGACAAATTGCTCGACAAAAATTACCTATCAGCATATCTGTACCGTTGTGTTTACAATTCCTGTCTTACTTATCTTAATAAAAATAAAAAAATACGAATCGAGGAAATTAATGATAAGATTATCTCTGATGAAAATGTTTTAAACTCTATTCTGGAAACTGAAGTATACTCCGAAATAATATCCCTTTTGGATCAACTACCTCCAAAATGTCAAAGGATATATAGATTGAACCTACAAGGTTTGAAGACTCCTGAAATTGCAGAAGATTTAGATATAGCAGTCGATACAGTTCGATCTCAAATCAAACGAGCAAAACAAATACTCAGAGAAAAATCAAAAAAATATCATAGCTTGCTAGTTTTATATATTAGGAAAATATATTATGTTTGATTTTTGTTTTTCCCCTATACTTATAATTGAACCAGAAACAGAATTAAATTTCATTTTTTAAAATTCCATTAACAATTCTACAATTAAGTAATTACTTATTTTTTTATTTGTTTTTTTTCTTAATATCAGCTCATTATTTTCTTATAATTCAACAACAAAGCTATCAAAATAAATCTGTATATAAATAAGCTATTTATATAATCCAACTTATTATCAAATTACAAGTAATTAAAATTTATACTAAGAAATAAGTTCTCCCATATACTAAACCAATAAACATAATTATATTAGCAAACGTATAAGTTTATACTAAATTTTAAATTTATATACATGCAAATAGAACAAAAAAAGGATACGAAAAAAGCTTTGCAAGTAGAACAAAACTCTTTAAATGATCTTATAAGTAATAAACTTAAAATAGATCTGACAAAGCTTTCAAATTACAAATATGACAAAAATGATATTGCTCCGCATGCTGAAATTATTAGCAAAATACTCTTTGATAAAACAGACAATTTTCATTCAAAAATCGAGTTTATAAATGTAGATATTAATGACCCGAAATTAGCAAGCAAGATAATGAACTCAGATAAAGAATACATTATTCTTTCTGTGTCAGCTGATGGATTTTCTGAAAGTTCAAAACGTTTTGCAATACATAAAACAAAGTATCAAATTAATATTTACAACCCCTGGAGAACATACCAAACAGATAAAATAACAGATGAGGTAAGTAGAATAACAGATGAGGCAAATTATAATGAAGAAGAAAGCATCGAAAATTATCTTACTTATGAGACTTCAATTACTGCTATAAACATAGCTGAACAACTAAAAAGATATACCACAACAAAATTAATATAATTAATTCAAGATCAAGTTTTTTTAACTTTCAACTTGATAATTTTTCGTCAAGAACGATCAATTTCCTATACGAAATTAAGGGACCTATACTTTGCCTGTTACACCTATACTTAACAAATCAAAATTTTAATAATCGTTTTGAAAGCGACCACTATAATAAAATTTTAAACCGCTTAGCAAAATACATTCATAAAAAGAGCATAGATAATGGTAAAAATGAATTTTCGACCTCCTCAATAGAAGAAGAAAATTACACTGAAAACAATTTTAATAGTCTTTCGCAGTTTATATTTAAAGAAATAAATATGAATAATTTAGAATTAATCTATAATTTAGATTCCGAAACTATTGATGCTGAATCATTTTTTAAAGAACTTCTTAGAAATAATCCTCAGGCATTAGAAAATATCGATTTCATTGATTGCCCCCTAGAAGAAGAAGAACTTCTAGCTGAACAGATAAATGCTTGCGAAAAAGATTATATTCTATTAACAGTATCTAATAATTCGGATAATACAGACGGACATAGTGTTTTATTACATATAAATAAAGACAATAAAGAAATAGTTATTTATGACCCACGCAAGTTCGATAATAATCAAGATGAAATAATTGATATTACAGATATTCCTTGTGCTGAAAAAATCCAGATGACACTCAAAAAACATGGATTATCAAGCAGAATTTCAGATGATATCCCATTCGAATACAGACAAATGGATTCACAACTAACAGTATTAAGCAATATGGATATCAGAGCAGGAAATGATTGTGTTATACTTTGCTTTATGATGTATATTCTAGAGAATTCTAATACTATAACGAATAATAATCTCGGACTTATAGAGACTATAAATTGTGTTAATGATTTGAGAAAATTATATTATACATTAGGACAAAAAGAATTAAAACCTCAGGTAGAGGAAATAGAAATTTCGGATAATAGATCTATTGAAAATTTATATAAAATAAAAAATTCAGAACTATATAAACAAGAGTTCGTAATTAAGAATCTACAATCATATTTGAAAAATTACAGTCTCTATAAAGTTAAAATAACTGAATTATTAAACAAATCGAAAAAATGTATTTCGGGTAATATTATAATAAATTTTAAGAACTTGAATAGAAACCTTAGGTTAAATGAAGTCGAAAATTTGATTGAAGATAGACTGAAAATAAAAAAAGCGATTAAAGAAACAGATTTTCCCAAGTGTGAATTTTTAAATTTAAATGGGGTAATTAATAAGGCTTCGTACAACAATTCTGAATTAATATATTTATTATTACTAAAAATAAAATTAAAAAAGCAAGAACGAAAAAACAAATCAAATCTTAACTCTAATAATCAATTGATATAGTTTCTTTGCGTTAACTATCTACTAATTATAAATATATGTAGTAGAGGATATTATACATCTCCTCTACTAGCATTATTTTATTTCACCAAGCCATCCAGAAAGAACTTAGCTTTCTTCTTAGCCGATTTCTTAGCTTTTTTGTTAATATTATAAACAAATGACATAATAAAATATCTCGATTCTATTTTTCTTTCATTCGTCTGGCTATATCTATTGCCTCGGTCATCTGTTGCATCAACAATTGGTCTGAAACTATTTGTATCAAACAAATCCGAAATTCTGAAATTAAGAATAGCCTTGTTTTTCATAATCTTCTTGTTGATTGCAAGGTCAACATAATATCTTTGTTTATATACCTCTAGTGCCGAAACTACCTTTGATCTGTAGTGTCCATTAACTTGCATTTTTATTCCATTGAATAATTTAAAATTATTATTCATACTTATATTCCAGCCTGTACGATCCTTATCTACTTTGTTTTTATGATAACTACCTTCTAGTTTTGTGTAAAATAAATCACCACTAAAATTAAAGTTCCAATTTCTGAATAAATTATATGTCATATAAAGTTCCAGACCTGAATGATTAGCTCTATCCAAATTTAAATAGGAAACAACCAAGGCACTGTCATTAACAGCTGACTTTACCCTTGATATTGCATTATCAATAAACTGACTGTAAACAGACAATTTCCCAGATATCTTCCCTTTGCTAAACCTATTACCTAACTCCATTATGTTCACTATTTCTGGTTTTAATTCTGGGTTTCCCTTATGCCTATTAAGCATATCAGCATACTCCCCAAAATAAGGATTTAACATCTTGATATTTGGTCTATTGATACGCCTCGAATAAGTTAAGAAAGCGGTATGTGATTTTTTATATTTCCGTGATATACTGACAGATGGAAAAAACTCAATATATTCTTCTTCTGATTTAGCTGATTGGTTTTTAAGTGTATATTCAGTTCTTAATCCTGTTTGAAATTTCCATTTATGAATATTATAGTTTAACACAAAATATAAAGAATTAATATTCTCATGAAAATCAAAATTATTAGCCAAATTATCATTTTGCCACTTGCCTGTAGAATTATCCAAGCTTTGCGAGTCAAATTTATTAAGCAAACTTTTATCTTGGTTTTTATATCCCATCTCAAGCAATAAATCATCATTCAGCTTGGATGAATAATCGATCTGAAAGTCAAAAATATTATTATACTGATTGGAAATAGTATTTTGATGCTCTTTCTGTGAATTTTGATCTGTTGTACTTAAAATATTATTCATCCCAAGGGATTGATCAAAATATGAGTAATGGACTTTTGAATCGATTTTATTTTTATCATTCAATTTGAAATGATAATCAACAATTCCATCTAACATATAATTATCCAAATCTATTTTTATATTCTTTCTGGATTCTGAATTTAAAACCTCTGCCTTGTCAATACTCTTATAATCAATAGCTCTATCAGCATTATTGTTTTTATTGCTGCCTACAAATGAAAAGCCTATCTTATGCTTTTGTGATATATTATATTTATAACTGGCATTCAACATACTCGAATTTATACGACTATCTTGCCTGTCGTATTGGTAATAATTATATGCATTAGGATTGGCATAATTGTCTCTGAAATGTTCTTTAGTTTGATATTGTTTTTTATGACTATATCCTGCATTAACCATAAACTGCGACTTCTTGTTTAATACAAAATACCCCAATGTTGCAGCCAAAGTTTCATCATGTCCAATATTAAATTTATATTGAATTTTATTTTGATTCTTAACCGAGTTTTTAAGTACAATATTTATAATACCTGAACTTCCTTCGGAATCATATTTAGCTGATGGATTGTTTACCAGTTCAATTCTCTCAATTTGATCAATTGATAATTGATCCAGAGAATTTGATAAAGCTGAAATATTATTATTAATCAAAACTAGAATTTTATCACTAGATCTGTAATTCAGTTTTCCATTCATATCTATAGAAACAAAAGGAATATTTTGAAGTACATCAATCGCACTACCTCCTGCTGTGGTGTTATCCTTTTGAACATTTATAACTGTTTTATGTATTTTTTGGTCAACTACTTTCTTTTCTCCGACTACTGAAATTTCGGATAGCCTTTCTGTTTTTGAGTCGAGAAATAAAATCAGGTTTTGATTCTTATTACCAAGAACCAATTTTTTGCTTGTCTTTGAATATCCGGTATAGGATGCTATTATCAAATAGTTTGCTTTTGCAAGCTGAAATGAAAATTTGCCATCAAAATTTGTAATTGTAGCCTTTACCAAACTTGAATCTTTAGGATTTAAGACTTGAACTGTTGCAAATGCCAATCCTTGTTTTGATTTACTATCCTTTACATATCCATTTATATTATAATATGTTTCCACAGCTATAGCCTTTGTGGCTAGGATAGAAAAATATAAAACAATAAATATTATTGTTTTACCAATTTTAAAATAAATATTTGTGTTCATTTTGTGTTGGGAAATTTAATAATCGAAATGTATCATGCTTAACAATTAGGAATGAGACTCCTATCATATATAAACATAATACAATAAGCTGTCGAAGTTACAAATTTGAACACATTATATATAAGGAAATGGATAGTTTATAATAATATTAACATAAATCTTAGGCTATTTATTCTTTTTTTTGATTTTTGAGATAATTGTAGTTTAATTATTATAATATGTTAATCGGCGATGAAATCGCCTTGCAGCGGAGGTAATAAACTAAATACATATATATTAACCTTACTTAGCTATTCTATAATGTCAAATTATTTTTTTGAAAAAAATCTATTTTCTTTTATATGCTGGAGTGGCTCCTCATCAAGAACTGAATAATCCCAAATAACTTCATAAAAAGTAATATTTACAACTAATTTAAAATAGAGTTTAATTTTCAACTCTAATTTTTCAAAAGGAAAGTTTTCATCATAATTACTATTTTGCATTCCTGCTATAGTTGAGTTCGCAAAAGAATTAAAATTTTCAATTTTACTATCATATATTTCACTTAGTCTGAATTTTTTTATATCACAATTTTTTAAATCATAATTATTTTCAACTAAATAATCCTTCAATACTTCTCTATATTTATTTAATTGATCTTTAAGTTTTTTAATATTCTTTTCCTTTTGTTTTTTATATAATTTTAAATTCTCCTCTTTTTTATGCCAATCATAACTATGGTTAAGACTCTTCATAAAAGTGCTATAAATTAATTCGTCTAGTTTATTGATTCCAGGATAATTCTTTTCTTTTAAATATTCTTGTCCTTCAATAATATCATCTAATAATCTATTTCGCTGAGATATATAGCTTTCATCTAAATCAAAATATCGGTTTAATAAATTTGTGAGGTGATTCCTTTTGTCCTGAATGTTTTCATTATTAAAACGAACTTGTTTTTTTTCTACTTGCTGCATCTCATTTTTTAATTTTAATTTATCAAATATCTATTCCTTTTTTATATATCACATGTCATTAGGCGTTTACAATCTTAAGCGGCGATGAAATCGCCTTGCTTTGGAGGTGTTCGTTTTCCGAATATTCTTATCTACTGTTTTTTTTGATATTTTTGTTCTTCCACTTGCAATCTCTCTTTATATAGAGAAAGCAATTCTCTATTTCTTTTGCACAATTTTTTATTTCTTTCGTAAAATTCTTTATTTCTTTCCAATGATTTCTTCATGGAACTATTTACAATCGATATAGTCGAGTTAGATGATTGATTTGAATACAGTTTATTCCTATTGATTAGATTTTCATAACTCTCAATGCTTTTTTTGTGATTATTAACTCTGATTTCAAGATTATCAATATTATGTCGCAACCAATTGATTGTTTTAGCTGATTCTTTTTTTTGTTGCTGTTGTTCTTCTTCCGATAATGCTTGCTTTAAATCTAAATCCTCATGTTTCTGTTGTATGTTTTCTTCCTCTGGTAGTAATACTTCATCCGATTTAGGATCTTTCTGTTTTATTTGTTGAAATAATGGTTTATTCATATATCCTACTCTCAGTTCTACATCATCCTGTTTCTGATGTATTTGTAATTGCTCTGACTGTAATGCTCCATCTGATTCAATATCTTTACGTTCCATTTTTTGAAATAACGGATGACTCATATATCCTATTTTCGTATCTAAATCCTCTAGTTCCTTTTTCAATTGTTCTCCTTCCTCTTCTAATTTCTGAAGTTCCAATTCCGTTTGCTTAAAAAATTGTTCTGAATTCTGATTTAGTTGTTCTTGATCTGGTTTTTCCTGCTGCTGCTGTTGTTGTGACTCCATAATTTTATTTTTTTGATTATATATGGTATACGCAAAAAGATAGAATAAGGTTGCAATAAAATCTATAAATATGTTAATCTACAGCTCTATATTTACTATTAGAAAGAAGGTTTAAGATTTTAT
>JAOARN010000110.1 GCA_025210485.1 Marinifilaceae bacterium | reverse complement strand
TTGTTATTTAGCCCAATGCGTTGCATTGGGCTTTGTTGTATATGCCTTTCAGGCAAAATGAATTAATTTCTAATAAAAAATATTTGTTGGATTCTATTTCTTTTTTCCTTTCAGCTTAGGTATTTGTTATACTTGTAGTTTTTTTTAATGCAAATTTGCCTGAAAGGCTCTTATTGCATAACATCAGGCATAGCCTGATGTTGTGAAGTTCCGCTTTAGAAATAAGCCTGTATGGCTGATATTTAATTCATTAAGGAATCGAATATTTTCTAAATATAGAAATAATTTATAAGAAAAAATAAGATGTTTTTTGCATAGGCTAGTTTACAGCCTTTTTCCTTTATTATTATTCAGCCCAATACGTCCCATTGGGCTATGTTACATACACCTTTCAGGCAAAATTTCACACTTGTAATATTGTATTTTTCTTACTCATTTTTACTTTCATCATAAATATTCCTTTCGTAATATGATTTACATCTTTTCCTATACTATTTAACTATAATATATACACAATTTTATGTAGCCCACCTATTATTAATCTGCCTCTCATATTGCTATCAATTCACAATCAAAACATAGAGTTGTTTGATCAATAAAATTTAAGTCTAACAAAGAACTAAAATTGATAAAGCACAAAAAAGCAAAAGTCTGTTATCAAACCAACAGACTTTTGCTTTTTTTAGAACATTACAATAAAAATAAGATTAAGCAACTAAGCTAAATATAGCAATAGCATATAAATAAAAACGTAGGAATCGAAACAAGCCCCACATAAGATAAGTACGAAATTTATAATTTATCATGCCAGAAGCTATACTTACCATAGAAAAGGGTACTGGTAACAATGCTCCTACAAGAATCAAAGCAGCACCAAATTTTCTTAAGTTGGCAATATGCTTTGACATACTACCCTCCAGTGCTTTGTTCAGAGAAGGAATGCGAACTATCAACTTCCCCAAGCCATATGAAACTACTCCTCCTAAATAGGACAATAATGCCAAAATACTCAAATTTAAGATCGGTGAAGATGTAGTTTTCACCCAAGCTATAAATAATTCGGGTGGAATTAATCCCAAAATTGATTCGGAAGTAAAAAATAGGCTAAACAAACTAATTGGAGAACTAGTTTTAGCTACACGATAAAATAAATCTGAAAAATCTATTACAAATTTATCTAATATCAAAAAAGCAATAACACATATAACAACTGGTAAAACTGCTTTTTTCAAGCTATTCAATATAAATTTATAAAAACCAGTATAAGTGTAATATTGATGCAATAATACTATGCGAGATTTTTTATTATTTGGGAATGATCCATTTTTCATACAATATAATTTTTATATCATTAGTACATTCCACATCATAGCAGCCTGAAAAGCAAACTCCAGATATGGAAACAGCTATACAAGAACACATCTATTGTTCTAATAATCTATCGAATAAAATATAAAAATTACAATTGCGGAGGTGGTTTCAAAATATCCGAAACCTGTATATTATAATTATACATAGAATAATTGAAAGAATCTAAAGACAGATTAGAAAACAAGAAGTTACGCCTCACACTCAATGCTTCATAATCCATACTAATTAAATCTGTATTTATATTATCATCGTTCACATCTGCCTCTGACTCCTCTAATACCAGATCGAAATTAATCTCCACCGTATTTTCAAGCATGGAGTATGCATCAATCGAAGATACGATCAATACCAAAACAAATGAAACATATAATAGTAATTTTCTAGGCATATCTAATTTTAGTAAATCTTAATTTGAGTTTTGTAATTTCACATCTGAGATATCTTATTTAACCTTATTCTACCAAAGCATTCTTTCTCAGAAGAAAAATTTCAACAAATCAACAATCAAATAGGCATTTGAAACAAATGTATTAAATTGATTTAATTTACACATATAATTTTTCATAGTCGATATCAGTTTGTATAAATTTGAATTAGAACAAACCAAAACTTATACTAAGTAAAAGTTACACACTCCCGACAAACTGATTGATTTTATATAAGATATAAGCCAATGCTTAAATCTGCAGAATATTATGTTGCATTAAACCCACTGAGGCATTTTTTATATTTTTAACAAATAGATTTGAAAAAATCATTACAAGCAAATAAGAACTATAGCTCTTCTTTTTTATAATCCATAGCTTTCAAACGCTCCATTAATGTAGGATGTGAATAATTAAAAAACACATAATACCTATGAGGATTTAAATTACTAAGCGAACTTACCGATAATTTTATTAAAGCCCTTCCCAAATCCTGAGCACTTGTATATTTATCAGCATAAGCATCAGCCTGAAATTCAAAAATTCTTGAAAAAACAGTAGTAATCAGACTTAGAATTTGAGAAACAGGAGAATATAAAATCCCAAAAACTAAAAAACCTAAATGAAAACTAGGCTTATTAGAACCAATTGCTTTTGCTAATTCAGAATTATTGACTACTAAGGAAAACAAATAAAGCATAATCGCTGTTTGGCAAATCGACAAAAGCAGATTATACACACTATGTTTATTTTTATAATGCCCTATTTCGTGAGCTAAAACAGCCAAGACCTCCTTAGTACTAAGCTCATTAATCAATGTATCAAAAAGAACAATGCGTTTTTTTGCACCCAAACCAGCAAAATATGCATTTGCCTTAGTCGATCGCTTAGAACCATCTATAATATAAATATTATCTAGCTTAAAATTCAAACTCAAAGATAGTTTATTAATCTCATCCCTCAACTCTCCTTCTTCAAGTGGATTTTGCTTATTAAACAAAGGTACTATAAGAGTAGAGTAAAACATATTTAAAAAAACAGAAAACAATGATATTGCAATAAGTACCATCCACCAAAAATTAGCTCCAGCAAACTGATACAAATACACCACCAATGACAAAATAGCTCCGCCAAGAATAATTCCCACCAGACCTGATTTAATCACATCCAAGAAAAAAGTCTTTTTTGTTGTTTTATTAAAACCGTATTTCTCTTCAATAACAAAGGTTGAATAATATGAAAATGGAATAGAAATCAAATTAGAAGCAAACATAAGGATTCCGAAGAAAGCTAAGCTTAACAATATATCATTAGTAATATAAAGCCTTAATAAATTATCAAGTAAGGCGAAACCCCCTCCTATTATCATAACTACAACCACTACTAGACTCCAAACTGAAGAAATCATATCTAGCTTAAATCTACTTTTATGATAATTCTGGGATTTTGAATATTTCTCTTCTGAATAAAAATTTGATACAATATCAGGTAATTTCGGATTCCATGACTTTAAATTTAATATATCTAAAAAGGTATCAAATACAAATGTAAAAATCAATACAGCTAAAACTATATACAATATTATTTCTGAACTCATCTTTGTCTAAATTTTATTTTTCGCTGCAATTATAAATATTTATGTTGAATTAGCCTTATTTATTTTAAAAGTTTTTGGAAAAACATTTATCTATAGGGGGCAGATTGAATAAAGCACCTATTTCCCTGGGATTACAACATGGATTAAAAGAGATTTATCTTATTTCAATACAAAATCGGTCATAACAAACAATCAAATTACCTAATTATTCCATATTCTAAATTTAAAACTGTATTTTCGTTTTTATTTCATAAGTTATAGATAAATAGCAACTCAAAAAGATATTGTAATTAAAACACAAAACAATATAGACAAAAACCCACCCCCCATGCAAAAGAAGTTAAACACAATTTATTTTTACATTCCCACACAAGTAACTATTCTTGATGTGACTGGTGTAGTGCAGGTATTTGAAGAGGCTGTGCATCTTGGTTTGGATTACAAATTAGAGTTTCTGGCGAATCAAACCACTATTCAAACTTCTTCGGGCATGCACTTGTCGGCATTAAAGGATTTTGAACAATCAAATCCAACTAGTAATGATATTCTGTTTGTATTTGGTTCTAGTACTCGGAAAATTAACACGCCTACTGAGGACAAGTCATTTTACGATTGGTTGCTAAAGGCTAATGCCAATAAAACCACTATTTGTAGTGTGTGTTCAGGTGCTTTTCTTTTGGCTGAGGCTGACTTACTAAATAATAAGTCCTGTACCATCCATTGGGACTTACTTGAGAGAATGAAACAGGATTATCCTCATGTAAAAATTGAGGAGAATCGGTTGTTTACCAATTCTGAAAATATTTATACTTGCGCAGGAGTAATTTCTGGAATTGATTTGGCTCTTTTCTTAATTGAAGAAAGACATGGAAAACAAGTCACCACCAATCTTGCCAAAGAGTTGGTAGTATACAAAAGAAGACTTGCAGGCGAGGAACAACAAAGTATCTATGTGCAAAATAGAAATCATACAGATGAGAAAATTCATGCAGTGCAGGATTGGATTATCCAAAATTTGGAAAAATCTGCTACAATTGAGGATCTGGCTGATTTGGTTTTTGTGAGCTCTAGAAATCTTACTCGTAGATTTAAAAAGCTAACGGGTATCACTATAGCTGAATATAGAACAAAATTGAGAATTGAGAAAGCCAAAAATCTATTACATTATTCTGATTATAAAGTAGAGTATATTGCTAGCTTGTGTGGCTACAAATCTTCTAAACAATTACGCTTGGTTTTAGAAAAACATATAGAGAGCTTACCAAGCGAAATTAAAAACAAGCTGTCCTAAAACGACCCTCTCTTGTCCTATTCTCATCGCTTGATTGGAGCTATATTTGCCCCAGTATTTAAAACAAAAACGAATGAGAATACAAGCATTGAATTTAAAAATAGTATTAGCTCTATTGGCTCTTTACATCGGATGGGGTTCTACTTATATGGCCATTTCGGTAGCCCTAGAGTATTTTCCTCCTTTTATGTTGGCAGGAATTCGATTTTTTGTGGCAGGTTTAATTTTCTTAGTCTATACTCTGTTCCAGCCTGTCAAAATTCCAAAGAAAAAAGAAATAGCCAAAATCTGTTTGTCCGGATTTTTGGTTCTTTTACTTGGCTCGGGTTCGGTTATTTGGGTTGAACAATATCTTAGCACAGGGCTCACCTCCATCGTTTGGGCTTCTTTGCCTATCTGCATGGCTATTATAGATAGAAAAAGCTGGAAGATCTTTCAATCTAATTATAAACTCGCTTTTGGACTTCTAATAGGTTTTGTAGGTGTATCGGTACTTTTCTGGGATATCGAATTAATCAAATCTCTTGGAAATGGAAGTCTGCTCGTATTTATAGTGGCTATTGGCGGAGTATTATGTTTTGCTATGGGTTCACTCTATGCCAAAAAGCTTTCCAATACAACTTCTACAAGTTTGACTGTAGCTATTCAATTAATTTTTGCTGGTCTTGCCTCATTAAGCATCAGTTTGGTTTTAGGCGAAAAGTATGCAAGCACACCTATAAATTCAGTATGGGTGGCATTATTAGCTTTGGCTTACCTTATAATTGTAGGTTCGATTATCGCTTATTTCTGCTACCTGTGGTTATTGAAAATCTTGCCTGCTTCTGTGGTTGGTACTTATACTTATGTAAATCCATCGGTGGCAATTTTGCTTGGTTGGTTCTTTTTAAACGAAGCTATTTCAGAACAAAAACTAGTTGCCTTGGCACTAATTTTCATTGGTGTGTTTGTGGTAAATTATTATAAATCAAAAAATACAAATCATTATGTTTAAACAAATTGTAATTATAGATAAAACCGGTTTGCAAGACTGGACAATTCAAGAATTGAGCAACTATTCAGAAAAGCCAATTAAGATGTATGATAATACTCCAGCTACTGAGGAGGAAGCAGGAGAAAGAATAAAAGAGGCTGATTGTGTATTTGTTTCTTGGAGCACTCCGTTAACTTCCAAAGTTCTTGGTAAAGCTAAAGGCTTGAAATATGTAGGAATGTGTTGCAGTTTGTACGACAAAAATTCGGCTAATGTAGATATAGACTATGCTCAAAAGAACGGCATAATTGTGAAAGGCATTCGAGATTATGGCGACGAAGGTCTAGTTGAGTACATTCTGTCAGAACTAATTCGATTAATTAAAGGGTTAGGCACTCAACAATGGGAAGAAGAGCCTGGGGAGTTGACTGGTAGAAAACTAGGTATTATAGGAATGGGTGCAACTGGAAAAATGTTGGCAACTAGACTACAAGCTTTTGGAGTTGAAGTATCCTATTACAACCGAAGTCGAAAACCAGAAGTTGAAAAAGATGGGGTTAAGTATTTGCCTTTAAACGAATTACTTGAAAGTTCAGAGATTCTCTCACTGCATTTGCCTAAAAATAGTAATGTTTTAGGGAAAAAGGAATTTGAACAGTTGGGTAATGGTAAGATTTTGATCAATACATCGCTTGGGCTTACATTCGATAAATTAGCCTTCGACAATTGGATTTCAGATCAAACAAATTATGCAATTTTTGATGGAGATGGAATTGGTCAATACAAAGATGAATTTGAAAAGCTAGAAAATATACTAAGCTCAGAAGTGGTTTCTGGTTGGACAAAAGAAGCTCAAGAACGATTGTCTGTAAAGGTTTTGGATAATTTAAAGGAGTTTGTAGAAAATAAACATAACTAATTAAAAGCATTACAAGTCATATTCAAGATTCTAAAAGAAAATTTATTTTTAACAACAATGATAATAGTTTAAAGAGACTAGTATTTTTATCATCTTTTATTTATTTTATAATTTTCACAATTATGTTTTATTGTTTTAATTTTATTTATACTTTTGTTTTTCATAAGATAAGTATTATATAATTATCACAGAAAATACAATAAAACAAACATTGAACATTATGGATTTTATGCACATAACATAAATAGGATTTCAAATAAAATCAACTCCTTTACCATTGCACAAGAACCATATATTAAAGCTATAATCAATTTTACTAATAAATAATATATCAAGCTGAAACAAAAAACAGTAAAATCAAACAAGAAAAACATTAAGGCTTTTCTTTATAAAAACTACACTATGAAAGAGATCAAAGAAATGACTACTGATGAATTAATTAATTACTTTGTAGAGAAAAAACGAAAAGGGGCTTCATATTCAAGCATAATAAATATATTTAAGAATAATGGTATTGAGGGAGAGACAAAATCAATAATCATGTCTAAACTTGACGAATTTGACAAAGAGCAAGAAAAATTAATAGAGCAGGATGAGAATAATGGTAAAAAAACAGGAGGCTTTATGAGTCTTCTAATTGGAATTCTAATAATTATATTCGGTTTTATTCTTTACAGAGCTAGTGCAAAAGCAGGGGTTATTTTTGTATTTAATTTCGTCGTTTGGGGATTGGGAGCAATTTTGATTTTTAAAGGACTTCTAAATATAATTGCAGGATTTGTAAAAAAATCATAATGATTGTGAATAGAGAATACAAAAATTTGACTAATAAATAATAAAATAGAAAGAAAGACTATACTCCTCCATAGTTTAAAATCGATGGAGGAGTTCTTTACTAAGCACAGAATATCATTCAGAAAATAAATATCATAATACTGACTCAACAGACTAAGACACTAAGGAAGATTCAGATAAACTGCTGGATGTCATTATATTTACTTTTGAAATAAAACTTGAAACGAAAAAAATATGCTAATAGAAGATTGTATTAATTGTAGAATGTGTAAAAAGCTTTGCCCCAATGATTGCTTTAGTTTTGCATATGTAGGTGTGGATTACAATGATTTTAAAGGAGCTATTCTTAATCCCGAAAATTGCAACTGTTGCGGGAAGTGCGTTGAAAATTGCCCAATACAAGCAATAAATTTGAAAAACCAAGGAGGTCCAAGATGCGCTTATAATATGCTCGATACAAACAATGGGAATAATTGGGAATCCACAGGAGACAAGAAGGATAAGTCACAAGAAATCAAAAAAACCATTTGCGAGACATTTACAGGAACTTTTAATGTAAATTACTTAAAGAAACATTCAAAACAGCTTACACTTGATCAAGAGCAGTTTATAATTAATTTTGCAAATATAGCTGCATTAAGCACAATTTTATCTGCATCCCGATTAAATAGCCTAAAAGTAGATTTAAAAAACTACAAAAATTCAAGTAGTTTATATAGCAAATATAGCAAACTAGATAATCATAAATTATATACACAAGGATGGTCAACAACATTTAACTCTAGTCCAAACTCAAACACAGCACTAGTATCTCCCAAGATAATTAATTCAAACTATCAATTGAAATTTTACCCAGAAAAAAATGGAGAAACAAATGCTTTAGGACTAATTAAAGGAACTTGGCTAGATCATGGAATTGAAGCTGTGCTTGAGTTTTTAGAGGGCTATATGAGAGATACTCATAATTCTCAAGATGATTTTTTGATCGATATGCATTTTTTTAATGCTTTAAATTTTATGGAGGTATATTGTAATGTTTAAAAAAGTGAAAGTTTATATCTTTTATGTAGCATTAAAGTGTTTTCTATATATATTATTTACCTATATACACAATAGACTTATGTCAGATTTTTTTGAGGTGTTTATATATTATAATATAATTGGTCTGATTGTCTTCCTGTTTTCTTTGTTAAAAACAAGGAAAACGAGATGGGTAATCTTTTCTTTGATTATTGTTTTACCAATAACATATTTCATATTTTCTGCTCCAAGTCAGAGCCTAGTTACATCATCAGAATTATTATTGCATGGACACAAAGTAAATACTCCATTTTTACCCAAGATTCAATTTAAGCTTAAAAACGATAATTTCAGATTATTTTTTGAATATCTTTTATTTTTTATTTTACCAATTCTATATTTTTATGCTATCTACTCCATCGCAAAATTTATAACTCATAAAAAAACTTACTTATAAACGTCGTCAGTTCTGTATAAGCTATCAAATTATGGTGAAATCCATTTTGGATAAAATTGTTCCCAATAAGACTCTATAAAAGAGCTATTTCGCTATTTAAAGAACTATTCGTGAACAACAACTAAATACACTACAATTATGTATGATAATATTTTTTAAATTTTATTATTTTATGTTAAATAATTTTATCACTCAGTACAATTCGACAAAATAGATTTCCTACAAACCAAACAATATAAGACACAAGTGATGAAAATCTATTCTAAGGAAATCAACGGATAAAATATGAATTCCAATAAACTCTTAAAACATTTTATCATCTCTTCAAATTAAAGCCAATGATTGAATTTTTTTAACAAATATAAATACTACTTTTGCCAAACAAAAAAACACAGAATAATTAAATCCACTAGTATTTAGAAGAAAACATGACAAATAAAAATAACGAAATTGAATTAAAGCTATTATCTGAATTCAATGATAATGAAGCAGATTTTAAAAGTATTTTCGAAAAATACACTAATTTTTCGAAAATGTATTCTTGGATAAGAATATTAATATTTGCAATATTTATCGTGATAGGGATATATAATTTTTTTATTGCAGGAAAACATTATTCTATCTCGGATTACAATATGATTAAATACACTATGGCAAGTATTTTATTAACAATACTTACTCTTATTATAATAATTACTGTTATTACTTATAGAATCCAAAGTAAAATCAACATACAAATTAAAGAACTGGCTTCTTCTAAGAATATGGATTTTAAAGAATTAAAGAATGAAATTAATATTCTCATAAAATCAAGTATGGGTGGATCAGGCATTTAAAACATCTTAAACCAACACCAGAACAGACAAATTATTTTTTCAAATAATAGTTCCTATCAGATTGCAGGGAGGTATACTGGACAGCCCTGCTATCCTGATTATTAATCGTGATTAAAAAAAACCAAACCCCTAATTAACAGCATTGTATGGATACAGATACCACTAAGTCTTATAAGAAAGATATATTAGATAAGATTTGCTACACAGATCTTGTATATGGTAGAATAAACAAGAAACTAAACATAGAACTTTCCAGAGCTGAAATAGAAAATTTAATTATATCAATTATCTCCGAAACAGATGAGTCTAATTTTCATAAAAAAGGTAAAAACATTTACATTTTTAATACAGAAAGAAATATTAGATTAACCATCAATTCCTATACCACCAGAATAATTACTGCTGATAAAATAAAAATTACAAAATAAAGCTTTTATAAGTTCAACTTACAATCAACAAAACCAAATCGTCTTTTTGAATCTGAGAAACGAAGATGAGAAAGCTTACTAATTGAGAAAGCTATTATCAGAGCCATTCTGGGTCCTATCTTGACTTTAATATTTCAAACCCACATTCTATCAGTGTGTTAAATAGGTCGATACCCTCTGCATCTTGTGATCCCAAATAAATCGTCTTAATCTTGTAAGTTATGTGTAATCATTCAGTCCTGTCAAATCATGTCTATCCTGCATAATCAATAAATCGTATTAATCCTGTATAATCTTTTAATCCTGTCAATCCTGTCCATTATATAAAAATCCCCTTACGGATTTTCAAAAAACCTATAAGGGGACTTCACTTATTTTGAAATAATATTATTTACATTCTTTCAATAATTCTTTTATTGCAGCTTCTAATTGCTGATCTACGCCTTTATCAATAAATCCAGGCATATTTTTTACTTTAATATCTGGTTCAGTTTGATTATTCTCCAACCATTCACCAGCTTTATTTTTAGCACTTACAGGAATCGATCCCCAAAGTACATTACCGTTTTGCAACATTTCCCAGCCAGCAAAACTACATGTTCCAGGAACAGGCATTCCCACCATTTTTCCAATAGCTAAATCTTTATAAGCACATGAGAAACAATGACCATCACTATAATTAGATTCATTTATCATAGCCAATGAAGGTTTTGTCCATCTATAACCAGGCTCATAACCTACTGGACGAGATTCTATTGCATATTGCATAAAGTTTTCACCAGTTAGGAACATCGTGATATCACCAACAAGGTCTCCCCCGCCATTAAATCTAGTATCCACAATTAAAGCTTGCTTATCGTAATATTTACCCAAAACTTTCTCAATTGTATTTCTATAAGCACCATCATTCATACCAGGAATATGAACATAAGCCAACTTACCATCACTAAGTCTCTCAACTTCCTCTTCATTTTGCTTAATCCATCTTCTGTATCTTAATCCTGATTCCATTCTTAATGATACAGGTTTCATAGTAATAGTGAAAGTTTTCTTCTTAATTGGATCAAAAATTTCAAGTGCAGTAAGCTTGCCTTGTTTGCGGTTCAAATACTTAGCATAATCATATTTTCCATCCAATTCAATACCATCAATTTTAGTAATAATCATACCTGCATCTACATTCAATGCTTTTCTATCAAGAGGACCTTCCTCCATTATCTCAGCAATCTTAATACCTTTATCCTTATAATCATAATCGATAAAAATACCCAAAGAAGCAGTTCTGTCTCCATTAGAAATACCACCATAATATCTGGCACCTGAGTGAGAAACATTCAACTCACCTAACATCTCAGAAAGAAGTTGAGCAAATTCGAAATCATTACCAATAGAATTTAATTTAGCCTTATAATTTTCACCTAAAGCATCCCAGTCAGCCCCATGATAATCAGAGATATAAAACATTGACTTATTTCTTCTCCAAACATGATCAAACATTTGTTGGCGTTCAGCAGCTAAATCAAGACTCATTTCACTGTTTACAGAAATAGGTTTTTTAGATTTTCCTGCTAAATTTAATTTATACATTGTACCTGAAGCCAACATATATAGATTTTTCATATCCTTATCCCAAATCAAAGAGCCACCTCTAGAACCAACTCCCATAAGTTTTTTTGTTTCCTTGGTTCTAATTGTTGTGCTCCATAAAGAATAAGATTTATCAAATTTGGCAATATAATATAGAGTTTCACCATCCTTTGAAAGACAAGCATCGCTTAATCTTGAAGAGTGAATAGTAAGACGTTTTCTTCTATCCTTCATTCCATTCCAATCAAATTCAAGATTCTTAACAGACTCTTTTTTCTTTTTATCAGAATCTTTCTTCTTTTTAGATTTTTTAGAATCCTTATCAGCGTCTTTTTTCTTGTCCTCTTTCTTTTTCTTCTCAATTTCTTTCAAAAGAGCGTATTCATCCTTACTAAGCTTCATTTTCTCCCAAGCATCCTTGGTAAAGTACATAGTGTATACATCCATTTGACGAGATCCACTATTAGCATAAGAACGCATACCATGTCTATCGCTAAACCATAACATTTGTTTTCCACCGTTTACCCAAATAGGGCTATAATCACCATATCCACTCTCTGTAAGATTAATCATCTCCTTATCTCCCTTAGCAGAAATAAGAACAGCTTCAGTATTTGCCAACACAGGAGAATACTCAACAAGTAGCCATTTACTATCAGGACTCCATCTAAAATACTGATCACCATCACTCATATAATACAAGCTCTTATCATCAAGTATTGTGCGAGTTTTTTTAGATGCCAAATTAAAAATCTTAAGATTTGTTTTATTTTCAATAAAAGCTAATTCTTTACCATCAGGAGAGATACGTGGCTGATAATTTTCGTTCTCATTAACAATAAGTTTCTCCTCTTTAATAATAGTTGATGCAAAGAAATATGGTTCAGATTTATCAGCCTTAACACTCTTATAAATTCCCCATTTTGCATTTCTTTCACTAGCATAAATAATTCCTTTCCCATCAGGAGTAAAACTAACGAATTGCTCCTCGGCAGGAGTATTAGTAATACGCTTAGTCATTTTCATATCAACACCTGAAACAAAAACCTCACCTCTAACAATATAAGCAACCTCTTTACCATTAGGTGAAATAGCCATTTCGGACACATTACCTCTAACAGAAATCACACTTAAGTTATTTTCTTTAGCATCATTGCTAATTTTCACATTGATTTTTGTTTGTTTATTGTTTTTCATAATAAACAAATCCCCATTATGTGTGTAACATAAAGTTCCATCATTAGACATACTTAAATATCTAACAGGATGTTTTTCAAATTTTGTGATTTGAGTATTTTTAGAAGGATTAGCAAGGCTCATTTTATGAACATTAAAACATCCACTCTCTTCTGATAAATAAAAGATATCCTTCTCGTCAACAGAATATACAGGATTTCTATCCTCACCTTCAAACTTACTTATCATTTTATGTTTTTTGCTAGCGGTATCATAAACCCATATATCGCGAGTAACTGAAGATTTGTGATGTTTTCTAAATTCATCCTCACCACCTTTAATGTCATGATAAACGTATTGAGTTGAATTTTTATTGATTTTAATATCCTCAGCTGGAATAGTCCAAACTTGATCTACTCTACCTCCGTCCACAGGTACTGAATACAATTCTTTCTGCGATCTGTGCGGATACTGTCTACTGCTTGCAGCATCAAGTCTTACAGAACCAAAAAACACATTTTTATTGTCTCTTGTAAAAGTATATGGGTACTCGTTTGCAGAATGATATGTCAATCGTTTAGCTTTACCTCCATTTGGGTTAATAACAAATACATCAAAATTACCATATCGCTCTGATGCAAAGGCTATTTTACTACCGTCATGATTCCATACAGGCATAAAATCGTGAGCTGTATGCAAGGTCAAAGCTTTTGCTTCACCACCATTAACATCTACGGTGTAGATATCCCCTTTGTAAACAAATGCAATTTTAGTACCATCAGGCGAAATTGAAGCATACCTATACCAATCAGGGCTAAGATCTGCTTTTGCTATACTCAAACTGAATAAAGCAATAACAAAAAAAAATATTTTTTTCATCCTTTAAAATTTATGTAAACATTTATAGTTAGCGACTATATAGTATTTAAAGTACAAAAACATCAACAATCTTGATAGTGATGTTGAAATTTAAACTTATAATACCATTTAGTTAAAAACAAAACTAATCTATTTTTTTAGAAATTTAAATTTTACAAAAGATATTATTGTCAGATTAATGCTAAATTATAATCTTTTAACATAAACTAAATTGTATATTTTTTTAATTAGCATAAAATTACATATAATTTTAACTAACAAGATATTAAATTATATTTCCAGAATAATAAATAGTTTAATTAAACTTATATATTACAATCAAACTTGGGTTAAGAAAACATTCACAATAAGCTCTAACGGAAATATATTATCACAGTTATTTATAATTGCATTGCGAGTCTGCACCACCTATAAAGACAGGACACCGAACTAAAAAAGACAAGAGTCAATCCTCTGAACGATTGTATTTTATTAATTATTTTTTTAATATTTCATGAAACTAATTGCAAATAAAGAAATTTGCTTTACTTTTGTCATCTCAGAAATTTATAAATTATTAAGTTCTTATATAAAATGATTAGTAGGAGATTGCTTAGAGTTAAAGCACTGCAGATGTTGTATGTAGAGCATGTGAATCCAGATAAATCGATTACAGGAATTGAGAAAGATTTGTTTTTCAGCATAAACAAAACTCATGAAATGTATCATTTATTACTTCAACTTTTTGTTGAAACTGCAAAATTAGTGGAAAACAAACTGGATAGAGAGAGTGAAAAAAAGTATGCAGCTATAGATACTTCAGTAATTGGTAAAAATTTCATAAAAAATAAATACATGAAATTTTTAAATGACAATTATAGACTAAAGCAATTCTGCACAGATTGCCACTTTCAATGGTCTGAGCATGAGGATTTTGTTAAACACATCTATAATTCACTAAGAGAGCAAGATTTTTTCAAAAAATATGAAGAAATTGAAAATCCTAGCTTAAAAGATGACAAAAAATTTCTCGAAAATTTCTATCTTAAATTGATTGCCGAAGATGAAGAGTTTTACAATTTCATTGAGGAGAAAAGCATATACTGGAATGATGAACCAGAATTTGTTATCAGCATGATAATCAAAACCATCAAATCCATCAAAAACCTAGAAGAAAATTCATTCAAGTTACTACCAGCATTTTCTGATGTTGATGACAAGTTTTTTGTTAGCACACTAATTAAAGATTCAATTAGAAACAAGAGAGAGTTGATTGAAACTATCAAATCATATCTTAAAGATTGGGAAATCGACAGAATTCCATTAACCGATGTTCTAATATTAAATCTTGCAATGGTAGAATTCAAAAGATTTGAAACTATTCCTATCAAAGCAACCATGAATGAATATCTAGAAATTGCAAAACACTATAGCACGGATAAAAGTCAGATTTTCATAAATGGAATATTAGATAGAATTTCAAAAGATTTTCTGGAACAAAAAATAATTGTTAAAAAAGGTAGAGGTTTAGCATAATTCTAAAATTATGAATAGAATAATTTCCATATTTATATGCATTCTGCTTATTAGCTGCTCATCGAAAAAAAATAAAGAAAAATCTCAATCAAAATTATACTCAGAATTTGAGTTTTCGGAAGATTTAAATAATTTTGGAGAAATTAAACACGGTGAAATTGCCATATATGATTTCTGGTTTAAAAACACAGGAAACAAAGATTTAATTATAAATAATATTGAAACAGGATGTGGATGTACTACTGCCAACTGGGAAAAACGACCAGTTAAACCAGGAGAGAAATCAAAAATCTCGGTTGAATTTGATTCGGCCGGACGCTCAGGGAAACAGTACAAGGCATTATATGTATATTCTAATTCATACAAATCTCCTTATCAATTAACAATTGTGGCAGAAGTAAATTAAAGAAATTTTAAATTTAAATTAATATGAATCAGTTACTAAGCATTTTATTAATGACTCCCCAAAAAGGTGGTGAGGCTGGTGGATTTGGAACTTTTATTCCTTTAATCTTAATTGTTGTTGTTTTTTATTTTTTCATGATTAGACCTCAAATGAAAAAACAAAAAGAACTTAGAAAATTCAGAGAAGAATTAAAAAAAGGTGATAATATAGTTACCACTGGTGGAATTTACGGAAAAATAGTTGAAGTAAAAGAAACTACCGTTATTATTGAAGTAGAAGGACACAATAAGCTTAAAATTGACAAAGCTGCTATCATTAAGGATATGGCTGATGTTCAAAATGGAAAATAATATTTTCGAAGATATACTTTACAAAAAAAATATCTTAAGTTTATTCCAAAATATACAGAAAAGCATGCTTTAAAAAGCATGCTTTTTTTGTATTAATTCAACTTTAGATATTCAATATATGCTTCTATATCTTTATCCCCTCTTCCCGATAAATTCAAAACCACAATATCATTTTCCTTAAAATCAATCTTTGCTAAACCCGCCAAAGCATGGGAGGATTCTATTGCAGGTATTATTCCTTCTTTTTTCGTCAAGTTAATAGCTGCATTCATTGCCTCATCATCAGTAACAGCAATATATTTTACCCTTTTAGTATCGTGCAAATAAGCATGCTGGGGACCAATCCCAGGGTAATCCAAACCAGGGGAAATTGAATAGGCTTCCATCACAGCATCGTTCTCGTCCTGAATAACCAGAGTTTTACTTCCATGCAATATAGCCTCCTTACCCTTAGTCAAACTAGCTGCATGCTTAGTTGTATCTAAACCTAATCCCGCAGCCTCTACTCCAACTAGTTTTGTTGGCAAATGGTCTAAAAACTCGTAAAAAGCTCCTGCTGCATTTGATCCTCCTCCAACACAAGCTATAACATAATCAGGATATTCAACCGATTCATATTCCGTCAACTGAGCTTTAATTTCTTTAGAAATAACAGATTGTAATCGACTAACTAAATCTGGATATGGATGTGGACCAACAGCTGAACCAAGCAGATAATACGCTGATGGATTACACACCCAAGCATTTAAAGCCTCATTTACTGCATCTGACAATGTTTGAGTTCCAGTTGTTGCCGCAACAACATTTGCTCCAAGCATTTTCATTTTTGAAACATTAGGGCTTTGTCGTTTAATATCCTCAGCTCCCATATAAATGGTGCATTCCATGTCGAATAATGCACATACTGTAGCTGTAGCAACACCATGCTGTCCTGCTCCTGTCTCTGCAATAATATGTTTTTTATTCATATGCTTTGCCAAGATAATCTGACCAATGGTGTTATTTATCTTATGTGCTCCTGTGTGATTCAAATCCTCACGTTTTAGATAGATTTTCGCAGCATATTGTTGAGACAACTTTTCTGAAAAATACAAGGAACTAGGTCTGCCTACATAGGTTTTCAGAAGATTGATATATTCATTTTGAAATTCATCGCTATCCAGAATTCTTCTATAATTATCTCTTAATTCTTTGATATTTGCTTCTAATTCTTTTGGTACAAATACACCACCAAATTTTCCATAATAGCCATTGCTATCGACATTAAAGTTTATGTTCATGATAATTTATTGTAAAAAAAAAGCGGTCTACTGAAAACTCAGTAGACCGCTTGGAAGTTTATGTTTTAATCTTTTTATATAAAAACTTGCGCATAGGTATTACTTACGTTCACAGAATGTGAAAGAGAACAAAAGTGCCACCACCAATATTTGCAAGTATTATTTTTCATTTTTTTTTATTTTCTGGAATTTATTTCCCTTTATATTTTGATGCGACAAATGTATTAAAATATTTATGATAATTCCTAATTAAAAACAAAATTAATTGAAATTTTAGCTTTAAAACTTTGACATCCAATCCATTATTTTTCCAGTTGGACAAGCATATCTACACCATGGTTTAGGAATAAACACAGAGCACACAATGCTAATTACAGCTATAGATAAAACAATAACGGATGCGTTTTGAAACAAAAATGCTGAAAATGGCTCATAATCTACTATCTCAGAAGCCACACCTGTCCACAACAAAGCCAACACAATTAAAGTAACTACAGTCTTTGAATGCTTTAAAACTTTTTGTACAGATGCAGGAATTTTAAGCTTTCTTTTAGTTATTTTTCCAGCTAATTCTTGTGCCGAACCAAAAGGACATACCCAAGTACAATAATATGATTTCTTATTGAAAAACAAAGGTAAAACTACAGAAACTATAAGGATCAAGAAAGCTAAATTTAGACTTGAAAATCGAACACCATTCTCTAAAAATCCCAATATATTTCCAATAGATATAAAACTACCACACCAAAAACCCAAAACAAGAGTATTTAGAACAAGTAATACTAATCTATACTTTCCGTTTTTATTAGCAAAAAAACTAATTATAAGTCCCAAGATAAGAACTAACAAACCAATAATATGTTTAAATTGAAAGCTAAAACCACCAGTATTGGACTCTTTTTGAATTTGTGCAGTATGATTCACAAAATGTCTTGTTTTTTGAATAGTTTCGATTAAGGACTGATTAATAGCACTAGAGCTCATAGTTGCACCAGATAAGACATCAGGCTTAAATGATTCCAGCTTCATAAGATCAAGGCCATTCCATTGGTTCAGAATTCCCTTTTTTAGAACCCTATTTAAGAAGGCAGGAGTTTCATCATTTTCAAAAATAACACAGCTATCTATCTGATTACTATAATCAACAAAGACAAACATATTTATAGGACCAGCATATCCAATATATTTTTCCCCATATGCTTTAGTATTAAAAATTGTTTTTATTTTTTTATTATTCTGGACAGACCATACAGCCTTAGCTATATTGACTAAATCTGATTCTTTAATATCATATTTAGCCAGATATTGCTTATCAGGAATTTGGAATACTTCTTGTTTCTCCTTTGGCTTTAAAATATCGTCAATCTTACTTCCTAGAATTCTTCCACTATGAGAAGCAGCTGCAAGTAATAAAAGAAACAGGATGATAAAATTTGTTAATCTACCTACTAATTTAACTTTCATTTTGTATCTGTTTATTTAATTATATTGTTAATAAGTTTCAGTCTGCAAGTTTAATATTTTTCATAAAAACTAAATGTTAATATAGTTTTAAAATATTCACATCACATAATAATCCCATCAATTTAATTAAAACCAATGATAAAAAAACTAAAAGCACGAGTACAACCCAGAATTTAACATTATTTATGATTAACAGACAAACCTATATTGCAATGTTTTCGTATAGGACTATATACAAGAAATAAAATAAGAATATTAAAGAAATACATTTTCTAAAAAAAACATCAAAATTCAAGGATTACTAATAATTACAATATATAATTTTAACCCTAAATTAAACACAATGCAGAGCTTACAAAAATCAAAAAAAGGAGAAACAAACAACAATGAAATAGGAATTAACGAACTGCTAGTATCTAAATACATTAATCAAATATTAAAAAAAGCAGATAAGAAACCTGAGATAAATAAATTTATTTTAGGAAACAATAACACCGAAATAGACTTCAATGAATTAAAAAATTCCATAATGGATAAGATTAACCTAAACCCACATTTAAACAAAGAAAAAACAATACTCAAATTATATTGCGAAGAAAAAGCTAAAAAATTTGTAGAAAGTTGGAATGGAGTGGATAGTGATGAGGCATTTTTTATTATTAAAAATATATTAATCGAATTTCTTATAAAAAAGGAAGGGTTGAAACCTGAAGAACAAAAAATATTAGATAAACTAAATAAAAATACTCATGAACAACAAGGAGAATATAAAATCATATTTTACATTCAATTATTAATCGAATTACGAATTTTAAATAGCGTAAAAGAAGATTTAAAGCTTTCCCAAGGTATCAAGTTACTTTTTGAATGTGAACAGAATCCTAAAAAATTTAAATTTAAAAACAGCAAAACGTATAGACCTGTAAATCATAATAAAACAGACTATTATACAAATATATTTTCAGATTTTCTTTCGATCAAAGGAACATCTAACAATTTGATTTTAAAACTAATTGAAACAAAAAAAAACCTAGTAACAGCAAAGGAAAATTTCGAAATTTCAATAATTAACATACTAGATAATTATCTATCCAATAAAAATCTTGATGAGCAATCAAAAAAATATATTATAGACGAATTAAATCACATAAAACCTATCCTAACTGATTTTTTAAACTACCTAAACTATTCTGATTATATACAGAACGAAAACAATTTAAATTCGGCTATTACTTTAATGAATGACATATCGAAGGAAATACCCAATACAAATAACTCTATTTCTAAAATATTTGATAGGCTTAAAAATTACAAAAGCTTTTACAGCTCTCCTATTCGTGATTCTTTCACAAATGACATAAACGAGATGATTGACAAAACGATAGACAAGCTAAAGTAGTTATATACTTAAACATATTTAACAATAGTTTTTCGATTTATTTTTATAATTGTCAAAAAATAAATTGAACACAATACAAATCAACAACTTGTCAAGTATTTAGTATAAAACTTAACAAGTTTTCTATCACTAAGAAAGAGTATTGATCTATAAATTAAGATAAAGCTTGTTTTTAAATAATTGTATCATTTTAATTAAAACCAATGATAAAAAAACTAAAAGTACGAGTACAACCCAGAATTTAACATTATTTATGATTAACAAACAAACCTATAATCCAATGTTTTCGTAAAAGACTATATATAAATTATAAAAATATAAGCATGGATAAATTACAAGAACAAAATCATAGTCAGAGTGGTACTTTTCAAATCATAAATCCTTCACTATCAAAACCCATACACAATGATTTGAATATCACAATAGAAACAACCACACTTAAAAACATCAATTTAAATAGCACAATGATAGGCTCAAACCAAAGATATGCTATTTTAGGCGACAGCCAAGAATCTCTAGAAAGAACACTTAAGTATCTCCAAAAATACCAAACAGGACTCCTTTTCATTAACTCTACACCAAGTTGGAATCAATTATATTATTTAACAAAAAACACAATAATAGAAATAAAAGGAGAAACACCACCTGTAAATAATCACCTAGCACAAATCAAAACTAAAAGAATTAAGCCAGCCTAATCCCACAAACTTTAAAGCAGCTATACTTTATCATATAAACACTTAAAACTATAATTGTATTCAAAACCAACAAATAAGAAGATAGATGTCTGGTAATACACAACTAACCAGTAACTATATATAAACAAAGTTAGATCAAAATAATTACAGTTAATAAATTTTCAATCATCTTAATATTATAACTACGATGGAGAGCACACAGAAAAAGAAAAAGCAAGAGCAAGAGCAGAACATAAACAATGAGCTTCAGAATAAGAAACAGGAACTGGAGAAACAGCAAAAGTTTAAGAAGCCAAGTCAAGAACAGCAGAGAAAGCAGGATGAAAAAAAATATATATTTAATAAGCAGGCAGGGTCATTTTTCACGGAAATAGAGGCTCTATTTAAAGACATCCAGAATATGGGTCAGCAATTGCAAAATCAAGGATATCCGCTAAATCGACCCAATCCTCAAAATACTAAAGAGAAAAAAGAATTGACTTACGAAGAAAAAGTAAGAAAAAGAGAGGAACAAATGGCTAAAAAAAGAGAATATTCCGAAAAATATAATCTAACGGCTGATTTTAATCCTAGCCACGAAATAGATGAATTTACAGAAATCAATACATATATAGGACTTATACATCCTAAATATATTGACCTAACAGATGCATTTTACTCAAAAGTAAAGAATTTCTGCGAGAAAAAAACAATTGAATTAGAACAATTAACTAGTAAAAAATCAAATAATACAGAAGAAGAACAAGAAAAACAATCTAAAATTGAAGAAATAACAGAACGATTATCGAAAATGAGAAAAAATTTGAAAAAGCTTAATAATTTATTCTTCGGCGGAAACAGACATTATTTGCCAGTAATGTTAGCATTCAACAAATTCATAAATCAGATACTAAGTGACAACGAAAAAGAACTTGATGATAATATAGATGACAAGATTTTTTTGGAACCTGATAATTTTGATGATGTATTAAGCCAAATGAGTAACCCAAAAAAACTTGACGCTTTGTGGACTAATGAATATAAGAATGACCTACCAGACATAATTTCAGATACTTTAAACAATATTAAAGAAAAAAATAAATATTCCAATAGGTATATATCCTTCCGAACATTATTACATATATATTGGATAAAAATTTACACTAAAAAGTCTGACATTAATATTGATACACTAAATAAAGTTTTCCACAATAAAAAGTCAGATACATCTAAAAACGCTACAACAATATTAAATTTCCCATTATCTGTATTATTATTAAGCCCTATTTTAATTGATGAAATATACATGCATCTATCTGGTGAGAAAAAATTTGACAACTCAATTTTTAAAAAAGGGATTGAAGAAATCAAAACAAAATTAAAGGAATATAAAGAACATCATAATAAGGATTTTATTGACTCTATAATAGAAAAACTAGAATTATTATTCACGAAAAATATTAAATACAACAATGACGCACAGGCTAGGGAAAAATACTATGATTTAACTTCTAATAAAAAAGAACTTGAGCAAAAGATAGACAACATACCTAATAGAAAGAGAAGTTCGAAAAAATCCAAATCAGAGATTGCGAAATACAAAAACGAAATAAACAATATAAATAAAGAAATAGACAATTATATAAAATTCAAAGAAATTAAAATAGATAAATACTTTGGACTACTTAAACAAATGTCAAACGATTTTGATCCTAAAAACATTGAGAATATAATTAATTTTTTAAATGGGATACTACCTCTAGATCTGACAGACGAAGAATTTCATGAGTTTTATGATTCTAATGAAAGGGATAATAATCTCCAGGAGAAGAATATAGAACAAGAAGTTCAAACTCAGCCTACGGACAAAGCCAAAGAAGAGAATAAACTCAATAATATAAACAACTCGGCTTACCTAAAACTATTGATTAAAAAATCATCTAATTGGGAAGAAGAGAAAATAAATCAACTTGGTAAGTATTATAAAATAATTAATTATTTAGACCTAACTAATAACACAAAAGCAGTTCCTTACTTTACAAAACTACTTGATACTAGAGGTTTTGAGGAAGGATTTAAAATCATCGATGACTACAGTAAAATAGATCAATCAGACGCAATATATAATTACATTAGGTTAAACTCAGAATTAAACATAAATGATAACGAGAAAAAAGCTTTACAAGCTATTCTTAAGCATACAGCTTTAAACACAGAAAATATTAATAATATGATAAACGCATTAAAAACCAACAAGACTGATAGTGAGCAATATGAAGAATACAAAAATGAAAATGAGAACGTAAATTTGGGAGATCAAAATAGCAACATAAGCGTAGGCACTGATCTTATTGCTCAAATATTAAATCAAGAAAACAAAGAATCAACTATTCAAAGATATATTAGGCTAATAGAATCCTTACTTAAAGAAAATATAGCCTCCATAGGTAATGTAGAAAATAAAAGACTAAACAAAAATACTTATGAAATGATTATAACAATAAACATATTAGGATATAAGTTCAATTTATTAATTCATCACCATCCTTTTATCTATAAGACTATAAATGCTTCACAAACCCATTTTAAAATAAAAACAGATGGAAAAATACGTCAATCATTAACAGATTACTTCAAGAAGAATCAAAAAATTATCGATTTTATAAAATGGGCTAACGAAGATTATGCTAATCAAAAAAGCAAGTTTCAAACTAAATTTTAAACAACAGACAAACATTAGCTGAATCTAATCCATAAAAAAAGCTATCCACTAAATTTTATTATTGGATAGCTTTTTTCAAATAGATTATATGTCGTTTACATTCTGTCTACAACATCAATACCAAGCAAACTCATTCCTGATTTAATAATCATTCCAATTTGTTTTGATAATATCAATCTGAATTCTCTTAGCTGTGTATCTTCCTCTTTTGCAATAGGGAATTCGTGGTAAAATTGATTGTATTCCTTTACCAAATCATATACGAAATTAGAAATCAAGGCTGGGCTAGTATCCTTACCAGCTTCAGCAACAATATTTGGATAATTTGCAATCATTTGTAAAAGATATGACTCTTTTTCAGCAATATTTAATTCTGTATTTGCTTTTGTTCCAATCTCGATGCCTGCGTCCTTCGATTTATTCAATACAGATTGTATTCTAGCATATGTATACTGTATAAATGGACCTGTATTTCCATTAAAATCAATAGATTCTTTAGGATTAAACATCATATTCTTTTTAGGATCTACCTTAAGAATAAAATATTTAAGTGCACCCATTGCAATTTTCTCAAACACCTGATTTGCCTCTTCTTCCGAATAATCATCCAATTTACCTAATTCCTCTGAAGTTTCCTTTGCAGTTTTAACCATCTCTGCCATCAAATCATCGGCATCAACAACAGTACCTTCTCTTGATTTCATTTTTCCTTCTGGTAATTCTACCATACCATAAGAAAGATGATTGATTCTATCACTCCATTTATATCCTAATTTACCAAGAATCAAAGCTAATACCTGGAAGTGATAGTTTTGTTCGTTACCTACTACATACAAGTGATCATCAATATTATATTCTGTAAATCGTTGCCAAGCAGTACCAATATCTTGTGTCATATATACAGAAGTACCATCTTTTCTAAGTAGTAATTTGTGATCCAAGCCGTCAGATTCAAGATTTGCCCATACTGAACCTTCATCTTTTTTATAAAGCACTCCCTCGTCAAGACCTTTAAGAACAATCTCCTTTCCTTTCTTGTAAGTTTCCGATTCGAAATAAATCTTATCGAAAGAGATACCCATTTTCTTATAAGTAGTTTCAAATCCTTTTAGAACCCATGAATTCATAGTTTTCCAAAGTTGGACAACCGCTTCATCCCCAGCTTCCCATTTTCTAAGCATTTCTTGCGCCTCAATAAGAAGACTAGCTTCTGCCTTTGCTTTATCTGCATCAACTCCTTGAGCCTTTAGGGATTCAACTTCTTTTTTATATTCTTGATCGAATTTCACATAGTACTTTCCTACTAAATGATCTCCTTTTATACCTGTAGATTCTGGAGTTTCACCATTTCCAAATTTCTCCCATGCTAACATCGATTTACAAATATGAATACCACGGTCGTTAACTAAATTCACCATGATAACTTTATGTCCATTAGCCTTAAGAATTTGAGCTACAGAATAGCCTAATAGGTTATTTCTAATATGCCCTAAGTGCAAAGGTTTATTAGTATTTGGAGAAGAGTATTCAATCATAATAGATTTCGACTCATCAGTAGCCTCAACAAATCCATAATTTTCTTTATTAATAGCCTCATTCAAGATATTAATCCAATATGCTTTGCTTATCGATAAGTTAAGGAAGCCCTTTACAACATTAAATGCTGAAATCTGTTCAATATTTTTATTTAGATATTCTCCTAATTGATTCGCTGTATCTTCTGGTGATTTTTTTGAAAATCGCAGAAAAGGAAAAACAACAACAGTTAAATCACCTTCAAACTCGCGTCGAGTTTTTTGAATCTGAATCGTTTTATCTTCAAGTTCAACTCCATACAAAGAGCTGACAGCTTCTTTTACTCCCTTAATAATAATTTCTTCAATTTTCATTTGTTGTAATTTACTATATATTAAAAATACTATTGCCTTGTGTTAGTACAGAAAGCAATAGTAGTGTTTTTCTTTTCTTATATTTTTTATAAATCCACAGAGCAGACAATTAATCTCTGTACATCAACTCAATAAGATGTTTATATTTTTCATGTATTACATTACGCTTAAGTTTAAGAGTAGATGTTACTTCACCTGTTTCAATGGTAAACTCAGCGGGTAGTAAAGTTATCTTCTTTATCTGTTCAAATCTAGCAAATTCTTTTTGTAAACTTTCAAGTCTCTTCTCAAAAAATTCAATTATCTGAGAGTTTAAAAGTAATTCTTCTATAGATTCGAAACTTATATTATGTTTTTGTGCATAATTTCGAAGAGGTTCAAAAGCGGGCACTGCCAATGCAGTCACGTATTTTCTGCAATCTCCAATTACAGCAACTTGTTCAAAATATTTATCATTGATTAAAGTTGTTTCCAATTTCTGGGGAGCAATATACTTACCACCTGAAGTTTTCATCAAATCTTTAATTCTATCAGTTACCACAAGATAACCATCTTCGCCAATAGTTCCAGCATCTCCAGTTCTAAACCATCCATCATTAAGAACTTCTGCTGTTTCTTTTGGTTTATTGTAATATCCACGCATTACTCCAGGTCCCTTAACCAAAATTTCATTATTTTCGCCTATTTTTACCTGAGTTCCAATAATTTCCTTACCAGCCGAATTAAAGTTTATTCGTTTATGTGGATAGAAAGTAACAGTAGCAAATGTTTCAGTAAGCCCATAACCTACTTTGATATTAATACCTACAGAATGGAAAAAACTCAAAAGCTCGGCAGAAATTGGTGCTCCGCCGCAAGGCATAAAACTAATTCGACCTCCTAAGCCAGCTCTTATTTTTGATAGTACTAATTTGTCAGCAATTTTATGTTTCAATTTCAAAAACACAGATGCATTTTTTTCTTGCTGAACATGATCAATATTATATCTCTTACCAACTGATACAGACCAATCAAATATCAATTGACTAATTTTGCCAGCATTTTCTTTTTTGTCCTGTACCATGGCAAAAATCTTCTCAAACAATCGAGGCACAGCACACATTATAGTAGGCTTTACCTCTCTCAATGCTGAGGAGATTTTCTTTGGATCTTGATTAAATGATATTTTCACCCCTTTGTAGAAACAATACAAGCACCAACCTCTCTCGTAGACATGACTAAGTGGCAAAAAGCTCAAAGAATCATCCTCTCTTGTAATTTTAAGATCTGGATCCGAATCATGAGCCTGAATAACACGTATAATATTTTCGTGATCATGCATTACCCCTTTCGGTTCACCTGTAGTACCAGAAGTATATATCAGTGTAGCAAGGTCATCAGACTGAATTCTACTGTGTCGCTCATCCAAATCAATGCTTTCACAATGATTTTTACCAGTCATTAAAAATTCATCAAAATATATAGAATTATCATAATCTTGGATTTTCACCTCCTTATCAAAAACTACAATAAGTTCCAGGCTAGGAATTTGATTTTTGACTTCAATTAATTTATCATATTGTTCTTGCTCCCCAACAAACACAATTTTCGATTGCGAATCGTTAAGAATATAAGAGACTTCATTTGATGAACTTGTTGGATAGATAGGAACTGTTACTGCTCCAATATTAAGAATAGCTGTATCTGCAATTAACCAGCTAGGCATATTTTGTGAAAAAATACTAATCTTATCACCAATATTTATATTGTACTTCATCATAGCTTTGGAAACATTAGTAAATGCTTTTCCAAAAGCATCCCATGTAATATTTTCCCATACACCTGATTGAAGATTTTTGAAAGACATACAGGTAGAACTAGCAAATTCCTTTACTCTTTTTTGTATTATCTTTCCCCAATGAATATTATTCATAAATAATTTTTAGTTACTAATAGCTTAATCCAGCAACTAATAAACTGGATTAAGATTCTCTCTAAAGCCTTTGCAAAAAAACAAAAACAGCCATATCAACCACTAATCAAATTCAAATATTATTTGATTTCAAATTAAATATAGCTGTGTTTTTTCGTTTTAAAAGTCTGGCAAATATAATAATTTGATTTTAATTAAGCTTAATTTTAGCAATATAAGAATTGTATTCTCCATAAAATTAATAAACTTCAATAGTATATTGATATTACTAGATACTTATTATAAACATATTATAATAATCCCATCACAAATAGAACTTAAACAAAATCTGTTAAACTTTTTATTAATCTGGTTGCACGTGTTACATTTTTTTCATCCTTCGATAAATGATAAACGGACTTATAATTCTTTGTATTATAATTTGTTGGTGAACCATTTATTAAAATAATATTTCTTTCATTAGCAAATCGTAAAATACCTTCCACATTATTAGGATGCAATTTACCAATTTCGTCCATCATGCAATGTAGTTTAAAATCTTTGAATTTTTTGGAAGCATCATTTTTAAACACATTTAACAACATTATATTTAACATTGCCTTAACAAGTATATCAGTTCCTTCGGAACCTACATTTGACAGTTTTTCGACCCAGTTTGTATCATTATCATTTTCGGTTATTCTAAACTGCAAGTCAAATGAATCGGATAATGTTAAGTAATCTCTTTTACTCGAATTGATTTCATTCACTAATAATGTAAGCATTCTTACAGCTTTTTCATTATTCTCAATTCGACTGCTACTTGTAAATAAATTTATCTCCCCTACATCATCAATATGCTCTTTATTAAAGTTCATAATTTCGAGCAATATTTTCATAAGTCGGTTTGTGCTTTCTACTGTTCGCATCTCGACTTTTTTAATCGCTTTTACGAAATTTTTACTAGCAAAGTCTTTATTTATTTTAACTATCCACTTTTTGATTTCGCCTTCTCGTGAAATAATTTGCTCAGTCTGTTTAGCTATAACTCTTATTATGGTAGCAAATCTATCATTTACTTGTTTTTTATAGTCTTCTATTTTTTTCTCATCTATGAATTCCTTCAGCATCTCGGCAAAAGAAACAAAATCCTCATATTCGGTATTCTTAAGTCGGAATTTAAATATATTATTTTCGCTAAAATTATCGGTAAATCTATTAACTGAAGATTGTAAAGAATTCGAATCTTTAATTTCCCCATAATAATTAGCATAATAGTCCTCTAATAATTTAGATAAACTATCGTCACTTTCTTCAGCCTTTGTATACTTTGACTCAGATATGGACTTATAAGAATCGAATGCCTCCGAATTTTTAAACTCCTCAAATCTATGATTATCCGACTCTATATCAGACAATTTCTTCTGTAAGCGCTTAAATTCTTTACGCGATTGGCTAAGATTTGCTTTTACTCGTCTTATTTCAGAATCATATTCGTTTTTCTCAGTATTTATTTTATTCTCCAAGCTTCTGCGCTCTTCAAAGACAATCTTCTCTTGATCAAAATATTCCTGTTTATCTTTTTTATAATTTGCCAGCAAATCACGATTCGCTTCAATAAAAGCCAATTCCTCTTCTATATTTTTTATCTTCGACTCCACCTCTTCTATCTGATATTTATCGAAACCTTTATCTGTGGAAGAATCTTTTTTATGATCTCGTATTTCTTTAATCTTATTAGCAAGTTCAAGTTTTTTATGATCGATTTTTTCTTTTCTTTCACCGATCTTCAGCTCAACTCTCTCTTGTTGCAGGGCAATTTGCTTATCCTTTTCGTTTAATTTAGTATTTATTCTCCTTTTAGTTTTCTTATTTATATCTTCTATTTGAAGATTTAAAGCCTCTTTATCCTCAACAACAAGTTTCTTTTGAGCTTCTTGCTTATCTTGCTCGTTCTGCTTTTGTTCTTCTGATTTTTTCTCGTATTCTGCTTTACTTAATCTATAGGATTTTATCTTATGTTCATCCTGTTCTATCTGATATTGTTTTATATTTATCTGATCCTTTAGCTCATTAATTTTAGGTGAATACTTTTGTCTAGCTTTTTTCTCCAATTCTTGATTTAAAATTAATTCCGAATCAATTTCTTTTTGTATATCAGCTATTTGAATTTCAATTTCTTTTAATTCATTTTCATAATAAGCTTTATTTTTTACAGTCTTCCTTATTTTAGATAAATCAATATCTACACCATAAAAATTACTACTTTCCGTATCAAGCTTTACAGGATCAAGATCTTCCGCAAACAGCACAGATTCCTCATCAATAAGCTTTCCAATATTTGTGTGCCATTCGGGAATATTTTCATTCAACCAATGATAAAAACTATTCTCTTTGCTTGTCAGTTTATCATTAATGGCAACTTGCTGTTTTTTGAGAGATTTAATAGATCTAGATAATTGTTTCTTTTTATTTTCAGAGTCTTTCGCTATAGAAGTCTTATCAAAATCCCATTGTTTTCTGAGAGTTTCAAGTTTCTCGTTTGATAAATCTATAAAATGTTTTGCATCTTTCAGAGAATACTCTAGAAATGAGATTTTTCTATTTAACTGATCTATTTCCTCCCTATAAAAAGAGGAAAGTTTCAGCTCCACCTGTTGTTTTTCGATGGTATTTATAAGATTATTTTTCTTATCTATTTCCTGATTGATGCTATTAATTTGACTCTTAGCATCCAAATCAATCTGTTGTAAGATATCCTCATACTCAAGATCTATATTTTTCTTTGCAGTCAAAAACTCCTCTTTCAACTCATTGATTTCAGTAACAAGTTGATTTTCGTATTTTTTTGCAGACGACTCCAGATTATCAATTATATGAGTTTGTTTCTGTGCCAACTCAGTAAACTTACCTGTCATCAGATTAAGGCTAGTTAGATTCTCTTGAAGCTCACTTTCCAGACTAATCTTATTACCAATTCTACTTTGAATATCCTCTATATTTTTTTCCTTATAGAATTGTTTTTTTGTTTTAAGCTTAGAAAGAAAGTCGGTCTTAATTCCAATTTGAGTAGTATGTGATTGTTTTCTATCCAGAAATTGCTTTTCCAGTTTCACAATTTTGTCCTCTATCTGGCTAAGTTCATTCGACTTTTGATTTAAATCAAGTTTATATTCAGGAACTAATTCACCATTCCTATTTTTAACATAAGAAATTCTTGCTCCAATACTTCTTCTTTCTGCTGTTAGGAACTTGATTCTGCTATAAATATTTATAATATTATCTGCCAATTTTTTTACTGGCGATTCTGATTTATTATTTTTATCAGTCCATTTTTTTATATCGCCCAAACTAGATTCAAAGTCATACAAATGATTTTCGGAATATATCGACAAATCTATTTTTATTTCATTTTCATCTAATGATTTAATAATAGTTTCCTTTATAAAATCAGCATCCAATTTCGAATTAAGAAATACATTCTGTATAGTTCTAGGAATATTTTGAAATTGCTTACTTTGAAGAAGAGAATATTTTCGAAGTTTTATATCATAATTTATTGTATTTCCATAGAGTATATTTCTATAATCCTCATAATTACTAATAATTTTCGTATAAGAAATATCTGGACTTAGGTTCTCTTTTATTTTATCCCATGAGTCGTATACCATTCCATCTGGATTTATATAATGATTCTTATCAAATTTAGAATCTATAAATCGGAAAGCTGTTCTACCAAAATATTTAAATGCCATAATTGTATACAGCTGCTCGTCTCTAACAATTTCGTAGAAGATATATGAATTTTGAGCAGGAAAATAGAACTTATCAAAATTTTTACTTTCTCTAGATATTCCTAATCTAGTTTTATCAGCATTATAGAAAAATAGAACTGCTCTCAATAAAGTAGTTTTTCCAGCACCTTGATTTCCGGTAAGGTGAACATTTCCATTAAGTTCTATTTCAGTATATTTTACATTTGCACTATTTACAAATATGATTTTATTCAGGTATCTCATCTAATATTTCTTCTGGAATGTTTATAGCTAAAATTAATTCCTCTAAGTATGAGAAAGAGGATAATACTTTATATGTCTCGGTAAGCTCATCAACCAATTCAACATAATTATCTCTTTTAAGCATATCGATTATCTTTTTGATACTATCAAGATAATTTGATTTATTTTGGTGATATTTATGTAAGCTATTTAGTTTATTTTTCAAATCTGAATTTACTTCTAATTGAGAAATTACTTGAGCGGGAGTAAACCGAAATCCTACAGAAAAAGAATTGTCATAAGTTTTAAATAAATCGACAATATCTATCCATTTGAACACCGACTCTAGCTTATGTTCCAAACTCACCTTTGATTCAGGTCTGGTAAAGAAAAAATACTCATCTCCCCTGCAAAGATTAAAATTTATCTTTGAGAAGTAATCATACAGAATTTCAAAATTGTTTCCTTGCTCAATGACTTCATACATTTTTTTTATTTCTTCATCCGTACTGTTTGAACAAATAAACTGGCCTTTGCTTAATCTATCAAAGATTTCAAAAGTATATTTTGGTGTTTTCATATTCTATTTAGGATAAATGATAGCTAGTTCGTACTGATCAACAATTTTATACTCTCCTGTTATATTAAATTCATTATCAAAACGTGATACCAATTGGCAAAATAGACTCAGAATTTCGCCCTGCTCTAGCTTTCGTCCATAATTGAAATTTGATAAAAAATCGTATAATTCGTAAGATGTTTGAACAAAACTATTCTTTAAATCTTCAGGGTCAATTATTCGATCTGTAATAGTTTCCTGATTTAGATAATCAGCATTTATATTTTCAGCAATATCTGGTTTGATTCTAGCATTAATTTTATGTTTTGCAGATATTTTTCTAATTAATTCATGGGCATATGAATCTGTAGTTAAAAAATCAGTTGATAAATTAACAGGATATTTAGTAGATTTCTCATATATCTGAGCTGTTTGTTTCTCTACAATCTTATCTATATTGGTTTCGACTCTTAATGTAAATTGATCTTTCAGATACTTTACCTTTCTAAGTTTTTCAATAAAATTACCTTGATGTTTTATTTGATTCAGATAGTCAATTATTTGTTTTTGAATTTCAATCAAATTATGATAAGCCTCATTTAACTTATATTTCAAATCAACAATTACTCGTCTCAATTCTTCATCTTTTATTTCGGAAAAGAAATCACAATAATCCTTATCAAGCAAATAATAAGTTTGATTTATCAATTTATATATTGATTCTCTTTTAAGATCGAGATTCTCTAATTTCTGCTTTTTTATTTTATAGTTAGGTTCATTTTTAAAGGTCGCCTCTATATTCCTACGTAAATCTATTTCATTTCTAAGAGTTGTTACTCCAATTTTTCTAAGTATATTTTTTATTTGTCTAAGATAATTATATTTACGTTTTTCGTTTCGCTCAAATTCATAATATCCAATAATCTCTTTAATACTTTGAATATTTTCATCGATATACAGAACATTAATTTCCTCATTTACCTCAAGCACTTGCTCGAAAAATTGCAAATAAATATCATCAATTTCAATGGAGTCGTCATTTTTGCGAATCAATGATCTATCAATCAAATACTGAAGTCTGCTATCCTCAAAATCCACCAAACTAAGAGCATCTTCATATTTAAAATCTAGATGCTTACGTTTTGAGAACATTTCCGAGAGAAGTTTTTCCTCCCTTTTCAATGCTAGTATTAACTCTTTAATATTTGAAAATGTATACATATACTAATTTAATCATTCATAATATAACAGATCAATATCTTAGCCACAAGAGACTACACAACAAATACACACAATCTGTTATTTTTATTTTAAACAAAAGCCAACACTTAATTACCAAAACATATCTGAATCAAGCTAGCAAAAGAGATAGGCTATAGGAAAGATTATTTAATTGAAAAGCCCACACTTACGGAAGCTTAAGTATGGGCTTTTGAGTAATATACTTAGAGTATAAGTTTATTTCTGTTATAAATCATCTACAACTTGTAAAATTGGATGAAGTACTGATGCACCAAACAATATACTTCTTTGTGCAGACCATCCAAATTCAAAATCAGGTAAATTATCATTATCCTTAAAAGGCATTTCGATGGTCAAAGATAAACATTTAAATCGTTCTCCAATATGTTTTGAGCAAATTGCAAGATTTGCTTCTCCTGGATTATTCTTAGCATAGCCATGTTCATCCTGAAAATCAGGACTTGATATCTTCCAAGAATTTATAAAAGTTTCTGTTAAATTTTTTAATTTTTCATCAAATGATGGTATCCCTTCAATACCTGAGATGAAATTATATGGTAAAGCTTCGTCGCCATGAATATCTAAATTCATATCACAACCAAGTTCATCCATTTTATTTCTAACATAAAAAACCTCTGGACAATTTTCTATTGATGGATCAGCCCATTCTCGATTATAATTCACCCCTTTGGTATTTACTCGCAAATTACCAGCAATACTACCATCAATATTCATATTAGGAACTACATAGAAAACAGCTTTCTCCAAAAGCATTCTGGATACTGGATCATTTTCATCAATTAAGCGTGAAATTGCACCTTGCATAAACCACTCTGCCATACTTTCTCCTGGATGCTGACGTGCAATCAACCATATCTTTTTCTTTTCTGGACTATTCTCTCCAATGGTCAACATTTCAATATCTCTGCCCTGAATAGTAGAGCCTAAAATTGAGATTTTACATTCTGGAGACATCTGAGCTTTGTGAACTAAATTTAAGTGTTGTTCGTAAGTATATGGCGCAAAGTACGCATAATATACAACATTAAACTCAGGTGTATGCTTTATTGTTAATTCCTCACCATCGAAACAAGTAGGAACTCTAAACCAAGTTTCTCTATCATAAGAAGCTAAGGCATGATAATTTTCATAACCCTCAGGATAGGAAACCTTACCTGCATTCATTATTCTCATTCGTAAACTAAGATCTCTTACTTCACTTACTCTATAATAAAACCATTGAAAATGTTCTGATAAATCATCATTTGGTATTATTAGTTGAATATCATTTGGTGATTCGGCCTTAACAAGCTGAATTTTTCCACTGTCAAAATTTGAACTAATTTTCATGCAATATATTTTTGATATAACCAAAGATAATTTTTTAAACTTAGCTTTCCAAGTGCATTTTAAAAAAAGCATTATGTTTTTTTGCAAAAACGCATTATTAAAGCAAAACAGACTTACACAACAAATATTATGTGTACAAGTAAACTATCCTTCATTAGATCATATCGAACTTATTTTTAAGTTTACTTAATATGAAAATTAAGCATTTCTCTATCTTCTATACAACCAACTAAATGATCATCAATATTAACTTTTGAAACCCCAGCAGGTGTCCCTGTATATATTAAGTCGCCTATTTTGAGGGTAAAAAACTTTGAAAGATACGCAATTAAATCATTTATTTTAAAAATCATATCCCTAGTATTACCCAATTGAACAATCTCGCCATTTTTCTTTAGGGAAAATTCTATATTTTGTAAATCTTCAAATTCGGATGCTTTAATAAATTTACTAATTGGTGCAGAATGATCAAATGCTTTTGCTTTTTCCCAAGGCAGACCTTTTTCTTTGCACTTTGACTGAATATCTCTGGCTGTAAAATCAACCCCTAATGCAACAGAATCAATATACCGATGTGCAAATTTAGAATCTATATTCTTACCCAACTTACCAATACGTACAACAAATTCAATTTCGTGATGTATTTCTTCTGAAAAATCAGGATGATAGAAATCATCATTATTTCTCAATAAAGCAGTATCTGGCTTAATAAAAAAAACTGGTTCGCTTGGAACTGGATTATTTAATTCTTTGGCATGATTTATATAGTTTCTGCCAATGCAAAGTATTTTCATTTATTTTGATTTTAAGCTTCTGTCCATAAATTATTATGATGGTAAATGTAAATATTATTTCTAATTAATTAAAAAAATACAACTATGTTTTTTGGAGATAATTATTTCCCTACAAAGTATTACAAAATACAGACTACCAGAAGAGGATTTATTAATTATACTGGATAGACAGTTTTTTTTGCATTTGAAAATCACTAGCTTATCAATTAGTAGCTTTGACAGGATTAAACAATTATACACAACTTCAAAATTCCCCAATTCACAACTTATATCCGAAATCCAAAACCGTCCTCCTGATAGCGAGGTACGAGCAGAAGGATCTAATTTAAAGCCAGTACACAGATTAAACACGATTGAATGATTAGGCAGGACAGACAGGATTTTTT
>JAOARN010000109.1 GCA_025210485.1 Marinifilaceae bacterium | reverse complement strand
TTTTTGGGATTTTAACATCCGAAATTGGCAAAAAATATATTGTTAACTCTTGTTGGAATCTATTTCTCATCGAATAAATATTGTAAGTTGAACACACATAGCTATTATTCTGAAAATATCAGCATCTCATCAACTTCACACTCTCATTATCAGAAATATACACATGTAAAGATACTAAATATATATTAGATTTAATAACATTTTACCCAAATATTTAAATTTAATGTATTGATTATTAATCTTTTTACATGACATTTGGACTTTTCGTCCAGACACTATTTATTATCGTAAGGCATTCAAAAACAAAAAAAATGAACTAGGAATTTAAAAAAGGAGATAGCATAATTGTAAAACAAGGCATAAAAGAGCCAGATTACGAAAACTTCGAATTAGGTGGTTGGCAAGGACGAATTATTGACATACGCGAAAGCAATGACAAAAATAATATTTTAATTACAATAGAATGGGATTCATTCACATTGAATCTAATTCCATCAAACTATATTACTCAAAGTGAAGAGGAAGGATACGATTGGAAACATATGATCTTATATGAATCAGACATAGAAAAAGCTACTCAAAGAGACACAAAATATGATGTAGAAATAACACAAAATAAACTTTCTGATGACTTTCAATGGGCTTCATTTGGTAAAGCAGGAAAAAGAATTATGAAGCTTATCAAAGGAATAGATCCTAATGATGAAATGGGATTATTGGATAGTTGGTTAGAGTATTTAAACATGGAATTATCATTTCCTATTGCTGTGCGAGTAACTGAGTCGGAATATCATAATAATATACAGTACGGAGATAATGTAAGTCTAGAATCATTAGATTACACAGCTGATATGCGTGGTATCATAGCATCCATTAGATCAAAAAGATCAAACTACAATTTTCCTCTTTGTGACCTGGAAGTTATTGATGAAACAAACAAAAACTTTCAAATACTTAAAGATTATTGTATCTGGTTTGCAAACAGATAGAGCCACTCCACTATAATTAAACAAATAGCATAAGAAAGCTTTAGAATCTGATAAGCAGCTATACCACTAAATACGATAGTTAGTATTTCAATATTTTGGTGCGGAATAATTATTTAATTGCAAAAATTCTCGTACTACTTATTCAGAAGGGCTGAAATCTATCTCACCCCTTCTGAATAAAAACAAAGCTATATCATAAGTCAAAAATGACTCTTTTATGTAAGCTAAACCTGATGTTTATTTCAGTGTTCGAGTGTAAAATTTAGACAGCTTTTTCACAGCTTGGTTTACATATTTTTCCTGATCGTAAAGATCAAAATGTTGCGCAGCTTTTATTTTAAATAACTCTTTATCGCCCTTAGCTCTTTTTACTGCTACTTCACTGAAATAAGCCGACAATGCCTCAGTTCCCACAATTGCTAAAAAAGGAGTTCCTCGCATTAAGTCCATATGCTCGCTAGGATTAAAAAAATATCTGGTATCTAAAGACATAGCCGCACGCAATGGAGTATAGTTCTTGGCAGCACCACCACGCTTAGGATTACGATAATAATCAGCAGCTCGATCCCAAAACTCTCCCATTCCCGAGCCTTTTGCAGGAATTCCATCAACTAGAACCACTTCGCCAGTTTCATAATATTTCTGACGAGCATCACTTCCCATTTTTATTTGCTGCTGAAATTGTTCAATCTTATCACCAGTAAGCACATCGGCATATTGGGTTGCTCCACCCAAACCGTAATCTATAAAATCCACAAATCCACTAACGGTAGCCACAGATTTGACACGTGCATCAAAACAAGCTGTCTGAATACTGTATCCAGCTCCCGAACACAAGCCAAGTTCGGCAATTTTTGTTTTGTCAACACCTGCTACCGTACCAATAAATGAAATAGCGTTTTTTATATCCTCAACTTTCATAGGTGCATTTTCCATTCCTCTTGGCATTCCTCCACTTTCGCCATAGGTTCTATGGTCAAAAGCCAAAGCAATAAAACCTTCTTTTGCTAATTTCTCAGCATAGATTCCTGCCGTTTGTTCTTTTACACCACTTGCAGGAGTAATCACAATAATGGCACTAAAATTACCATTGGGACTGTAATTGGGAGGCATAAATAGATTTCCCGCCATACGAGTGCCTTCACTCAGAAAGCTTACTTTATTAATTCCTGCAACATAGTGAGTATTGTAAGTTGCATCACTCTGTTTGTTTGCTTTTTGGGCATTTGCATTGATTGTGAAAATCATCACAAGTAAGAATGCATAAAATTTAATTTTGTTCATTTTTATAAATATTTAATTATTAATATTATCAGACTTTTTTTACCTGTTGATTTAATCATTTTCAGATACTTTCTTTTCACTTATTATTAATTTTAATAATGATAAGCATTTAAAATATTTATAATGATTAAATTCTCTTTATTAAGATGTTGCAAAACTATATTGTATATTTACAAGGTCAAAATACTAATTTTAAATATCTATTATAAGAAATAATTATGGATGAAAGATTATTAAGGTTTTTTGTAGCAGTATATGAAGAACAAAACTTATCGAGAGCGGCTGAAAAATGTTTTGTTTCACAACCCAATATCTCAAATGGACTAAAACAATTGGAAGAGGTCATAGGGAAAGAACTATTTTTGAGACACAAACGAGGTGTAGAGATCAAAGAAGATGCACATTATTTATATCCTATTGCCAAACGAATTTTGGGAGAATTAAGTGCCATACCCGAAATGTTTAAAGATGGAAACTATAAACATAAAATTATTATAGGTATAGCCGACAGCCTTCCCCAAGATTTTAAAAATGATTTTTTTAAAGAAGTAACAAAAGTGCTTGGCGATATAGAATGGGATGTAAGACCTATTGGCCGTGATTGCGATATTAATTTATTGATTAGAGAATGGAAATTTGAAGAGCATTTGTTTCTACCCCTGCTAAAAGAAAACTATGTGCTTTGCGTTCCTGAGAACCATCCATTGGCAGAAAAAGATAGCATTGACACAATGGACTTAAGTGGCGAAGCCTTTATACATTGTCCTCCCTGCGAAGCACATCAGCAAAGCTTAGCAATGTTGAACAATTCGGGAGAAAAATGGAATACGATTGCCAATTGTCAAAGCAAGAATGAGGTATTGACTTTATTAATGTCGGGTCTTGGCATTACTTTTCTTCCAGAATATTTTGTTAGTGGATGGACAGGATTTAAAGTGAAAAAATACAATGGACCAAAAAACTTCAGAGAAATAGGCTTATCCTACGCCCAAAAAAGTTTAAAAAATAAAAAGATAGCAGAATTGATCGATTATCTTTCAAATAATGTAATGGAATTTTTGAAAAAGATAAAATCCACAAAACCCCAAAACCAATAGAAATATCACCAGGCTTAATTAATTAACATAAACCAAAGAAGCTTGATTAATGGCAGAACTTAATTGTTTTGTAACAATAAGGACAAATAATTTAGCTTAAGAGAATAAGCTATATTATTTGTCTTTTTTTATGGGAAAATCAAAACCTCGATTATAATTAAAATCTAACCCCCTTCTCATTTTGAAAAAAAGAAATACTCTGAACTAAACTGCCAAACACCAAAAAGAAAATCTCAACTTATAAAAAATAATCCCTGCAGCTAAAAAAGAAAGACAATCCATGTTATTTTATATTACAAATATAATTTTTATTGTTTAATTATCATAATTAGTTTTTTAATATTATATTCGCAGCGACATTATAAAAGAATTAGGTATATACGGCCATATGGGAATATAAAACGGAATATAGCTCCGTCATATCTGCATTATCGGACAATATAAGATAATACAGAAATATGCATAATTACAGCAGTTTATGCTTGATATTGTGTTGTTACCCTGCATTAAACATAGCATAAATGAGCACTATATACAGACTTAGACCAAGTAATGATTATACAATAGAAGAGCTAACAGATAATTATTTATGGTTTTCAAAGCCATCATTTTTTAATGATACTGAAGATTCAAATATAATATCGTTTGCTAATAAAAATGCCTCAATACATGACTTGATTGAAAGATTATTCAATGGATTAGAAGTTATAAAAAACTTTTTGAGCAATGTTGGTATCTGTTGTTTTACAAATAAACAACCTAATTCAAATTCATGGAGAAGATTTCCCAATTGCAAAAATGGGATTATGATTGAGTATAATAGAGAAGAATTAGAAGAATACTTTATTCAAAATTATGGACTAGGGGATTGTTTTAAAAAAGTGGATTATAGAAGAACTCCGACTATTTTTGAGTCAACAAACCAATATAACATTCTTTGGGAGGAAAGTTCAAACGGAAATCGATTATATAAGTCATTTTATAACATAATAACTGAAGTTTCTGACCAAAATACACTCTAGTAATCAGAAACTTACTATCGTGGATATGTTCGTTTTTATATATTTTAAACCTGTATCTGATTACAAAGCAAAGACTTACAAGAAGATGTCGTTTTTTGTAGATTT
>JAOARN010000108.1 GCA_025210485.1 Marinifilaceae bacterium | reverse complement strand
TACTAACACTATACATTTAGTTCCGATTCCTCAAAGCATATGATAAAAACTACCATACTTAGTGAAAGTTATGAAATATCAACTCAGTATAATTTACCAGTAGAACCTTAACTAAGACCTCATTCTTAATCATTAAGTACCAATAAACTAGAAGCTTATTATGTATAGAGCTATATAATGGAAAAATAATTTCACCTTCTAGGGTGGGCAAATAAATTCAAGCCTAATAACAAACTGTAAACTAACACCATACATTTAATTCCGATTCCTCAAAGCATATGATAAAAACTACCATACTTGGTGAAAGTTATGAAATATCAACTCTGTATAATTTATCAGCAGAACCTTAGCTAAAACTCAAGTATTAAATACCACCAAACTAACAGCTTAATATGTATAGAGCTATATAATGGAAAGATAATTTCACCTTCTAGGGTGGGTAAATAAATTTAAGCTTATCTATAAACTCTAATCTAGGATATTATCGAAGATTTATTTAAAACAATAAATAAAACCTACCGTAGTTAGTGAAAGATTAAACACTAATATTTGAAATATTAATTCTCACTATTTTACAATTATTCTAATAAAACATCATAAAAGTATTTTGCATGATAATACTATAGGCTTATATTCACGATTTATCAAATTTCAAGTCAATTAACTAGCATCATAAATGAAAGTTTACAGTTTTTTTAAAGTATATTTGATGATTCACCAAAAAAATTCAAAAAACTTTAAAAATGGGACTAACCAAAACTTTCAAAAAATTTTCAAAAACATTTTGGGTTGCCAACACCCTTGAACTTTTCGAACGTTGGGCATGGTATGGATTTTATATGTTATTTGCGAATTACCTTACAGGTTCAACTGATACAGGAGCTCTAGGACTTTCTCAAGGTGAGAAAGGTATTATAATGGGAGTCGGAACTGGTATATTATACTTCCTTCCAGTAATCACAGGAGCACTCGCAGATAAATATGGGTATAAACGAAATCTTGCAATTTCATTCATTATTTATGCTGCAGCATTTATAGCACTTCCTTTTGTAAAAACCTTCACAGCGGTTTTTGCTGTATATCTTATACTTGCACTAGGAGCTGCACTATTCAAACCTATTATTTCGTCAACCATTGCCAAAACAACAGATAGTAGTACCGCTTCTATTGGTTTTGGAATATACTATATGATGATTAATATTGGTGCATTTGTAGGACCACTAGTAACTTTAGCATTCAAAAATAGTTCATACTTCTTAGTATTCTATATTTCGGCAGGTATTATAATGTTGAATTTTTTCGTTTTACTTTTTTACAAAGAACCTCTACGTGAAAAAGTAGAAGAATCCTTTTCAAAAGCAATTTCACGAGTTTTTAGAAACATTGGTTTGGTTATATCAGATTTTAAATTTTTAATATTTCTTCTTTTAGTTTCAGCATTCTGGAGTATGTACTATCAACTATTTTTTACTCTACCTGTATTTATAACTCAATGGGTTGATACTTCTTCATTATATAATTTCTTTGAAAATACTCTTCCCTTTGTCGTTGATAATTATGGTCATAATGGACAAATGGATGCTGAGTTTATAACCAATTTCGACGCCATGTATATTATTGTATTTCAGGTTGTAATATCAACTTTAGTTATGAAATTTAAACCATTAAAGGCAATGATGACAGGGATATTGGTTTGTACTATTGGTATGTCTCTCACTTTAGCAACTCAGGATGTTATGTTTATCCTAATATCATTATTTATTTTTGCAATTGGAGAAATGGCAAGTTCCCCAAAAATAACTGAATATATTGGCAGAATAGCTCCTGCTGACAAAATGGGAATTTATATGGGCTGTTCTTTCTTGCCTGTATTTTTTGGAAGTACATTAGGGGGGCTAATTTCAGGTTTTGTGTATGGAAATATGTCAGACAAACTTGAAATTGCAAAAATGGAAGCTTCAAAACAATCTTTTAATATAAGAGAAATTAGCAATTCCTTTACTGCAAATGACTTCTACGCAGAATTAGCAAACAAACTTAATATGAATAATAATGAATTAACTACCTATCTTTGGGAGAATTATCAGCCCGCTAAGATATGGTACGTTATATTTGCAATAGGATTATTCGCAAGTATTGCTTTATTCTTATATGATCGATTTTTAATTACAAAAAAATAAACCCAATTATTTAGCTATTAGCATAAATTACAATCATTTATGCTAATAGCTAGATTTTACAAATTATGACTAGGATTAAAACTCTCCATCATTATTCTACTCAGTCCCCAAAATATTCCTCTTTCATTGGCCTTGAAATGAATATGTGAATTAAGTTTTGCTTTTTCATATTTAAACAAATATCTAGTATTATTATTCAATGATATTTTTACTAAATTGTTGAAATCATCATAAAAAAATTCGTATACAACGGGATTAGACTTAAATTTATCAGTCTTCTTATCAAATAAATACCTATACAGCTTGTTCACTCTATTTCTTTCTGATTCAAAATAACACTTTGAGTGAATACATAATTTACTTCCTTTTGAATCATACAGTTTATATACTATCTCAGTATAATTAACTCCATCATTTTGAAAATCTATAGAAGATCTAATTTCTTCGTTTTTTGAATTTACAGATACCTTTTCAACATATTTTGTGATAAATTTATCCTGATATGAATAAAATATGTGTGTTTTTAAATTTTCTTTAGTAGAAGATACAACACATTCAAATTCTGTCATATCATATTTCGAGTTATATTTATACTTTTCAAATATATTATTGCCACTTTCATATTGATTAACAATATTTTCAGTAATTAAACCATCTTTCAATATATAATTTTCTTCTTCTAGCTCACGCCTTTTAGTATTCGAATCAAAAAATGATTTTATACATTTTATTTCATCTCCTAAATATATATATTCTTTCATCCCTACTATCTTATCTCCAACGCCTGTTCTAAACAGTCTTAAAATTTCACTTGTTAATAAATCATTTTCATAATTATATCTTTTTGTCTTCATTTGCATAGGAGAGTATATTAACTTTTCCTCTATTAACCTATATTCAGGATTCCCTCCGAAAGGATTATGATATAAACCTTCTTTTATTTTTTTTGTTGAATTATTCACATGTCCGTCGTCACAGTTACACGAACATGTTAACATACATAATATTACTGCAATTACACTTAATTTCATCATCTAATTCCTTTACTAAAAAATATAACTATTTAACAATAATTAGCTGAAAATAAAAACAAGATTAGCATACAACAAGAAAAAAGTAAACTACTGGGTTGGATTACAATATATTACACAAATAAACATAAAGACAAAATCAAATAAAAGTTTAATTATCTTTAACTACAAAACACAGATTTATTAAAATATAACATAAACTAATTTTGAGTTCTCCCAATCATAAATTAATAAAATATATATCGAATATTTATAAACTTATCTACTTCCTATAGTTGAAAAAAACCTCCTATTAATTTAGTTTGAGAATTAAATAAAACGTTTCACCTTTTCAGGTTGGTGTCTGTATTTCTCAACAGACTTCGCTCGATATAATAAAGTAAGAGGACTAATTCCAGATTTAAATTCATTTAGACTTCTAAACCATGATACATAGTTTTCTAGATACTTTGTTGAAACTCCCTTGAAATGATCAAATATCCATTTAATAAATCTATTTCTATAACTATCTAACATTTCAGATTTATAGATACTCCTTGAATTAAATCGTAAATTAGCATGTTTTATTTTACACGACTGAGCAAATTCTTCATAGTTATTATTATTATCAGTAATTAGATATGATTTATTAAGTAAAATATTTTTTAGTTCTTTTTTTAAAATACAAGTATTAAAGCCTTTATTTGTGATATCATAGATATTATTATTTCTATCAATATTATAGATAATAAATACTTTCTTTGGATTCTTTATACCTTTATTTTTCGAATTTCCTTTAAAAGATTCTTTTAATTCAATATGTCCTCCTTCCACAATACCACCAACTTTCTTGGCTTTTATGAATTTCATATTAAACAAAAATCTATGCCTCCAACGAAAAGCAGTGTTTATGTGTATACCTGTTCTAATTGCAGATTCTGCCAAACTGAGTCCTTCCTTTAAGCATTCTGCATATTTGAGCCAATGTCCTCTTCGTTGAAGTCTAGCCAAAGGAGTTCCTGTTAAACTATTAAAAGTTTTATTACAATTTTTACATTTATATCTCTGTAAATCATTTCTTTTACCCCACCTTATTGCATCTTTTGAACCACAAAAAGGACAAATAAGTTTAGATTTACTTGTCTCTAGTATATTGGAAATTTTTTTCTTTTTTACTCTAGAATCAATTTTATTCATTAAAAGTCTAAATTGAAGAGTATTAAGATTTGGTACCTTCTCTAAGTATTTATTAAAAGCATTAGTTTTCATAGTATAATTTTTATTGCATATTACCCACCACAGACGGTGAAAGCATGCACTGTTATACTATCAAAGACTAAATATTCAATAAAAGTCTTAAAAACATCTCTTTATTATTAAACAATACTTCATTACATTTTAAACAACAATACTCCCAAATTCTCTAAGCTTCCTTATTATCTTTATATTTTTCTTTAAGTTCGGGTTTATCCAAACGAAGATAAAAATCTTTTTTACTGTAATTCATTGTAGTATCAGTTCTTATATCCGCCATAGAAAAAGAATCTCTATTTTTTATCGGTATGCTTAATCAATAAGAAATCTTAGCGATATTCATTGATGTAAATGATATATTAAAGTGAAAATTCAACTTTTCTTTGCATCTTGCCTTGCAATCATTTAGTCCCGTGTATTGCCTTGCATCTCTATAAATAAATTCAATTTGAAATCTAGATTTATAATAGTTAAAAATCAATATTGGGTCAATTGTGAAATCAGCTGGGCAGTATAATTTATGACTCCACTTATCTTTAGTTTTAGAATATACGATTATCAGATTAATATCTCTTTTAAGTGCTTCAGAGTTAATTTTTGCACTGTATATTATTTACTTTTCATTTTCGATAATTGTTTCAAATCTGTTTTTTTATAAACTATCCAATTCGTATTTAATTTTTCATTGTATTGTTTTGGTCTACCTATTTCTGATTCTTGTTCCTCAGTATATAAATATCTCAAATTCGCATCATTTCTCAATCTATAAACAAGATGAAATTCATTTTCAAACATTGAATCTACGAATGACTTGCAAAAAAATGCATCCGCAACAACATATTCTAAAAATTTGCTGAGTTCATATTTTCTATTTGAAATAAGCATAGGATAGTCATTATCCATTTGATTTAGTGTTTGAAATATCTGTAAATGAAATGCTTTATGATTATAGATATCAACCGCATCTATACCTGATATCTCTATCCCTATTTCTACTTTTCCTACACAAGCCAATCAAAAATAACCTAATACTCAGGGTTTCATTCCGGACCTAGATATAAAGTATTTATCAAAAACTATTGTTAAATGTTTTACTGCATTCTATAATATTAACGTTCTATTAAACTTTATAAAATCAAACTGTTTGGAAAATTGTTTTCTGAAATATTGTTCACAATTGTCACTATATCTTGATAATTGTAAAAAATTAATTTTCCCTTTTATACTCATAAAAAGAAATAGAATATTGATAATAAAAACATACAGACATTTTTTTATACCTCCCATTCGGTTATATATATTTTTTCTTGGTAATCATATCTAGACAATGCCCAATAAATACTATTTAAATATTGATTACAAGGATATTGTTTATATATAAGGCTGCTTGATTTACTGATTACCTGTAATTTATATTCATTTTATACCGAACCATTAACATTTTTATAGTGAAGACAAGTAGAAAGTTTATACACATATAAATTACAAGTATCCATCTCCAATATAAATTCTTCCTAATTCATATTCTTCAATAAACTATAAGTTTCAAGGCATATGCTTGCAAAAATGAATCTGCAATAAATTTCATATTAATGAGAAGAATAAAAAAATCAGATTTTTCCTATTTTAATCATCAACCACTAGGACTAAGAATAAACTTTAGAATCACATAGAGATAATACTATAGTCATTTACCAATAGACTGATATCATAATCAAGAATATTAATAGAATAACAGTTTCATTATATCTTTAGAGGAACAAAACCAAAATAATATAATCTAGAATACAATAAATTATTCAATTGTTCATTTTTTTTAATCCTCTATAGCTAAAAATCATAGTAGAATTAGCCTATTTTACTATATTTGAAATCTTAAGATAAAATTAATTTATTCTAATAATATTAGCATAATTAGAAATAAAACTGTTTTAATCTTAACCATAAATTAAACTATAGTTTGAACAACATTTACTAATAAATTAAATATGACAATAAGTTTACTAATCATCCTTATCATTTTAGTAGGGGTGAATATATTCTTAAATTTGAGGCAAGAGCAGAATAATAAGTTAGATCAATTTAAGGAGATAAAGGATTCAATAATTGACTTTTCTTCAATAATGGAAAGATCTGAAACTATTATGAAGGATGAATTCTATAGAAATAGAATGGAAAGTAATGAGAAATTAAAGATAAATAGAGAAGAGTTATCTCAAAACTTAAGCATGTTTGGCGATAATGTCCTAAATAATATGAAACAAGTTTCCGAAAATCTGGATAATAAGTTTGATTTACAGTATAATTTACAACAAGATTTCTCTAAACAAGTAAACACTCTTCTTAATACGAATAGGAATGATATTTCGAATTATATCAAATTACTTTCAAAAGAATTAATAGAAAAACAGGATAATTTGTCCAACAATTTAAACCAGAAATTTAAAAATTGGGAAGAACAACAAAATAGAAATTCCAAAGAAACTCGCGAAGAGCAAATTGATGCTATAAAATCACTTGAAATAAGGTTTGAAAATAGGGAAGAACTACAAAGAAAAGATTCCAAAGAAAGTAGACAAGAATTAAATGATATTCTTACCGCTTTGGAGTTAAGAATAGAGGCATGGGAAGAGGTTCAGAAAAAAGATTCTAAGGAAAGCAGACAAGAACTTAGTGACAGCCTTACTGCTATGGAATTAAGAATGGAAGTCTGGGAAGAAGTACAGAAGAAAGATTCGAAAGAAAACAGACAGGAAATAAATGAATCATTGACAGCTCTAGAACTTAGAATCGAAAGTTGGGAAGAAGTTCAGAAGAAAGATTCGAAAGAAAACAGGAAGGAATTAGCTGAAGCAATAAAATCATTTGAAGAAAAATTTGAAAATTGGGAAGAAAATAAAATCAAAGATTCAAAAGAAAGTAGACAGGAATTAAATGAACTTCTAAAATCTTTTGAACAAAAAATAGAATCTCGTGATGAAATACAAAAGAAAGATTTAAAAGAAAACAGACAGGAAATAAATGATTCTCTTAAGTTTTTTGAATTAAACCTCGAAAATTGGGAAGAAGAACAAAAAAAGGATGCTAAAGAAAGTAAACTTGAACTAACACAACTGCTAAAATCCTTTGAAGAAAAAATAGCAGAAAGAGATGAGATTCAAAAAAGAGATTTAGTTGTAAATAGACAAGAATTAAATGAGTCTCTTAAATCATTTGAAGAAAAATTTGAAACTAGAGACGAAAATCAAAAGAACGATTTAAAAGAAAATAGACAAGAACTTAAAAATTCATTAGACTCTTTTGAACAAAGTTTTGATAATTCTGTCAAATCATTAAATGAGAATCTTAAAATAAATTTCGACGAATTAAATAAACAACAACTTCAACAAAATCAACAGGCCGTAAATGGTGTAAAAGAAGTTAAACTTACTATTCACAATCAGTTAGAAGCTATTCGAAATGATAACGAAAAGCAGCTTAATCAAATGAGAAATACTGTAGATGAAAAGCTACAATCAACACTTGAAAAAAGACTGGGGGAAACATTTAAACAAGTAAGCGATAGATTGGAACAAGTTCATAAAGGACTTGGTGAGATGCAAAATATCGCCTCAGGCGTTGGCGATTTGAAAAAAGTTCTTTCAAATGTAAAAACAAGGGGTATCTTAGGTGAATATCAATTAGGCAATATACTTGAACAGATTCTTACTCCTGAACAATACAGTACTAATGTTGCTACTAAAAAAGCAAGTCAAGCCAATGTCGAGTACGCCATAAAACTCCCAGGAAAGGCTAAAGGTGAAGAAATATGGATGCCAGTAGATTCGAAATTTCCTATGGAATCATACGAATACTTACTTTTAGCATATGAAGAAAATGATCTCGAAGAGATAGAGGCAGCTCAAAAAATGCTTATTAAAGCAATCGAAGGTTTTGCTAAAGATATTAGTAGTAAGTATATTGACCCTCCACACACAACTGATTTTGGAATAATGTTTTTACCAGTTGAAAGTTTATATGCAGAGGTATTAAGACATCCAGGTTTATTTGAAAATCTTCAAAGAAAATATAAGATAACTGTAACTGGTCCAACCACATTATCTGCACTATTAAATAGTTTGCAAATGGGATTCAGAACTCTAGCTGTTCAAGAACGAAGTAGTGAAGTATGGAATGTATTAGGTGCGGTGAAAACCGAATTCGGAAAATTTTCGGAACAATTAGGTAGAGTGCAAAAACAATTAAACACTGCTTCTGGTTCTTTAGAAGTCCTGCGAAGTACTCGCACAAATCAAATAGAAAGACAACTTCGCAATATTGAAAGCCTTGATAAACCAGTTGATAATGACAATATTTTAGAATTAACAGATGAGATAAACCAGATTAACTAACACATAGCCTAAAACCTTAATAATAATGAAATTAATTTGCGATAGTGGATCTACAAAATCAGAATGGGTTTACATTAAAGATGGTGAAATACTGCAGAAGGTCAAACTCGATGGAATTAATCCGATACTTCATACTGCCGAAAAAATAGATTCCATAATTAAACAATTAAATTACTTTGAAACTGTAGAGAACTTATTTTTTTACGGTGCAGGATGTATTAATGATGAAGTGAATAGGAAACTTAAAGAACAACTAAAATTAAAATTTACTAAGGCATCAATTGAAGTTAATTCTGATTTACTAGGCGCAGCTAGAAGCTTATCTCAAAATGAAAAATCTATTGTTGGTATTCTTGGTACGGGATCTAATTCATGTTTTTATGATGGAAGTAAAATAGTCGAAAATATATCCCCTATGGGTTTTATAATTGGTGACGAAGGCAGTGGGGCAGTTATGGGCAAACAGCTAATCGCAGATATCTGCAAAAACCAATGTCCCAAAGATATCATCTCTAAATTCAATCAAAAATACAATTTATCAAAATCTGATATAGTTGAAAATATTTATCGATCTAATTCTCCAAGTAAGTTCCTCGCAAGTTTCACATATTTCTTAGTTGAGAATATTGAAAATAAATATATTCAAAATTTAATTTACAGATGTATTAAGAGTTTCTTAATTCGTAATATCTTACAATATTCGGATGCCAAGAATCTAAAAATAAATTTCGTAGGAAGTATTGCTTATATTTTTAGCGATATTATAAAACAATGCATGCTAGAATTTGATCTAAATTGTGGAAAAATAGAAAAAACCCCCTTAAATGGATTAATTCATTTTCATCTATAAAAATTTCTAAATCTCATCTAAATGTTCAAAATCTTAAATATATTGTTCGTTCTATTTACTATTCTTTCTTCTAAAAGTGACTCATTCAAATCAAATCAACTAAGATATTCGAGAGTAAGAAAAGCATATAACAATAACTACAGCCAAATAAAAAAGCTATTTGAATCAAAGAATATTAATCTAAAAACCACCAAAATTTACCTTCGTGTATTTAAACATGACAAAGAAATTGAATTGTGGGCTAAGAACAAGTCCGACAAAAGCTATAAATATATTAAATCATTCGATATTTGCCGTAATTCGGGAGATATAGGACCAAAAAGAAAACAAGGTGACATGCAAACACCCGAAGGTTTTTACCATATCAATAGGTTCAATCCATACAGTAACTTCCATTTGTCATTAGGCATCAATTATCCGAACAAATCGGATTTAATTCTTGCCGATAAAAATGATCCTGGAGATAATATCTTTATCCATGGATCATGTGTTACTGTTGGCTGTCTTCCAATTACTGATAAAAAAATAGAAGAATTATATATTATATGTACTGAGGCTAGAGAAGCAGGACAGAAGAATATACCTGTAACTATTTTTCCTTCAAAATTATCTAATTCTAAATACAAGAATATACTACAGGAATATTCTAATAACAATGATTACATTAATTTATGGAAAGCTCTTAAAAAAGCATATGATATATTTAACAATACAAAAAAATTACCAACAGTTTCTTTTCTAGGGAATGGTAATCATATTGTTAAACCATAATGGTTAATTTGAAATTAAGAACTCAAGTTCTTTCGAACATTTACTTGGAATAAATTCAATAATACTATATTCGGCTAAACCATTTATCTTAAATGGATCTTTTTCTATTATTTTATTTAATTGATTTCTATCATCTAGGTTTGATAGAATAATACCTCCCTCACGTGGAACTTTTCTACCCGATGCTATAAAATGACCTAATCTATATTGCTCATTCAAGTATTCGATATGGGATTTTAAATAATGGTCTATTTTTTCAAGATCAGATACATATGTTAAATTAACTATAAACATAAAAATTCAGTTTTATTGATAAATTATTTAAAATTAGATACTCATAATTCTAATTATCATAGAGAGTATAATATTTGTTCAAATATAAATCAAGAATAAGATTCAGAAACTCATCTAAAGGAATAATTTACATTATATATAGCATGTTTTATGTTCATTAACAACTAAGATGTAATTTACTTTGAGCTCTTTTCTGTTAGAATAAACAACTAATTGTCTGTGATTTAAGTTAATTTCTCATCAAAAAACTCATTTGCAAAAGAAGGAAGCCAAATCGGAAATCCTTTTTGATTAGCTTATAAGCCTTCTTTTTGTGATCCTTAACTGTATTAACTGAAATATTCAATTCTTTTGCTACAGATTCTACAGAGTAGTCCTTCAATGAGAGTAATATAACCTCTTTTGTTTTTGGAGAAAGCTGATTAATTATTTCATATAATCTATGATGAATATCCACCTCCATCTGACTATATTTATAAAATGATTCGGAGTTTAATAAATCATCGGAGAATTCTTGACTGTCTTTTTTTTGCTGAATGGTACGAATACATTTATTATATACACACTTATATAGGTACTGCTTTAAAGTTTCTTGTTCAACTACTACTTTATTATTCCATAAATATATAAAAACCTCATGTACAACATCATGTGCTAAATCCATATCCCTTAAATATTTATTAGCAAACAAACGCAATGCCCTGTAATGATGATGAAAAGTTTGCTTGAAAAATGACTTATCACCAAAATTATCTGATTTAATATTTTTAAAAACAGCCATGTAGGAATCAAAGTTAAAACTTATTTTTTAATTTAAAATACTACAATACAAAAATATAGCCTATACACATTTGCATAGTTCAATTTACTCTTACATAATAATAATACAATTACCACATATCTTAAACATATTATTATCCTTGTTTAATTAATTTATCTAAAAATTTTTGATAAAATTATCTTAAGTCTTCCAAAAAAATAAATTTTCTCAAAAAAATAAATATTTAAATTACTGTATACTAATTCTTTAATTTAATGACAACTGCCTTTTTATTAAATATCTAGCTTTTGCAGATATCATAACGGATTTAGAAGCTCAGAAGATTTAACAACAGTCTAAATTTTAGTTTAATAATTATCTAACTAAAAGAATTATAGATAATTGTTACAAATATTTTTCTTTATTTTTTGAAACCAAATTAGGAAATTCAACGTACAAGAATGTGGTTTTGCATAACAAATTAGATAAGTTTTAAGAATTAACATCATAATTTGAATTTAATCTGTGAAAAACATCAAAGCTTAAATTTCATTTCAATGAAGTCTAAATCACAGATTTCTAATACATAAATAAAGTTTTGTCAATAAAATTAATATCTATATAAATTCATTAACAGTAATTTGCTAATACTGAAAAACCATAATAATATGAAAAACTATCTCGCATTATTACTTTTAGCAGCATCAATTATTTTGCATTCATGTGGCGCAACTCAACAAATGGAGGAAGCAGCTCAAGCAGCAAAGCAGAAAGATGAATTGCTAGCTAAGAATAAAGTAAAAAATGACAGTTTGGCTAAACTTGTTGATTCTTTAATGGTCGAGAATCAATCGCTTCAAAACGAAACCAATATTTCTAAAAATGCTGGTTTGTTTATGAGTGGTCTTGTAGACAGCATGCAAACAGTCATAGACAATTATTCTGATTCTATTCTTTATTACAAAAATCTTTCGAAGAAGAAGAGTAAAACTAGAATTCGCTACAAAAGGGTTTATGTATATAAAACTGATACAGTATACAAAACCAAGTTTATAAACAATTATGCAGCAATATCATTTGTATGTCCTGAAAACATGGATTATAAACGTAGCTATACTGCTCAAGCAGCAATTTCAGATGTTCTAAAAGATAAAGAAATACGAGATATTCTTGCTAAAAACATAATGAAAGAACGACCGGATATCCCACCAGAAAAGCTTATAGACGATGATTATATAGTTAAGCAAGCAAGACTGTACGATATGATTGAACTTAAACTATCACCTTCAAACAAATCCAAATTTGAAATAAAATCTATTGATAAAAAACCACGTAAAAAAATTAATAGCAAAATAGACGCATGGACATGGGAGGTTATCCCAAAGAGTCGAGATGCTGAACAAGAATTAATACTTAGTGTGAATTTGTATGATGAAAAATCGAACCAAATTTATGCAACAAATAAAAAATACAAAATTAAGGTTTCACGAAATTCATTTGCTTTTTTCAAGAGTGCTAAAGACTTTGCCTACGAACATCCTATTTGGACTTTAAATACACTATTACTTCCTGTTCTAGGCTTTTTATTAGGGAAATATTTAAGACAAGATATCTTTTAATTTCCATTCCAACCAATCTTTAAAAGAGGATAAAACATCCCGTTTTATCCTCTTATTTTATTTAATTTCTCATTTTTTTTAAAATCAAATAATCATAAGTATATACAAGGGTTGATTTTTAATACTCTCCTAAACTTTAAATTACAACTTTGTCTACTTGATGATTAGACCTAATATATAAGAATAATATTATAATAGTCTAAAAACTTAAAATTTATAACTGATTTAATATCCAAACAGCATAAACTAAATCAAAAGCATAAAAACTTAGCTTGAATAATACAACTGTTTAACAATAGTTAATTGATTTTGTTATATATTTATTTGTTGAAATTCTTTTCATTATAATTTTATGATAATCAACAACAAATAAGCCTTTATCTTATCATAAACTTACAAACTCTGGCAAAATATTAGCTATATGCTAATATTTCAAATAATTATTGCTTATTTTTAATATACATATTTTTAAATTTTATTATAAATGAGGCTAAATTTTTAAGTATAAAAGATACAATATATTGTTAATCATATGATATTTTTACTTTGACAAATCAAACTATTTTTAAGATAAAGTAGTATATTAGTGACATGAAACTAAAAAAAGCCTTGTTTTTGATTGTTTTCTTCATGAGTTTATTAATAAACTTAAATGTATTCTGTTTAACAAAAGAATACAATCAAGAAAAAATACAGCTTGAGCTTACTAAAAAAGATGAACTTAAGTCATTTTTAAATATATGCAAGAAATCTATAGATGAAAGCCCCTTTGATGCCATCATCCTTGCAAAGAGATGTGAAAAAATATCCAGATTCAATAATTTCCATAAAGAAAACTGCTTATCTCTCTTTTATATAGCCAAAGCACATAGGATATCAAATCTAGATTTAGATGGCTTAGACTATGGGCTTAAGGCATACAGAAAAGCTATTATTACAAAAAATAATGAATTAGTTCCTTACATAAGTCTTGAACTATCCATAATATTTTCTAAAATAAAAAGAAACAAGGAGGCTATTCTATTTGCTGAAAAATCTTTAAAAGAATTTAAAAAAAGACAGGATACTATTTCCATTATCAAAACATATAAAAAAATAGGGGACTTTCATAATTCTTTTAACCAGGAAGACAGAGCTATAAACTATTACGAAACTAGCTTAAATCTAGCTAATGAAATAAAGTCATATGATGATGCCATTGTCTCGAACTTGTGCATCGCTAATATATACATGAATCAAAATGATTATACGAAGGCTAGAATATATATAACAAATACTGAAAAAGATCTAAGCCATTCTTTATCAACTAAAACTAAAAATTTACTCTCATTATATAATCTAAAATACAAAACTGGAATTAACAAACTGAAGGAATCAGAAATACTAATATCTCAGCTAAAGGATTTATCAGATAATATGCAGTTTAATGATTTTTATGCTGAATTATACCAAATAGAGGCTAATTACTATAGTATTATAGAGGACTACAAACTATCAAATCTATATTTAAATAAACATCTCAGGATAATTAAAGCAAATCATAATAATACAAATATTCAAATAACTGATAGCTTGTTAGATTATCATAATCGATGGGAAGATAGCTATTTTAACCTACAAGTTAAACCGTCGAAATCTTTGCATAATATTTACATCAACAGAACCTATGCAATTATTACCATTCTTTTATTGAGCTTATGTTTGGCTATTATATGGCTATTGATAAGGTATCGCAACAAGGCGAAAAATATTGAAATTTTAGCTCTTAAAAATACATTAGCTCAAGAACGACATCAAAAGATGCTTCGTACTGTTAGTAAGATTAAACAAAAAGAGAAAAAACTACTTAGCTCCAATATCGCTAAGGATAAAATGTTTTCATTGATTGCCCACGATTTAAGAGGGGCTGTAGGTAATATCAGTAATGGGCTTAGGATGCTAGTTGTGGATAATGATTTACAATTGAGTCAAAAGGAAAGATATGACTTCCTAGAGTCCATATTTCATGCTTCTAATAATGCATTCGAATTATTGGAGAATCTTCTTGTTTGGTCTAAAAATCAATCTGACGAACTTAAAGCCAAATTCGAAGAATTTGATCTTGAAACCATTGTTGATTCAAATTTAGATTTACACTGCGATATTGCGAGTCTTAAATTTATCAATTTAGTGAAGGATATTGATGCCAAATACAAAGTATATGGAGACTCCAATATGATTAATACCGTAATTCGAAATTTAATATCGAATGCCATCAAATTTACCCAAAAAGGTGGAAAAATATGCATTAAATGTACCGAAATCAATAATATGATTAGCATAAATATAATTGACGATGGGGTGGGAATGACCCCTGAACAAATAAAAAAGATAGAGTATGGTTATACCACAAATGGAACTAATAACGAAAAAGGCTCTGGTCTTGGACTGAGTTTGATTAATGAATTCCTCGAAATTAACAAGTCTAAGCTTGAAATAAGCAGTGAAGCAGGCAAGGGTAGTTGTTTTAGTTTTGAGCTTCCTAAATCGGGATTAAGCATCAAAAATGCAATATCCGAATTAGAAGTCTTAAGCGATGTAGAGGCTGTTTATTAATATATATCTTAAAATATATTCTAATTTTAAATTAAATAAAAAAAGGACTGCCCTGAATATCATGACAATCCTTTTTATACATATATGATTTTATTCCACTATTTGTCTCCGTCGTATCCCCATTTAAGGTAAATTGCACCCCATGTGAATCCAGCTCCGAATGCCGAAAGAATAATATTATCACCTTTTTTCAACTCATCTTCCCATTCCCATAAACACAATGGAAGAGTTGCTGAAGTTGTATTACCAAATTTCTGAATATTAATCATAACTTTCTCTTTTGGTAATTCCATTCTCTCTGCAGTTGCTTCAATAATTCTATTATTGGCTTGGTGTGGTACTAACCAGTCTAGAGTTTCATTGGTTAATCCATGTTTTTGCATCATCTCAACTGATACATCAGCCATGTTCGAAACAGCATGTTTAAATACATGTCTACCTTCTTGGTAAATATAATGTTCGCGAGCATCAACAGTTTCGTGAGACGAAGGCTTACATGATCCTCCTGCTTTTTGATGAAGATGTTTTCTACCAAAACCTGCAGAATGTAACATCTCATCCATTACTCCAATATCTTCAGTTGTAGGCTCAAGCATAACAGCTCCAGAACCATCACCAAATATTGGACAAGTTTGTCTATCTGTATAGTCTACAATTGAGGACATCTTTTCTGTTCCTACTACAATTACTTTCTTATATAATCCAGACTGAACATATTTTGTTCCAGTAGCTAGTGCATATAAGAATCCTGAACATCCTGCATTTATATCGAAACCAAAAGCGTTATTGATTCCTAGTTTATCACTAATTATATTTGCTGTTGCAGGGAATTGCATATCTGGAGTAACTGTAGCACAAATTACTAAGTCAACTTCCTCTGGTGAGGTATTTGTTTTTCTAAGAAGTTCCGAAATAGATTCTACCGCTAAATCTGATGAACCTTTACCTTCTCCTTTTAAGATTCTACGTTCTTTAATTCCGATTCTGGTCATTATCCACTCATCGGAAGTATCTACCATAGTGCTTAGTTCTTGATTTGTAAGAATGTAATCAGGAACATAAGCTCCTACTCCGGTTATTACTGCATTAATTTTTGCCATAATCAAGCTTTTCTAAATGAAGGTTGGGAAATAGTTGTCCATAGGCTATCCCAACTATACAATGTTTGGTTTATAAAGGGATAATCAGACTTTTCGTAAAAAATTGAAACTCTGATTAAAATCAGTATGCTTGAATAGCTTACATATTGGTATAGATGAACAAGGTTTATAAGCCAAACGTAATAACAAAATATTTTTTATAAATAATTAATAAGTTTTCGACCTAGTTAACAAAAAATAAATAACAAAATCGCAAACCGCCACGCAAGATATAAAAAATACCTAAAAAACAAATTAGAACACCAACTTTTAATACGCAAAATTGCTCCAAGAGTAAACCCAAGGAGCAAATCTACATATTTAATTTTTTTCTCATAAACAAGGCTTAAGCTACAGCAGAAGCATCTTTTTTCTCATAAGCTAATTTACCTCTATAATATCCACATTCTGGACATACAGTATGATATTTATGAGTAGCTCCGCAGTTTGAGCAAGCAGCCAAAGTTGCAGGAGTTGTTTTTAAATGCGTTCTTCTCTTATTCCTTCTTTGTTTGGACGTTCTGTGTTTTGGATGTGCCATTTTTCAACCTATTTTCAATTATTTATCAATCAATTTTCTTAAACTATCCCATCGGGGATCTGTATTCTCCTCAGGTTTAGAGATATGCTCATTTAATTTATTAATCATTTCGCGATTACATAAGCTCTCTCCATCGTCGCCTTCTGGATGAATATACCTCAGTGGCAAACTTAAGTTATATAATTCATAAAACTGTTGTGCCAACGATATTTCTGTCGTAGATTCTGAAATTACGATTACATCTTCCGATAATTCTTCGTCCTCACCACCATTCTTAACATATAATCGGGTGTCGCCTGATATTTCTAAATCAAAATCTTCTAAACATCTATCACAGCATACTCGAAGACTACCGTTCAATTTTATATTAAGAGTTATGACCAAACTATGTTTAATCATTTCAACCTCCGCTAATAATTTAGCTTTTGGTTGCTCTTGATCACTGTAAAAGTTTTGGAAAAATTTATCATCTAAATCAAATTTATAATGATGAACTCCCTCTTTTACACCTGTTAACGATATGCTATACAATTGTAACGAATTCAAAATAAAAAAATAAAACTTTGCAAAAGTATAAAAAATATATATTAGTATTTCTAATATTCATTATTTTTTTTATAAAATACTGAAAAGAAATAATATATGACATCAATTTACCTGTCAATATTAGCAATTTTTACACAAAACAAACAAGTTCATCTAACTAATTAACAGCTTATTACATGAACAAAAAGCAATAATACGTTTAATTCAATCATTTAGTAATAAATTTAAATTAAATTCTATAATAGATAAATTTTTAAACTTAACTTGTCTTTTTTTATATAATCGTGACCATAAAGAAAAAAATAGATATAAATCAGGCTAAACGGAAAGCTCAAAATCTGAATTATTAGAAAATGAAATACATTAGCTACGAGAAAGCTTTATCGAAAGCAGCAGAAATATGCAGCAAATCAGAAAAATGTTCAAATGACATTATAAAGAAATTGAATAGCTGGGGGCTAGAAAAAGATTACCATGAAAAAGTAATCGACTACTTAATAGATAATAATTTTATAGATCATGAAAGATACACAAATGCCTTTTGCAATGATAAATTCAAATATAATAAATGGGGAAAACAAAAGATAAAATTTCAACTTAAATCTAAATTTATTGAATCCCAATATATTGATAAAGCTCTAGCTAAGATTGACCAAACAGAATACTACAACATGGCTAAAGAACTTATTCAATACAAATTAAACAATATTAAATATGACGATAAATATCAAGCCAAAAACAAACTTTTGAGTTTTGGAGCTTCACGAGGTTTCGAGGCTGATATACTTTTCAATATAATAGATGACCTTTTAGCTGATTTTAAATAATATTTTCAATTTTATTTAAACCTAACAAACAAACACAATGACATATTTTAATAGAGAATACATAGAGTTTTTTAAAAACTTAGAAAAGCATAATTATAAAGAATGGTTTCATGAGAATAAAAAATCATACATTTCTAATGTCAAACAACCATTCGACCTATTCACGCAAGAGATGATTCTGCGAATTCAAGAATTTGACGACAGTATTGATAAAGATCCCAAAAATGCAATATTTAGAATAAACAAGGATATTCGTTTTTCACAAGATAAGTCACCATACAAGACACACCGAGCAGCATCCTTCGCTAAAGGAGGGAGGAAGGCTATCGCTCCTGGATACTATATTCAGATTGGAGCTCACAATATTAATTTTGGAGGCGGTATTTATTTCATAGACACAAAATGCATAAAAGTAATAAGAGAGCACATCATTAACAATCAAGATGAATTTAATGATATTATAAATGATAATGATTTTGTAAAATATTTTGGAGAAATACATGGAAACAAAAATAAAAGATTACCAAAAGAACAAATGCAACTTGTGGACAAAATCCCTCTATTACTAAACAAACAATTGTACTACATGGATGATATCGAAACCGAAAAAGTTCTATTCAGTGAAAACTTACTCGATTTTTTTGTTGATAAATTTAAGACTGCAAGTAGATTCAATAAATTTATACTAGAGGCAATAGATTAATTTTTGGAGTAAAAAAAAAGCTTTTCAAGTTTTAACTTGAAAAGCTTCTGTGTAGCGGGGGCCAGACTCGAACTGACGACCTTTGGGTTATGAGCCCAACGAGCTACCAACTGCTCCACCCCGCAATATATCTTTAGAATGTTTCTTTCTCTTTAGCGAGTGCAAATATAGTATATATTTTTTATAACTTCCTAATAAATTTTAAAAAATAATATTTTTTTTCAAGTCTACAAATTATTATATTAACCGAATAAAAGCTAATCCTAATTTAAAATAACTTTTATACTTCAATTTATCAGCCTATTAAAACAATTTCAATTTTGAAAATAAAAGGACATATAAACAACAAAAAAATATCATTATTTTTGTTAATACTAAGTCTGTTTGTTCATAAAAACAACTTAGCCCAAACAAAATTAAATGATTCCATACAAGTAGATTTTTCTTACCTCGAAGGTCCACATATTAAATATATATCTGCAAATAGAGTAATTGCTAAATATACATCATACAACAAAGACAAAGATAAATTTAAGTTCCATTATAAGTTCTTTAGGTTTAAAGATGAGTCCATTACAATACAAAATATCACAAAACAAGACACTAATAAATATATTATCTATAAAAATGAACATCCAATTAAAGACTCATATGAAAATGTGGATAAAATTGTAACTATTGGTGATATACATGGCAACTATAGTGAATTAGTCGATATATTGAGATATAATAAAATCATTGACGATAAAAAAAATTGGATATTTGGAAAATCCCATCTCGTAATTACAGGCGACGTATTTGATAGAGGAGATAATGTTACAGAATGTCTATGGTTAATATACAAACTAGAGAAACAAGCATTCAAAATGGGAGGTAGGGTTCACTTCTTACTTGGAAATCATGAACTGATGATAATGACATATGACGATAGGTATATTTCAAAAAAATATAAACACCATGCTGCTTTAAATAAGCTATACTACTCACAGCTATACGAAATAAACACTATTTTGGGTAAATGGCTCCGAAATAAAAACACAATGGTTAGAATTAACAAATTCTTATTCGTTCATGGTGGAATTTCACCCAAATTTCTTGAAAAAGCATATTCCATAAAGGAAACAAATAAGAAAATGACTGAAATAATAAATGATAGAGAACAAAAAATAGACTCCATAACCGTAGATTTATTCCTTTCTAGTCATGGTCCATTATGGTATAGAGGATATCTAAACAAAACTCCTTATTATGATAAAATTACAGAAATAGATATTGATAAAACACTTGAATTCTATAATGTTGATAAAATTATTTTCGGACATACTCCTGTAATGAGAATAAGTCCTTTCTTTGCATCTAAAATCGTAGCTGTTGATGTTCCAATTGGTCATCATGGTATAAAACCACAAGCTATGCTAATTACAAATAAAAAATTCTACAGACTATTTTCTGATAAAGAGAAACAAATTCTTAGAATAAAATCTTAAATTTTACATCTTTTTTTTAAATACTAATTATGAATCTTATTAATATCTTATCAGATAACAACCTGACCGAATCAATTGTTAATTCTAGCAATCTTCTGGTGCTAATCGGAAGATTTTTGCTAAACTCGATAGTAACTATTCTTATCGTTCATTTTATATATTTCAAATCTACAGGCAAAAGATCTTTTGTGTTTACATTTATCTTAATAAGTACAACTGTCTTTTTCCTTTGTTTTCTTCTCGGCAGCGTCGACCTCCAATTAGGATTCGCTTTGGGGCTATTCGCAATTTTTGGAATCATTCGGTATAGAACTGATGCTATAGCTATTCGTGAAATGACCTATCTTTTTCTGGTGATAACTATTTCTGTTATTAATGCACTTGCCCGTGCAGAAGTTGGAATGCCAGAGGTTATTTTTACAAATATAGCTTTCCTTGCCACCACATGGATCATGGAAAAAGTATGGATGAAAAGACATCTTGCTAGAAGAACTATTGTTTATGATAGAATAGATTTATTACATCATGATAAACATAAAGAATTAATATCAGATATATACGACAGAACTGGAATAAAAATAGTTAGATTCAAAATTGGTCAAATAGATTTCCCAAAATACAGTGTTAGATTAACTATATTTTACAACGAAACCGACGAAACCGAATTTGTTGATGATTATAAACTTAATGATAAAGACTCTGACTAAATACAGGTTTGTTTAATTTTTATTATGTAGTAATGTGAGAGTTTTATTGTTATCTTCGGAAGGCGAATAAATCCATTAATCTCCAAGACTAAAAACAACAGATTTTTTATAGCTTTTAGCCTATATCTATATTTTCTTATTATTACATAGTTTATTCATATCATTTCAGTCTATTATAGTTTATATTTTTATATAAGTATTGTAAATTAGCTAATAAATCAGTTTAAAAATCACTCCAGTTTTTTCTCAATCATAAATAATTATAGTCATGTACATAAAATTAAAAGGACTACTAAGCTTGTTTATTATATGTGTTTCGTTCTGTCTGAAAGCTCAAGAAAATAAAGTGTACACTCATCCAGATCTTTTTGATACTGATTCTGTAATTAATATAAATGTAACAACTAATTTAAAACAACTCCTGAGAGGAAAAGAAAATAAATATCAAAAAGCTAGAATCTCATATCACGAAGGCGAGGATATTGTTAGTATGAGTGCTTTTGTTAAACTAAGAGGTCGCTTTAGAAGGGACAAGTCAATATGTCAATTCCCGCCCTTACGATTCAAATTCGTAAAATCTGAATCAGCCTATACTATTTTTCATGATCAAAAGAGACTAAAACTTGTAAGCCATTGCAGAAATAGAGATTCAAGATATGAACAGATGCTTATTCAAGAATATCTTGCATACAAACTATATAATATTCTAAGTCCTGAAAGCTTTAGGGTACGAATGTTTAGAATAAAATATACAGACACTCAGGATCAAATAAAACCTATTATCAAATTAGCATTTTTTATAGAAGATCATAAAAAAATGGCATATAGAAATGGTAAAATTCCAAGATACGACAAAAGCCTTCCAAAAGAACATGTGGCTGTAAATAAACTTACAAAACTAGCTTTATTTCAATACATGATAGGTAATTCAGATTGGGGGATATCAACACTTCACAATATAAAACTGATTGGTAAAACACCCGAATCAATACCAATAGCAGTACCTTACGATTTCGACTGGTGCAGTTTAGTAAATGCACCATATGCAGTCCCTAATCCAAAATTAAATATCGAAAGTATTCACGTGCGTGTTTATAGAGGATACAAGAGAACCTTGAAGGAATATGAATTCATTTTACGTGAATTCAGAATGAAGAAAGAGCTTTTTTATGAATTATACAGAAATAATAAACTACTGAATGAAAAGGAAAAAAAACGAGTACTAAATTATCTTGATGATTTTTACAAAATAATAGACAATCCAGTAAAAATGAAAAGTGATTTTGTAGATATTGGAAGATAATAGTTTTTTATAAGCCATTTTCTGAAAATTTAAAAATATCCCACTTATATTTGTAAGCTGTTTTGATAAAAAGACAAATCAATATTTGGATTATTGATTTATAAATATTTAAACAAATCAAAGCAAAATAAAATTAGCAGAAAAATATCTCAAATAGAAAGTATGGATACTAAAAAAGTTAGAGTAAGATTTGCTCCTAGTCCAACTGGACCTCTTCATATGGGAGGAGTAAGAACAGCATTGTTCAACTATTTATTTGCAAAAAAAAATAATGGTGATTTTCTATTAAGAATAGAAGATACAGATCAAACAAGATATGTTGAAGGCGCTGAAGATTACATTATTGAATCTTTAAAGTGGTGTGGTATTAATATAGACGAAGGTATTGGTGCTACTGGTGATTTAGGTCCTTATAGACAATCCGACAGAAAAGATATTTACAGAAAATATTCTGATCAACTAATTGAATCAGGAAACGCATACTATGCTTTTGACACTGCTGAAGAATTGGATAAGGTAAGGTCAGAATTTGAAGCAGAAAAGAAAACATTTATATACAATCATACAACTCGTGAGAATTTAAATAATTCTTTAAATATGACTGAAGATGAGCTAAAAGCAAAGCTCGAATCAGGCGAAAAGTACGTTGTTCGTTTTAAAATGCCTCTTGACAGAACTGTCGAAATTCACGATATGATTCGAAAAGATGTGTCATTTAAAACCTCTACATTAGATGATAAAGTTCTATTCAAATCAGACGGAATGCCTACTTATCATCTTGCAAATGTTGTTGATGACTATTTAATGAAAATATCTCATGTAATTAGGGGCGAAGAATGGTTACCATCTCTTCCTTTACACGCACTTCTTTATGAAGCTCTTGGATGGAAAGAATCAACTCCTGAATTTGCTCATTTACCATTAATTCTTAAGCCGGTAGGAAAGGGTAAGCTTAGCAAACGTGATGGAGACAAACTTGGCTTCCCTGTTTTCCCATTAGAATGGAAAGATCCTAAATCTAATGAAATATCAATGGGATATAGAGAGAAAGGTTACTACCCTGAGTCTTTTGTTAATATGTTAGCGCTATTAGGCTGGAATCCTGGTACGGAACAAGAAATATTTAGTCTTGAAGAATTATCTTCAATATTTAGTATTGAAAGAGTTGGAAAAGCTGGCGCAAAATTCGACCCTGAAAAAACAAAATGGTTTAATAGACAATATCTTCTTAATAAACCAAACTGCGAATTAGGGGAAGAATTCAAGTCAACGGTTCTTAATAAAAAGGGAATAAGTATTGAGCCAAACAAGCTTGAAAATATAATCAACTTAGTTAAAGACAGAGTCGATTTTGTAGCTGAACTTTGGGAACAAACCGATTATTTCTTTGAAACACCATCTGAATATGACCCAAAAACACTTAAAAAAGCATATAAAGATGGAACTGAAGAAATCTTAACTGAGCTAATTGAAGTATTAAAACCAATTGAAGATTTCGGTGTTGAAAATACAGAGAATATCGTTAAAGAATGGGTTGGAGCTAAAGAAATTGGTTTTGGAAAAGTAATGAATCCTTTCCGCCTAGCATTGACAGGAGGAGCTAGAGGACCTCATATTTTCGATATTACAAATGTTCTTGGAAAAGATGAAACTATAAATCGTATTAACAAATTAATCGAATTTAAAAATAATTAATATCGATATAATTATCTAGACTTTAAACTAGATTCGTAATAAAGATATATCTGTTTATAAATAAACAAATATATCTTTATTTTTATATAAATAAATATATTGATAATAAAAAAAGAGGATAGATCTAATAAAATACATAATAACATAATGATCTGAATTTTATCCATAATTATGTTTATATATTACTAACTTATCTGATCTATTTGTTTGATGCATTTAGTCTTTATTTTGAATTTTTAGATGAAAAAGCTTAAATTCAACAAATTATTTGTAATTCATTTCTATATTAGTTTCATACAGTTTATTCATAGTTTGAATATACTACCATAATGGTAGTAAATATGTTTGTGCCTATAGATAGGAAATTGAATAATCAATTTAAAGTAGATAATAACGAAATAAACCCATAATAACTTAGCATAATGTGTGGAATTGTAGGATATATTGGAAATAGAGACGCTTACCCTATACTAGTAAAAGGATTAAAGCGATTAGAATATAGAGGATATGACTCAGCTGGAATTGCATTAAGGAACGATAGTACCCAAGTTTATAAATGCAAAGGAAAAGTTGCTGACCTAGAATCTCATGCTAGTGGCAGTGATATCACTGGCAAAATTGGAATTGGTCATACTAGATGGGCTACTCACGGAGAACCTAATAACGAAAATGCTCATCCTCACAAATCTATGAATGGGAAATTTACAATTATTCATAATGGAATTATTGAAAATTATTCATTACTTAAAAAGAAACTAGGCAAAAGAGGATATAAATTTGAAAGTGACACTGACACTGAGGTACTTGCAAATCTAATCGAATACATATACCGTAAAGGTGATGTAACCGCTGAACTTGCTGTACGACTTGCACTTACTAAAGTTGTTGGAGCTTATGGTTTAGTTGTTATTTGCGAAGATACTCCACACCAAATCATAGCTGCACGAAAAGGTAGCCCACTTGTAATTGGGGTTGGTAATGGAGAGTATTTTCTAGCATCTGATGCCACTCCTATAGTTGAATATACTCAGAGTGTTATCTACTTAAATGATAATGATGTAGCAATAATTTCGGAAGATGAACTTGTTCTGAAAACTATATACAATGATAAACTAACTCCTCATATACAAAATCTGGAATTAGATATAGATCAAATAGAAAAAGGTGGATATGAGCATTTTATGCTTAAAGAAATATTCGAACAAACTACATCTATTCATGATACCATAAGAGGTAGAATATCGGTACAAAAAGGAGAAGTTTTCCTTGGTGGAATACAAGATATTATACCTAATGTAGTAGATGCAAGACGAATAATAATTATTGCTTGTGGAACATCATGGCATGCAGGATTGGTTGGTGAATATCTTTTCGAAGATCTTGCTAGAATTCCTGTTGAAGTAGAATATGCATCTGAATTTAGATACAGAAATCCTATTATATACAAAGATGATATTGTATTGGCTATAAGTCAAAGCGGTGAAACTGCAGATACTTTAGCTGCCATTAAACTTGCAAAAAAATCGGGAGCAACAGTTCTTGGTATTTGTAATGTTGTGGGTGCTAGTATACCTAGGGAAACACATGCAGGAGTTTATACGCATGCAGGTCCTGAAATTGGAGTTGCATCCACTAAGGCTTTCACTGCTCAGGTAAGTGTGCTTGCAATGATGGCAATGCTTGTAGGTCGCAAAAAAGATTGTTTGAGCGAAGAAAAATATATTAATCTGATTAATGAATTCTACAAACTACCTGAAAAGATTAAATCTATTTTAGAACAAGATAACTATATTAAAGAACTATCTGCTAAATATGTAGAATCACCAAATGCAATGTATCTAGGACGAGGATACCTATTTCCTGTAGCACTGGAAGGAGCTCTAAAGCTAAAAGAAATATCTTATATCCATGCTGAGGGTTATCCTGCTGCAGAAATGAAACATGGACCTATCGCATTAATTGATGAACATATGCCTGTATTTATTGCTGCAACTAAGGACAAATCATATGAAAAAATTGTAAGCAATATTCAAGAAGTTAAAGCAAGAAAAGGAAATGTTATTGCAATTGTTACTGAAGGAGATACCGTAATTAAAGAAATGGCTGATTATGTGGTAGAAATACCTGAAACCTGCGAAGAGTTAGCCCCTTTATTAACAGTTATTCCATTTCAGTTAATTTCATATTATATAGCTGTATTAAGAGGATGTAATGTAGATCAACCTCGAAATTTGGCAAAATCTGTTACTGTAGAATAATTCATTTTTTTATTTAATAAGAACAAAAAAGAGATAAATTCATGATATTTATCTCTTTTTTTTACTAAAATATCTATAGTGATTTGAATCACAATAGATTTCTATTAATCTTACTAACAAATACTTTAGAAATATTTTAAATTTAAACTTTATCTCTATTTCGAAATTATCCATTTATTTCTGAACTATATTTTCTCTCTCCGCCAAAAATTTGGCAACTTCCATCAATTTTTATTAATAAACATGCATATTAAATTTAACAATATGTATACTTTTGCTATATTAAAAATACTAATTTCAGAATATTAGTTATTTGCAGTAAACTATAATTATATTCTAGAATATTAGAAAATTAATTCTAATACAAATCTTAAATAATATATATTTTAAAGTGGATAATTGGAAAACCAAACAAGCTTTTAAATACCTATTCGATAAACACTATTCTGCTCTTTGTTCATATGCCTATAAGTATATTAATAATACAGATGAATGCGAAGAGATAGTTCAGGATGTGTTTATGAAGCTATGGTCAAACAAGGACAAAATCAATATTGATAGCTCAATAAAATCATACCTCTATAAAATGGTTCGAAATTCTTGTTTAAATCTTATTAAACATGTTAAGCTTGAAGAAAAATACAGGAAATTTAACAAAGAAATTATTGAAGAAGATTCAATGATGGAAAATGATAGTGTGATTGAAAATGAACTATCTTCCAAAATAAGAACTGCAATAGACAAATTACCCGAACAGCGAAAACGCATCTTCCTATTAAGTAGATATGAAGGTCTTAAAAATAAGGAAATTGCAGAAAAATTAAACTTATCAATTAAAACTGTTGAAAATCATATAGGTCTAGCTTTAAAAGACATGCGCTTAGAATTAAAGGACTATTTACCAACAATTTTAATTATTTTGCAAATTGCATTGGGTGTATATTAAATCAAAATTGTCATAGCTTTGGCTATGCTCATAAAATATAAAGAAGATACTATGTTATCATTCGACGAAAATATTAATGAAGACATACTTTCTAAGTTTATCCTTGGAGAATGTAATTCCTCCGAAAAAGAATTAGTAATAAATTGGATAAATGAAGATGATAAAAATAGAGAGTATTTCGATCAACTAGAGAGTATCTGGATTGAGTCAGGAAAACTTGATCCAAAACCAATTATGCTTAATCCTGAAAAGGCATGGTCAAAAATAGAGAATCATATTGATAATGATACAAAAAGTAAAAATATTAAAGTTTATAAATGGCTTGCTACTACAGCAGCATGCTTTATTATAGGATTTGGCTTGATTCGCTATTTTAGTTTTATAGATAATAATATTTATAAAATTGAAAACAATCTTATATCAAGCCTAATTGATACTTTGCCAGATGGAACTATAGTTAAGCTAAACCAAAAATCAAGTCTTTGCTATAGCTATGATAAAGATAAGGAACAAAGAATGGTTAGTATGAAAGGGGAGATATTCTTCGATGTAAGTAGGGATAGTTTAAAACCATTTTTTGTGAAAATGCCAGTCGGATTCCTAAAGGTGAAAGGAACAAGTTTTAATATTAATACAAAAAATAAAAAAGAAACTAAAATAAACGTTACATCTGGTATTGTCGAAATTTCAAGAAAATTAAAGGACAATCAAATGATAGATGCTATTATATTAGTGAAAAATGAAAGTGGAATAATCAATAAAAAGAAAAGTAAAGCGGAGAAAAATAAAGCAGAACCAGATGCTAATTTCTGGCATAATAAAACCATTGTATTCGATAATACGAACTTGGCTGAGGTTTTTAAAACGATTGAAAATTGTTATAAAGTTGATATCAATTATAACAATATTGATACCTCCAATATGGATTTATCAACAAGTTTTAAAAATGAGAATATCGAAAATATAATAAAGGTTATTTGTGCTAGCTTCGATCTTGATTATTCTATAATTGATCAAAACTATACAATAACTAAAAATGAAAATAATTAACTTTTTACTAGCTGGGGTTTTATTACTATTATCTTTAAATAGTAATGCTAAAAATTACCTTAAAGAAAAGTATGATTTAAATGTGAAAAATATAAGCATTTACAATCTTTTCAAGAAACTAGAACAAAAAAAAGGCTTCAAATTTTCCTATAATTCAAATATTATAAAAAATGAGAAAAAGCTTGATATAAATGTTAAAAACACAAGTCTTGAAAAAATTCTTAAAGATAATCTAGGTAAAGATTATAGTTTTATTGTAATTGGAAGCCATATAGTAATAACTAAAAAAAAAGCTCTAAAGCAAATAAAATCCATAAAGGTAAAAGGTAGTGTTACAGACATTAATAATAAACCAATAAAAAATGCAGTAATCTATGATATTGCTTCTGGTAATATTTCATTTTCGGACTCAAATGGAAAATTTGACATTATCATTATAAAAAATACTGATTCTCCTCTTCTTAGTATAAATAAGAATAGGTACAAAGATACCTTGATTGTATGTGATAAAGATTATATGGAGGTTCAGTTAAATGAAATTAGCTACGATACAGATATACCTAGTTTATTTAAAAAAATAAATAATCAGAAACTAGAAAATAATTATAACAGAAATTATAGTAGATTTTTGCCTAAACAAACCGAGATAATAGATAGTAATCTAAATGTTTATCGAAAAGTCCCTGCTCAGATAAGTTTTATTCCTTCATTGGGCACAAATAATATTATCAATGCAACAACAGATAATGCTTTTTCTTTAAATGTTATAGGAGGCATATCTTCGAGCATTAATGGTGGTGAATTTGGTGGGATTTTTAATATCATTCGTGAAAATGTAAATGGTATACAAGTTGCCGGTTGTTTAAATTTTGTAGCTGGTAGTACTAATGGTCTTCAAGCCGCAGGATTGGTAAATATAAATCTGGGTAAAGTTAAAGGATTTCAAATTGCAGGTATTGCAAATTTAACAAATCATCCTGTTGGAGGAACACAACTTGCAGGAATTATTAACGCTCCAAAATCAGGAAAATATATCTTAAACTCTAATGAAAAAGCAATATCTCATAGTCAAATTGCAGGTATTGCAAATCTTAGTATGGGCATAGACTATTCAATCCAAACAGCAGGAATAATAAATGTAGCTAAATCCATTACTGCAAGTCAAATTTCTGGTCTAGTCAATATCGCAGAAGATAAACTTGAAGGTGCTCAAATTGCTGCTATTATTAACAAAACTGATAGTTTAAATGGCGCTCAAGTTGGTACTATAAATATTGCAAATAAAACTGCTTCGGGTATTCAAATAGGTGGTATTCTTAATAAAACCAAAAGACTTAAGGGTGTGCAGATAGGCTTGATAAATACTTGCGATACTATTGAAAAAGGTATCCAACTAGGTTTAATCAATTACGTAAAAAAGGGATATAATCGATTCGAACTTAACTATTGGGAAATGGGAATTACTAACTTCGCATGGAAAACGGGTGGTCGAAAATTCTATAACACACTCGAATTAGGATATGGAAATTTTGCTGCCATTAGTTATGGGATAGGATATTTACAGTCAACTAAAAAGCGTATTAGCTTTAGCACCGAATTAATTGCTACCGAATTATTCGACAATAAATTTGAGGGAGATGCATACCTAGGAAATATGGCAAGACTCGATTTATGTCTAAATATAAAACTTAAAAATAAAGTAGGACTTCGTTTTGGCCCTTCCATTAACTACTTTTTCCCAGATGGACAGAAAAGAACAGCCAAATTTCTTGACTCGGGATACGATGTACAATCTAGTTCAAATAATCTAATTAATGATTCTATAAATTCAGAAACTGCAATTTCCTGGCTTGGTTGGAGCTTTGGATTTCAGTTCTAAACAAATATTTTTATGATTTAAAAAATATAATTCCTTAATTTTACTCTCAAATGAATAATGAAAAAAAGCCAATTATGATGAGATATTTTGCAGGAATTATATTACTTATTATCAATTTACCACTGATTGCTCAAAAACAAGTAGGAGACTGGAACTTCCATAAATCATATAAAAAGGCTGAACTTATTTATTATAATCACCCAAATCTGTTTTGTCAAACTAGTTCTGGAATATTCGTTTATAACAGTATTGAAAAATCAAGTTCAGCTTTATCTACAAATGATGATTTTAAAAATACAGATATTAGTAGTTTCTGTTTCAACGATAAAAATCAAAAATTAATAATTGGGCATAAGACAGGAAAAGTTACAATATATTCCTCAAATAATATAAAGTCTATTCTCGAATTAGAACTTTCACAATCATTCTCAAGCAAGCAGATAAATGCTATTGTATGCGACAATAATTATGCTTATTGTGCATCTGATTTTGGAATACTAAAAATTGATATTAATAAAAACGAAATCAAAGAAACTTGCCTGATTGGTGAAAAGGGGCTTGAAACAAATGTATATGATATAAAAATAAATGCAAATCAACTTTATGCAGCAACAGAAGAGGGTGCAAAATATTGTAATTTGAATGCGAATATCGCTGATTTCAATAATTGGACACTATTCTCAAACGATATAGTAACAAATAGTTTGGAAATTATAAACCATAGAGTTTTTTATACAAATAAATTCTCAAACTCAAGCAGTCTTCTATTCTATTACGATATAGATTCAAAGCAAACAAAATTTATTGAAAACCTAAATAATGTCAATCGAATTAAAATTCTTAATAATGATATTGCCATAATTTCATCTCAATTTATAAATTTATATAATGAGGAGGGTGAACTAAAGACAAAACTTGAATTTGAAGGTCTAAACAATATGTTTGATATAATAAAAGTTGATAATCTAAATTATATAGCAGACAAACAGGCGGGCTTATGCGAGTTAAGCAGTTCAACCATAAATCATATCAGACCAAATGGCATTTTATATGACAATATTATTGATATCAATTCCGATGAAAATAGCATATGCGCTATCCCAAATTACTTGATTGAAGAAAACAAAGATATACTACCTGGATTTTCCAATTATATGGATTATAATTGGAATAATATTAAGGCTGATATGCTTCCTAAGGATATAAATATTAGCTGCATACACAAAATTGATAATTCCAAATACATTATCGGAACCTTAGAAGGAAATATTATAGAACTAGAGAATACAATTTTAAAAGAATATAATTCCACAAACACATCAAATAGCTTACGAAACTCAAATATAATCGATATAAAAACTGATAATACGGGTGCGATTTGGATATTGCAAGATTCAGATTCCAACCAACTAGTAAAGTATAAAGATAATAAATGGGAAGCCTTTACTCTATACTCAAGCAGCATAGACTATACACCTAAGAAACTGATTTGTCTTTCGAATTCCTATAAAATGGTAATTGGAGCACCCAATCAATATATTATTGCAATGGGTGATATTTATGATTATGAAAATAATACATATCGAAACCTAGTTAGGAAATTTTACCTTAAAAGCTCGGAACAAAGCAATCAAAACTTTGAAATAAATGATATTGAGGAAGATTTAGAATCATCGGTTTGGATTGCCTCTAACAAAGGAGTACTCGTATACAATAATCCAAATTCGTTTTTCGAAGATGAACAAATATTGGCATATCAACCAATAATCGAGTCGGGAGACAATGTTAGTTATCTACTAGCTCAAGAAAATATAAACAGCATTTGTATTAATGCCGCAAATCAAAAATGGTTTGGGACTAAAAAATCTGGTGCTTTTTTAGTTAATAAGTACGGAAATAAGGAATTATTACAATTCGATAACACAAACTCACCTATCAATGACAATAATATCCTTAAAATAGCGGAAATACCAAAAACTGGAGAAATATTTTTCTTATCGGAGAACGAACTTGTAAGTTATCGCTCATCAACAGCAAAGGCATTCAATAACTTCAAATCTGCCTATGTCTATCCTAATCCTGTTCGACCAAATTATAAAGGCGATATCATAATTAAAGGTCTAATGGATAATAGTATTGTAAAAATTACCGATCTAAATGGTAATCTAGTTTGGGAGAAACAAAATGGAGGAGGTCAAATTGTGTGGAATGGGAAAACACTTAAAGGCAATAGACCCGCAACAGGAGTTTATTTTATTTTTTGTGCTAGCGATGATGGGGAAAACTCAGAAGTCTTAAAACTGCTATTTATCAATTAAATGAAAATTTTTCTTAGATTAAAAAAGGCATCTAAATTATAAATTTAGATGCCTTTTTTAATTATGCTATACTATATATTAACATCCTTTAGGCGGACATATTTCTGAAATAATGCTTTGTCTGGATTCAATAAAACTTCCTGAAAATATAAGACCTCCTATTATTCCCATAAAAATATATATTATCTGAATTCCCATATTTGTCTGGAAAGAATGTTCGTCTAGAAACAAACTGCTTAAGCCGATAAAAGCCTTACTTCCTGGCACTAACATGATGATTCCAGGAACTAGAAACACTAATCTTGGAGCCTTGGTTATTTTACTGAACAACTTACTAGAAATAACAGCACATAGAGTACCTATAAAAATGCTGATCATAATACCTGTAGATTCTAAATAACTAGTAGTAAAAAAACTAATAAATCCCGCCATTACACAAAAAGTAATATGTTTAGGTCGTATCTTGAATACAGGACATAAACTTAATGCAAGTATTATAATTGCAAAGAAATCAATATACGATGGTATTCTATTAATTACCTCATCTTGTTGAATATCTGCAAATAGAGGTAAAACAGCTAAGCCTAAAGCAACCCCAAAAAACTGTTTAAATAATGATACCAAAGCATCTGCCAATTTTGAAGTTCCAGAAACTAAACTCCTCGATGTTATTTCTTCTAATGCTGTTGTAAGTGACAATCCTGGTATAAAAACAATTATTGATGCCAATATAGTCATTGAAATATTGATATTGTCAAATACCAATGAACTCAATCCTATGAATATAGTTGCAGCAAAACCAACTAAACACTCCAAAGTACTTTTTATGTAGTTTGACTTTCCTGATAAGTAGGTTATAAAATAAACCAAAGCACCCATAAAACTGGCACAAATGGAAGAGCTAATTCCTGCATCTAGTATAATACAAAAACCCCCAGAAGCAGCTATAAAAGCAGCTAATTCAGTAAACTTTCCATATCCCAAACTAGAATTATTAATTCTTTCAATCGCTTTCCTTGCCTCCGCAAAACCCATACTATTATTCAAGACATCTTTAGTTATTTCTACAACTTTAGACAATGCACCAAGGTTTAATTCTCCAGGAGGTACGCATTCTATATAGTTATAGGTATGATCATTCTCTTCGTAGAAAACATAGTTTATATAAGTGGGCGTATCCATAAAGCTAGCCTTAATCCCTTTTTTTGCTGCTATTTCATTTAAATAAATCTGTGACTTATATGATGGTACTCCATATGTATGTAATGCTTTACCAAGTATTACAATAAACTTATACTTATCTGGTACCTGACTAATATTTGACTTAGCAGCTTTTTTATTTCTCTTTTTCCTATACTTATATCCCATAGCTGTTAGTTTGTTTTTTTCGGCACAATGTTACGAATATTATTTTTGGGAAACTGTAATATTTGTTACTAAACTATACACTTATACAACAATTGTTTATCAATTTTGATTTCAACAGTATAGATTTTAATTATATATGCTAATTGAAAATTTTAAATTCTAACTGAATTAAATTTAATATTCTAATTTTTAAAACCATTAGTTTGGATAGGAAAAAATATATCGATAGCCTTATCTATAGATATTTACCAATTTGCGAACATAAACTAGAATAAAGATAAAATACCTATTCGAAAATTATACTATTGTAAAAATTTCACTTACACCAAACATAAAATAGAATAAAGCCCAATACTAAAAATATCTAATAAGTGAATAAAATTAAATCTTAAAAAGCAATTAAATTATTTATGATAACTAAAACATCCCAGAGCTAAGTATAAAAATTAAAATAACAGAAAAATCAACATAATTAATTAAACAACAAAAACTAAACTGATATCTATATTATTATTCTGATAGTTTAATTTCATCGTATATATTATAAATAGGGTATAAGACCTTTATATCTCTTATTGTATGTTTATATTATTATTTGAAAATATTTAATATTTATTTAACAAAAATATACCAAATCTTATGTTTTATCTGTATTATCATAGAAGGTTCCGAATTGTAAAACCACAGCTAATATATAAAAGCTGTTTACCATATAGATACTATAATAAATCGCATAATAATAATAACATAATAGACTAAATGTAAAAATGAAATATAGTATAAATAAGAGTTTAAAACTAAACATAATCGCCTGATTGTCTGTTATATATAAGAGCACAGGTATTGTATTTTATTTTGTTTTATTTAATTTTGCGTCATCGAAACAGGTCTTGACTACGACCTGTTTTTTTTATGTACAATAACAAACTGAATAACACGGTATAAAATATATACTGAAATAGAATACACATACTTAAATAAAACTTAATACTACTACTTATGAAAACTATCATTAGATCTATTTTTCTAATTCTTATAGCTAATCTGATTGCTGCAGATTTCTGTCTAGCACAGGAACAAATAAAACCAAAAGTAAAAATTGGAGGTGCAGTAAGATACAATATCCGTTACAAGGATTGGGATGACAATAGCCGAAGCATGGGAGGAGATGTTGTTATGGACGTCTTCAAAATAGATGTGAAAGCTGATTATGGTAAATTATTTCTTGATGCTGATTACCGTTTCTATCCTAAGGATTTTGGTAGAAATATGATTCATCATGGTTATCTTGGTTATAAATTCGATGATCAAACACAGGTTCATCTTGGAGTTCATAAAGTTGACTTCGGTATACTTCCATATGCTTCTCATAGTGCATTCTTCAATCTTCCATATTATATTGGTTTTGAAGATGATTATGACACAGGTTTAAAATTTGTACATAATACCAAAAAATGGGATATCTCGCTTGCATGGTATAAGTGTGCTGAAGGAGGTCGCGAATTCAAAACATTCTCTGATGGTTCGATGGGATATGGAACAGATAATGCAAGATATTCTTTTGATCTTTCTGGGGATACAGAAGAAAAAGGTCAATTTAATGGGAGGGTAGCTTACAAGCATAAGTCTCATGAATTTGGTTTTTCTGCTCAGTATGGAAAATACTTTCACCATGCAAATCACGAAACTAAAGATTCATACGCATATGCTGCACACTATACTGGTAAATTTCTTCCAAAAAAGAATCTTGACCTTAAATTGCAATATATGAAATATGATTATAATGCTGATTCTGATCTTGTAAATATGGGAGCATACACATATTCATATGATGTAGCTAGCGAAGCTGACATTATTACGGCTGGACTTGCATATACTGTACCTATTAAAAATAAATATATTAAGGCAGTTAAATTTTACGAAAATTATAATTACATGAATAAATATGCCGATGGATTAAATGATACTCAATTTAATGTTGTTGGTATGATGATAGTTGCAAGTCCTATTATTGTATTTATTGATTGTGCTACTGCTAAAAACCATGACTGGTTAGGACCTTGGGGACATTTTGGCGATAATCATGATCAATGTGGATTTGGTAGAGGTGAAAAATCTCCAGAATGGAATTCTTGGTTTAATATTAATATCGGTTATTATTTCTAAGAGTTTTTCAATTTTTATTAATGAAAAAGCAGTTTGGCTATAAAGCTAAACTGCTTTTTTTATTTCCTATCATCAAGTATCTCAATACAATAAGATTCATGCAAGTATTTTATTGTTAAACAAATGAAACCTTTATAGCCCAACATTCGTTATTGTAATTATTATATGATTTGTAGATTTTAATTAAGGATATGCAAATAATATAATTAATACTATCAATTTCAATATTTTACAATAATAATTTAAAGACATGAACAAAGTTCAAGCTATAAAAACACCACCATAAAACTATATTATCAGAAACTGTCAGTCTATACTTTTTTGTTAAATAAAACAAACAGAGCTAATTAAATTATAACAATTACAATATTTAATTAAAAAACTATTAATATGTTCGAAAACACACAAGAGAAATCTCAAAACTCAAACATTCAAAACACTGAAAAAGTTGAATTAAATCCACTAGAGAAATGCTGTGTTAAATTGATAAATAGGACAAAAAATATAACAGATCACAGAAGAAATGAAATTCAAAGATATTTAAACACAACTTTCAGTAATTCAAACGAGTCTATTTATACCATTATTAGAATATTATTTAATGAACTCAATTTGTTAAAAGAAGATGAAGAAATAAAAGATGTAGATAACTCTCTTTCTTTATTCACTTTATTCAATCTACTTCTTTCTCTATTAAATTTTAATGATAATTATCATATAATAGTGAGAGAACAGAAAACTCCTGATAACACAATATTTCCAGACTTGTCGCAAATATCAGATATTAAAAAAAAAGTAAGTGAAGCACTAGACTCCTCTCTGCCCATTGTTTATAAAAAAATTTTAGAATCCTATCTCAATAATTTTAAAGAAGATAATTTTCATGATAAGTTTCTAAAACAAACATTAAATTTAAACTTAGAAAACACATCTATTACGTTTAAAATATATTTGAGTAGATTCATTATCAACGAAGTAGCAACATACCTATTAAACTCAGAAAACAAGCCTAATCAAGACTTTCCTCTTAAAAGAAAAAGTCCCAATTTATATGGATATCACAATGAACCACCTGTGATTAAAAAGATAAATGTAAGTAATCAACAAAACATCTATCCGAGTCAAAATCTCATACTAAAACAACCTGAGTATAGAGTATATAATCAAGAATCCCTAAATATTAATGAACAAATAACAGGTTCTAAATTCCAAAAAAGTGAACTAGCTTGTATTAAAGATTATTTAAAACAGATGAACAATCTATCTTTTAGCAACAATAACTATAATAATGTTTTACCAAAAAATCAGTCTATAGGTATTGGTATGCAGAATAATTTAATGCAGAACAATTTTATAAGCAAACAAAATTTCAACCAACAAATAATTAATACAAACGATCCACAAGTCAATCCTGCTTATATGAATTTATTCACTGGGAAAAATACTATACCTATAAATTATATAAATATGGGAACAATTTTATTTAATAAACAAAATATAAATCCCTATGGACTAAATATGAATCTTATAAACGAAACTAGTGTAATAAATGATGAAAATCTAGCAAGGTCTATTTTTGAAAATTTAGGTATCGAATATCTCGGAATAAATAACAAAAAAAGTAATACAATTTTTCCTGAAGACTTAGTTAAAATATTAATTAATCGAATTGGAGAAAAAAATGTTCCTATACAAAATATTAATACAGATCAGCAAACGTCCTCAATAAATCTAAATAATTTAAAGAAAACATTAAATCAAATAGCTATTATTAATATAGTGCTTGATGAACAATCTAAAGGTGCTATTGGTATTAGTATTAGTAAAAATAATAGTCATGCAAATTTAGCCAATGATAAACTTTTAGAAAATCTTGAAAGGATAAATTTAGTAACAATACAAACTAGAGGTAAGCAAGATGGACATACTATGCTGATTCTTGAATCTGAAAACAATGAAATAAGTATATTTGATCCCAGAGAGCCTAGAGAAGATGTAGCTATTAACGCAGAATTACTTAATTCATTATTATCTAAAAATATATTTACTAGATTAAGTCCACTTGCTTATAAACAAGATCCTCCTATATATGGTGCAAAAGCTATACAATTTTCAAATTTAGGAAATGATTGCGTTTTTCTTTGCCTACTTAAAATACTAAAAGAAGAAAATATTGGCATAGCCAATGGATGGGAATCTAAAGATCAAGTAATGATGGCAGTGAAAGCATTAAGGGTGATATATGAAGCAGCTGAAATAAATAAAGGGAAAAGAAATAACTCCCATTTAGAGGAAAAAGACAATCAACTGTATGGGCCTATAAAGACAAATGTAAGTAATCAACAAAACATAGATTATATTCAAAATCTCTTACAAAAACAACCTGGTTATATGGGATATAATCAAGAATCCCTAAATAATAACCAACAAATCAATCAATATTTACTCAATATTCAGTCTAAAAATATTGACACACAGAACGATACAAACTTTCTTAACAATTCAGGCATTTTAATGCCTTACCAAAATTTAAACCAACAAATATTTAATCCAAACAACACACAAAACAATTGTGGTTTTAAAAATTTATTAACTCAAGAAAATACTCAACCACCATATCAACAGTATCAAGAATCGTTTCCATGTAATAAACTAAATATTAATTGTGATACACTAGCTAAATCTATTTTTGAAGATTTAGGTATTGAATATCAAGGAACAGTTAATAAAAGAAATGATGATATTGTTCCTATAGATTTAGTTAATATACTCATTAATCATATTACTCAAAAACAAAATTCTGAAAAACTTCAGATACCTAAGTTAGAAGTTTTAACTAAATTACTAAGCATATTAAAAGAAATCAATTATATTGAAATATTGTTTCAACCAGAAACAGACTGGGCTATAGAATGGCTTACAATAAATAATAAAGTAATGTCTATTCGTAATAAATCTATTTTTGGTCTTTGCGAACCTAATTATAATCTTTTAGATGACCTTGAAACGATAAATTATGTATCGGTACAAATTATAGGAGAAGCAAATAGGAATACTATGCTGGTTTATGAATACAATAAAAACAATAAAAACAATAAAAACAATAAAAACAATAAAAACAATAAAAACAATAAAAACAATAAAAACAATAAATACAATATAAAAATATTTAATTCAAGTCATCAAGATGATCCTGTTGCTTATAATGCAGATTCACTTAAATCCTATTTAAGCCATTACGCAGCAAATATACCAATTGAAAAATTAGATCCACTTGCTTATAAACAACCTCGTCGTATATCTAGTTCTAAGTTTGAAATGCTTTCTAATATAACAAATCAAGGTATTGTTCTTTGCCTACTTAAAATACTAAAAGATTCAAATATAGGCAAACCCGGATTATGGGGATATGAAGATCAAGTAATGATGGCAATGAAAGCATTATTGGTTATGTATGAAAAAGATGAAACAGTAATCAAAAAAAGGAAACAGAAAGAAGAAGAAGAAGATGAAGAAAAAAGAAAGAAGAATGCTCTGAGCAAGGTATTTAAGTTCTAATGATAAATGCAAATTTTCTATAAAAAAAAGGGAATGATAATGAAAAGATGTTGATAGCTAGATTGAAAAGATTCATAACACAATGAGTGCAACAGAAGTAAAGACGGGAGAAATTACAGCAAGCCCTCTCTTCCAAATAATTCAGGAATTCCATTTATTGAAAATCTGAGGAAACCAAAATTAATACCTAGGAAATAACGGCAACAATTTTACAGAACTGTTCATAGCTGGTCTTTCTTATTTTTGGTTCAGGAAAGATTTAAAGCATCTTTCCGGACTAAAGACCGAATAATGTTATTACATAGAAAAAGCGTCTCAGATAATATCTAAGACGCTTTTTTTATATGTAAATCAAATAGTATTATTAGTCTTTGATTTTAGCTACAAGGAATTCGCGATTTAAACGAGCAATATTTGAAATAGAAATACCTTTAGGACATTCCATTTCACAAGCTCCAGTATTAGTACAGTTACCGAAACCTAACTCATCCATTTTTGCAACCATGTTTTTAGCACGACGAGCACCTTCAATCTTACCCTGTGGTAATTTTGCTAAGTGTGATACTTTAGCCGAAACAAATAACATAGCAGATGCATTTTTACAAGTTGCAACACATGCACCACAACCGATACATGCAGCAGCATCCATAGCCTCTTCAGCATCAGCTTGAGCGATTGGAATAGCGTTACCATCAGGTACACCGCCAGTGTTAACAGATATATATCCACCTGCTTGTAATATTTTTTCGAATGCATTTCTATCTACAATCAAGTCTTTGATTACAGGGAATGCACCCGAACGCCAAGGCTCAATAGTAATAGTTTCACCGTCCTTGAATTTACGCATATGCAACTGACATGTAGTTACATCATCATCAGGTCCATGAGCTCTACCATTAACAAACAAACTACACATTCCACAAATACCTTCACGACAGTCATGGTCAAATGCAATTGGTTCAATATTTTGGTCAATTAATTCCTCATTTAATATATCTAACATCTCAAGGAAAGAAGTTCCAGTTGAGATATTATTTACTTTATATGTTTCGAATTTACCTTGTGATTTGGCATCTTTTTGTCTCCAAACCTTTAGAGTTAATTCTTTTAATATTTTATCTGCCATTTTTTCTAAAATTGAAAAATTAAAAAATAAGTCTTATCTATACTAAGATCAAACAGTTGATCCAAGATTTACAAGATTTATTTATATGATCTTTGAGTTAACTCAACATTTTCGAATACAAGATCCTCTTTATGTAATGTAGGTTCTTTGTCCTCTCCGTTATACTCCCAAGCAGAAACATATGCAAATTCTTCATCATTACGTTTTGCTTCTCCTTCTTCTGTAGTAGATTCTTCACGATAGTGACCACCACATGATTCGTTACGGTTTAGAGCATCTCGTGCCATTAATTCACCTAATTCGATGAAATCAGCAACTCTACCAGCTTTTTCTAACTCAACATTCATTGAATTAAATTCACCTGGTATTCTAAGATCTTTATAGAAGTCTTCTTTAATTTTCTTAATTTCTTCTATCGCAAATTTCAAACCTTCCTCGTTTCTAGCCATTCCAACATAATCCCACATAATTAAACCTAGGCGTTTATGGAATGAATCAACAGATTTGGTTCCTTTGATATTATATAATTTCTCTAATCTTTCAGTTACCGCTTTCTCTTTTTTCTCAAACTCTGGATGATTAATATCAACCTTTGGTGTTTGAATTTCATCAGCTAAGTAATCTCCAATAGTGTATGGTAATACAAAATAACCATCAGCTAAACCTTGCATCAAAGCAGAAGCTCCTAAACGGTTAGCTCCGTGATCTGAGAAGTTTGCTTCACCAATTGAATAAAGACCAGGAATAGTTGTCATCAAGTTATAGTCAACCCATGATCCACCCATTGAGTAGTGAATTGCAGGATATATCTGCATTGGTTCTTTATATGGATCAACTGCAGTAATCTTTTCATACATTTGGAAAAGGTTACCATAACGTGCTTCGATAGTATCACGTCCGAAAGTTTCAATTGCATATTTGAAGTCAAGGAATACAGCCTTACCTGTTTCATTAACACCAAAACCAGCATCACATCTTTCTTTTGCTGCACGAGATGCAACGTCACGTGGCACTAAGTTACCATAAGATGGATATCTTCTTTCAAGATAAAAATCTCTATCTTCATCAGCAATATCATTAGGTCCTATTTCTCCTTTTTGAAGCTTCACAGCATCTTCTTTTTTCTTAGGAACCCAAACTCTACCATCATTACGTAATGACTCTGACATTAGAGTTAATTTTGATTGTTGCTCTCCGTGAACAGGGATACATGTTGGGTGAATTTGCACAAAACATGGATTCGCAAATTTAGCTCCATTTTTATATGCTTGCCAAGCAGCTCCACCATTACAACCCATTGCATTTGTTGAAAGGAAGAAAACATTACCATAACCACCTGATGCGATTACAACAGCATGGGCACCATGACGCTCAATTTCACCAGTAACTAGATTACGAGTAATAATACCTCTTGCTTTACCATCAATCACTACAATATCAAGTAATTCATTTCTTTCATGCATTTCAATTTTACCAGCACCAATCATGCGGTTCATTGAAGCATAACATCCTAATAATAACTGCTGACCGGTTTGACCACGAGCATAAAAAGTACGACTTACTAATACACCACCAAATGAACGGTTAGCTAAAGTACCGCCATATTCACGAGCAAATGGAACACCTTGAGCCACACATTGGTCAATAATATCACCACTTACTTCTGATAAACGATGTACGTTTGCCTCACGTGCTCTATAGTCACCACCTTTGATAGTATCATAGAACAATCTGTGAATAGAGTCATTATCGTTTTGATAGTTTTTTGCAGCATTAATACCACCCTGTGCAGCGATAGAGTGAGCTCTACGACCAGAATCTTGGTAGCAAAATGCTTTTACATTATAGCCCATTTCGGCTAATGAAGCTGCTGCCGAACCACCTGCAAGACCAGTTCCAACAACAATGATATCTAATTTTCTTTTATTTGCAGGGCTAACAACCTTAATTGCAGCTTTATGTTTAGACCATTTATCGGCTAAAGGTCCGTTAGGTATTTTCGAATTTAATTTAGTCATAATGGAATAAAATTAAGCGATGAAATGTATATACAAAGGAATAATGATAAAACCAATAGCGATAATAACAGCGTATACTTTACCAAGTTTTTCCAAACGTGTTCTCCAAATGCTATTGTTAAATCCAATTGACTGAAATGCTGACCAGAATCCGTGAGCAAGGTGAAGACCTAATAATACAGCACCTAAAACATAAAGAGCTGTGTACACAAGACCTGTTGTTTCATTAGTAAAAAGATTTTTTACTAAATCTGCATGGCTTGAATGAACTTCTCCAAACTGCATAGGCACAAAGAAGTGAGTCAAGTGCATTGCAATAAACACAAGAATTAAACCACCTAGTACAAACATATTTCTTGATGTCCATGTACTACTATTTGATTGGTTAACTACAGCATATCTCTCTGGTCTAGCATTTCTGTTTTCTAATGTCAATTTGATTGATAAAAGAATGTGAATGATAAAACCTAAGAATAATACAGGTTGTAAACCAAAACGAATAACAGGCATTCCCATAAAATGCGCACCTGCGTTGAATAATTCACCTGTCGAATCAAACATTAAGAAAGAATTCAGTACAAGGTGAACTAAAACAAATACCATCAAAAAAAATCCTGATAAACTCATTATCAGTTTTTTTCCAATTGATGAACCTAATAAACTGCTCATAATTATTAATTTAAAATAAATATTCTATGTTATTTGAGGTAATATTTTGTAAAATAGCTGTTAGTCTAATGCTATTTTTTACAATTAGTTCAAAAGCAAATTTAGATGCTCAGAAATAAGTATCCAATACTTATAAGCATTAATGATTTATTTAGACAGTTTAAAAATATCAAACACAACATAATATCATAAAAACACAATCTTTTTAATTTAGCTTAAGCTTTGATTATATTTGATTTAGACCTAATAATGTAAACTAACACAAACTAATCAATATCCTATTATAGTCTAAACTATGTTTATAAACATATTTGCCTAACTTAAGTCAAAATTCATCGTATTTAACTCTATTTTTCATTAATCAATCTTTTTTTTTCAAATTATAATTTTGAACCTTAAACCTTTTTTAAATTTATTATAAATCTTATTTTTTTATTGTTAAGTCCTTACATATAATTACTTTATAATATTTATTTATCATATCTTTAGCTCTGGAATGTAATTTAATCCTTGGAGTCTAATTCTAGATTTTTTTCATTAATCAAATTTATTCTATAATCAGATATTTTTATATTAATTTATACTTTCAATTTGCCAAGTACAGGGTCAAATCATACTAAATCATATGAAAAGAAAAAGATTTAATATAGCTGGAAATTGTATCGAGTCGGAAAATTATATGATTCCTACTAAACAGAGAATTAGAGAGGTATACGACTTAGTGGAAGAGGGGAGTTATTTCACCATATACTCATCACGACAAAGTGGTAAAACAACTGCTGTAAAAGATTTGGTTAATAGCATTAACAATAAAAAAGAACATTATGCTATTTACTGTTCTCTTGAAAAATGTCAAAATATTGAAGATACTAGCTCTGGAATCATAGCTATTTATAATTCAATTAAACACAGTTTAAAATACTCTAGACTATTCGATTATTCTGAATTCATTAATCTGGATGACACAGATCATAATAATTTAATTGAATCAAAGCTTTTAGATCTCTGCTTCAGCTTGGATAAAAAACTTGTCCTAATTTTTGACGAAGCTGATTGTCTTGAATATAACGTACTTATATCTTTTCTTAGACAGATTCGATCGGGATATATTAATAGAGATCAATTCCCTTTTGTATATTCTATTGGACTTGTGGGAATGCGCAAACTAAAAGATTATAAAGCTGATATCAGACCTAATTCCGACTCTGCAGGTACTAGCAGCCCTTTCAATATTGCTGCTGGACATTACACTCTAGCTAATTTTACTCTATCACAAATTGCTGAACTATACAAT
>JAOARN010000107.1 GCA_025210485.1 Marinifilaceae bacterium | reverse complement strand
TCCTATTTCTTCAGACTTTAGTTTCAGCACATAACTACTCGTATCCTCATAATCCAGCGCTTCACCCAATTTTAAATACAACTTATTGTCGCGTATTTCAAATTTCTCAGAATTTGAAACCAAATTATAATTTATACTTGCCAAATTCTCTGGATTGGTATACTGAATATCACCAATATATGTCTCAGATATATCGCCAATAGTTTCTGAAATTTCGAAAACTGTGCTTGTGATGCTTGAGAATTCCAGAGTATTCACAATATGTATTGTGATATCTTTTTCTGTAGATTTAGGATTTGTTGCTTTAGTTTCTGTTGCGCTAATTTTAATACTATATGAATTACTTCCAGCTGAATGGTAGTGTAGCTTCGACTTCGAGATTATAATATCGCCTACACAACTATACTCATCATTTGCAACAACACTAAAAACAAAATTATCTCCTTCTGGATCAAAAGCTTGGATTTCAGAAATTAAAAATTCACCATCTTTAACATTGATGTTTTCTGTTATAATTTGAGGAGCTTCTGGGACATCCAGTACATTTATAATAATAGAAAATTCTTTAGCATCTGTTTCATTCGACTTAATATTCAAATTATATAAAGCTTGCTTTTCATAATCTAATTTCACATCCATTTTAAGCTTAATAATATTATTATGGCTAATATCGAATAAGTCGATATTATTTAATAAATCAAATTTCAACTCTTTGTTTTCAGGATCATCATAATCTATAGTTCCAACAACAATATTACTTTCATTTTCATTCACTACAAAGCTTACTGATTTTATAACTGCTGGCTCATCTGCATCTTCAAGTCTCAACGATATTTCCATTTCTTCAGAGTAAGATTCAGTGTCAAAAGCTTTTAACTTGACAGAATAAACATGCTTATCATTTTCAAAATCAAATCCTTCAGCATCAACAAGCTTTAATTCATGACCATCTATTTTAAACAAATCCTTATCTTCACCTGATAATGAAAATGATATATTGGCAGCTGGATCATCTATATCTTCATATTCTATCTCTCCAACAAATGAACTATTTTCTTTAAACTTTAGCTTTGTATTTAATATAGATGGTGGGGTATTTATGGATTCTATATTTATCACAATATTGCTAAATATCCCACGAGCAGAATAATAACTCGAGACAGATCGAATAACTTTATCTGAAAAACATACAGAATTTGATAGATAGTAATCGAACTTATAAGATTTTTTATCCCTATACTCTAGTTCCGCATCTTCTTTAATCTTTAATTCATTATCTTCAAAATAAAATATCGAGTCCTCTTCTTTAAGTTTGATTTTAAAACCATCAAAACCCGATGTATCAATTTTAGGTATCTCTTTTTTATCCTCCCTGACTATTATGATTTTTGTATTTAAAGCGGGTGTAGTATATGGAGGTCTGACTACAAGAGTTGAATTTATTACTGTTTCATGATTCTCCACACCATCAATTACACTAAAAGAAAAAAACTTATAATTATCGTCAACAAATCCAAATCCATTAGGTTTCATACTAAAAAAACCACCACTACCTCCACTATTTATCTTATAGGAGTATTTCAATTTTCTTTCCGTTATCAATCTAATTATGCCATACCCATCTATATTTATTACCCCTTCAGGATCAGACTCTAAACGAAAATTCACATTATCCTTAGTATTATCATCAGCATAATCAATACAGCCAACAATATTACCTTTATGTAAATTAGAAGGCATAGCCCATGATTTTCTTATAACCGTAGGTTTGAGATCATCATCCATAATTCTTAATTCCATAACAGAATTACTAACTCCACAATTTGCATTAATAATATTGTCGAAATAAAAAAATACAGATTTTGTATCTTCCTCTATTTCATCTGCTTTGATTGTAACATTAAATGATATCTCCTTCTTCCCCGCAGGAATACAATATTCTGATTCGGCTATTTCAGATTCTATCTCAGAAACAGATCCATAATTCTTTATTTTAAACTTTATATCCTCACCTGAAACTTCACTTAGTTTTACATGAATTGGTAATAAATATGATTCATCCTTTTCCTTACATTTCACAAGTTCCTGCTGAAAGTAAATAATTGAGGGTAAATCATCAACTACATTAATAGTTAACTGACTAAAATCAGATTCGTCATCATATGCAGTAATATCTGTTATCTTATAGTTTAATCTTATAGTTTCTTTCTGACTAAAATTAAATCTCAATTCATCAGTATTATCTACCGTAATAATATCACCTCCATTTAAACGCTTCAAATCATTATACCTTAAATCGTTTTCATCAGCTACATTATTATCATTTAAATCAATCCATATCTGATCGTTACCAATTTCATTTATTCCTTCGCTCGGTATATAAAACTGTAATCCACCCATTGAATCTCCTTCGTCGTCAAAATATCTTAATACATTATCTGTCAATTGTATTATTTCACCTTTCAATACCGTTATGCTAGGATTAGCAATTACTTTGGGGATTGTGTTAGTAGAATCAACTTCCTTTTTATTCCAAGAAGAATAAAACAACAGACCGGAATAATTCGGTATAGCCAAATCAACAGAAAAATTAAATAATGAACTAAGTGTTTTAATATGATTTTTCTCTTTATGAGCAGCAGTAATTGCAACCAATACATCTAGAACTTTGACAGGTCGAATCGAAGTGGCTCCAAGAAAAAGATTATCTACTTTATTAATATGTGTATAATTCCAATCCGAAATATCACTATCAAATTTTCTTGCATTATAAAACATACTATCAATAGTAATCCCATAGTTTTTAGGGGCAAACAACCACTTGCTTAAATCAGAATTAAATTTTTTAGTATTTGAGAAGGTTCTATTAAAACAATTTACATTTGAAACATCCCAATCAGCTATATCAGCATTAAATACCATTGCATTGTCAAATGCTCTTTCCATTGTTATTGCTTTTGATAAATCAGGTTTATCATCTGCCGTAAACGTTCTTAAATAATAACAATACTGAAAGGTTTCTTTAAAATTAGACCACTTCCCATTTCCCCAATTTAAAACATCAACAAGCTTAAAATAATTATTTTTATATTTGTTTATTGTTTTATTCTCCTTATTTGAGAACCAAAAACTATACTCATCTCCCCTAATCCAAATTTCTCTATCATCGCTAGAATCAAACTCTTTCTCAATATATTTTAACCCATCCTTATGTATAAGGGTAACATTTTCGAATTCTCCACCATCTAAAGGGTTCCAATTTATTTGAAAATTTGTAGATGTTGTTCTTATTCTGATTTTAAGCGAATCGTTAATCTGTCCAAACCATTCATATTTTAATTTCAAATACTTAGTTTCATCATCTTCAAAAGAAAATACATTGGTTGACAAAAATAACGATATAAATAGTAGTAGAATTTTATTCATAATATTAGCTTATTTATTCTCCATGTCAAAAACTGCACTATATGTTGTATTAACATACATTCATCACTCAATTATTTTAAATGTCTCAACATTTAAAATCCACATCATTTAGATACAGGTAAAAACCTTAATAAGCTAGTATTGTTGTCATTTTTGTAATTATAAAAAACTATAAAAGGGAGCTCTATTTAGATTTTTTTCACTTATCAAAATCCTAGATTCAAGCTTAGAATAAAATTAGTGATTTTTTACATAAGATTATATATATTTTCAATGTTTACAACAAGTAATTCCTTTTAAATCCTATTATTCAAGCCATAACAAGAATTAAACAGTTTAAGATCTCAAGCATTAGGTTTAACTTAAATAAAATACGACTAATTAAATTGAAAAGTATATTACCTATCTGATTGATATAATCATAATATTAAATTATTTTTGCAAAGAGGAATTGACATAATACAATATCGAATATATTTTAGTAAATTAAATCAAAATACAATAAGTCTTAAATTATGAAGAAACTATACTTGCTATTTGGTTATTTTATAATAGCCATAGCATTATTGCAGTCTTGCAGCAATAAGAAGAAAAACAGGAATCTAAGCCAAGAGTATTCCAAATATGTAGCATCATACACATCTGGTATTATTTCAAAAAAATCAAATCTTATTATTCGATTTGTTGAAGCTCCAAAACTATCTGAAGTTGGTAAAGAAGTAGAAGCTTCAATTCTTAACTTATCCCCAAATATCAAAGGAAAAACTTATTGGAAAAATAACAAAACAATCATCTTTTCACCAGAAAAAGCTTTCGAGTCCGACCAGCAATACACTGTTAATTTAAAACTTGCAAAACTTTTTGATATTGACAAAAAACTTAGTGAGATGAACTTTCAATTTAAGACTATAAAACAAGATTTTGTTGTCTCGAATGGGGAGCTACAATCATATGGTTCAAATCAAATGGAATATCAGAAATACACTTCTATTATTAATTTTGCCGATCATATAGACGAGTCAGAACTTGATAATTTTATTGAGGCTAATTACAATGACAAAAAGCTCAAAGTAAAATACCAGTCATTTGGAGATAAAGATATTAGAATAATAATAGATAGCCTTAGAAGAGGAAAATCTGCATCACAATTAAAACTAAAATACATTGGTGAAAAAATCAACATTAATAGATTAGAGGAAAAAGAAATTACGGTTGAATCAATTGGTGTATTCAAGTTTCAATCAGCAAAAGTAGACTACCAAAAGGAACAAAAAATAGAAATTCTTTTCTCAGATCCATTGAATCCTAATCAAGATCTTAGAGGTTTGATTCATATCGAAAACTATTCTGACCTAAATTTTAAAATTGATGGGAACAAACTTATAGCTTGGCCTAAAAAAAGAATCGAAGGTGAAAAAACCTTGTACATAGAACAAGGAATACAAAATACTATGAAGTATGGATTAAGCAAAACAATAAAAAAGACAATGATTTTTGAAATGCTTAAACCCGAACTTCGCCTTATAGGAAAAGGTGTTATTCTACCATCTTCTGCAGGGATGTTTATGAGTTTTAAAGCAGTTGGATTAAAGGCCGTAGATCTTCGAATTATTGAAATATTCAAGGATAATATCTCACAATTCTTCCAGGAAAACGAAATGACAGGGAAGGAATATCTAAAGCGTACAGGACGATTAATCCTGGATAAAAAAATCAATCTAAATACAGATATCAAAGCTAAATTATCCAAATGGAATGCATTTAATATTGACATTTCAAAACATATCAATATAAATCCTGGATCTATATACAGAGTAGAACTTCGATTCCGAAAAGAATACACTTTATCATACAAAGACACAAGATCTGAAATAGAAAAATCGATAGATAAAACTAAATCAGAAAAAACAAAGGAAAGAGAAGATAAATATTGGGATACTCCTGGATGGTATAGCGAATACTACCGCCCTTCAGGTTATATTTGGAGGGAGCAAAACAATCCTATGCACGTATCATACTATAATAGTGATAGATTTGTAAGAAGAAACTTATTTGCATCTGATTTAGGTATTATAGTTAAAAAAGGGAAAGACAATTCTTATATAATCTACGCTAGCAATCTTATTTCAGCACAACCCGAAGCAGATGTTAGCATACAACTTTTAAATTATCAAAGTCAAGAGATTGCAAATACAAAGACTGATAAGAATGGTTTTGCAGCATTCGACATCAAAAATCATGCTTTTTTATTAATTGCAAAAAAAGGAGACAATTATTCTTATTTGAAATTAAAAGATGGAAATTCCTTATCACTAAGTAATTTCAATGTAGGAGGATCAAGATTAAAAAAGGGACTCAATGCATTTATTTACACAGAGAGAGGAGCATGGCGACCTGGAGATAATATTCATTTATGTTGTGTTGTTGATGACAGTCAGAATAAGCTACCAGAAAATCATCCAGTTATTTTTGAATTAAGAGATCCTCTTGGAAAATTAACAGATCAGCAAATATTAACTAAATCAATTCATGGTTTTTATTACTTTAAAACAAAAACCTCAACTGAATCTAAAACTGGAACATGGCAGGCTGACATACAAATTGGAGATATTCATTTCTCGAAATCTTTGAAAATAGAAACCATAAAACCAAATAGGCTTAAAATCAATATTGACTTTCCTTCAAAAACATTAAAATCAAATCAAAAAAACCAAACAGCAAAACTAAATGTCAAATGGCTTCATGGTTCTCCAGGAGGCAATATGCAAACTAAGGTAAATTGCATTATCAACAAAACAAGCACATCTTTCAAGGCATACAAATCATACATATTTGATGATCAATCGAAAAAATTCTACTCAGAAAACAAGCAGATTTTTGATGGCAAAACCAATGAAAATGGTGATGCCAATATAAATCTAGAACTTAATGCCAACAAGAATGCTCCAGGTATGCTCAATGCAAGCTTTATTACTAAAGTATTTGAAAAAGGTGGTGGCTTTAGTATAAATATGCAAAAAATAAAATTTGCACCTTATTCTCACTTTGTTGGAATAAAAATGCCTGAATCTAAAGCTGGTTGGTATTTAACAGATACGGACTACAATTTAAAACTTGCATATGTTGACAGCAATGGCAAAGCTAGTTCGAGTAAAAAACTTAGACTTAAAGTTTACAAAATAGATTGGAGATGGTGGTGGGACTCAGATGAGGACGATTTGGGTTATTATATTAATCGTAGATCAACCAGAGTAGTTATAGATAAAAAGCTATCGATAGTAAATGGTGATGCTAATATTAAAATTAATTTACCATATAAGACTTGGAGGGATTATGGAAGATATTACATACGTGTGATTGACGAAGAAGGAGGACATAGCTCAGGACTTATAGCATATTTTTCGGACTATTATGGAAAAATGCCAGGTGGATCTAGCAATTCCAATATGTTGTCGTTAACATCTGATAAAAATAAATATGAAGTAGGGGAAATTGCAAAGATAAAAATACCTTCTACATCTGGCTCAAGAGCTTTAATAAGTATTGAGAATGGAACAAAAGTATTAGATGCATACACTATAGAAACGAATAAAACAGAAACCAATATCGAGATTGAAATAACAGAAGATATGGTTCCAAACTTCTTTTTAAGTGCATCATTAATTCAGCCACATGCACAAAAAAACAATGATTTACCAATAAGAATGTATGGTACAATTCCAATTTTTGCAGAAAATAAAAACAGTCATTTACAACCAAAAATCGAAATCCCAGAAGTTTTAGAACCAGAACAAAACTACACTGTTAAAATTAGCGAAAAAAACAAGAAACCTATGACATATACTTTGGCCATTGTTGATGAAGGTCTTCTTGACTTAACTAATTATCGGACTCCCAATTTATGGAACCACTTCTACAAAAAACAGGCACTAGGTGTTAAAACTTGGGATATGTATGACTATGTAATTGGTGCCTACGGAGCAATGCTGGAAAGTGCCTTTGCAACAGGTGGTGACGAGGCTGGGAAATCTAAAAAAATGACTAAAGCTAACAGGTTTAAACCAGTTGTTGAATTTATTGGACCATTTCATATTGAAGCAGGAGAGACACAGGAACATAATATCAAAATGCCTAATTACGTTGGAGCCGTCAAAGCTATGGTGATTGCAGCAGAAAATAAAGCCTATGGTAAAGCAGAAAAATCGGTTCCTGTAAGAAGACCATTGATGGTATTGTCGGATATTCCTAGAAAATTAAGTCCTAACGAAGAACTTAATTTACCTGTAACAGTATTTGCCATGGATGAGAAAATCAAAAATGCAAAAATATCTGTAAAACTAAATGATCAATTTGTAGCATCCGACAATCTATATAAATCTATAAGCTTTAATAAACCAGGAGAAAAGGTAATTAATTTTAAACTTAAGCTAAAAAATAAATTAGGGATTGGTAAAATAGAAATAATTGCTAAATCAGCTAATATCGAAGCCAAATACAATATGGAGGTGGATATTATAAATCCTAATCCATTAAAAACAAAATACAAAGCAAAATTACTTGAGAATAATGAATCATGGGGTTTGAATATTGAAAAATTTGGCGTTGACGGAAGCAATAAGGCAATATTAGAATTATCAAGCATCCCTCCTATAGACTTAAGCAGAAGACTTGATTATTTAATTCAATATCCACATGGCTGTATCGAACAAACAACATCCTCGGTATTTCCACAAATATACTTATCAAGCTTAATAAACTTAAGCCAAGAGCAAAAGACAGAAATTAACAATAATATAAAAGAGGCTTTAACTAGATTTCTTGGATTCCAAACAAACGAAGGAGGTTTCAGTTATTGGCAGGGAGGACACTACGTTTCCGAATGGGGAACAAATTATGCTGGTCACTTTATACTTAATGCAGAAGAAAAAGGCTATCAAATACCAACAGGACTAAAAGAATCATGGATTAAATTTCAGAAAAGAGCTGCAAAACTTTGGAGATATTCTACAGGCAGATCTTCAGATTTAATACAAGCATATAGATTATATGTACTCGCATTATTTGGACATCCTCAACTGTCTGCAATGAATAGAATGAGGGAGATGAAACATCTTTCGGATGCTGCCAGATGGCGATTAGCTGCAACATACGCAATATCGTCTAGAGAAAATGTAGCAAATGAACTTATCAATGGTTTATCAACAGAAGTAAAATCATACTTCGAACATTCCGCAAGTTTTGGAAGCTCAACAAGAGACAAGGCAATGATACTTGAAACCTTATGTTTACTCAACAAAAAAGAAAAAGCATTCGAACTTGTAAAGGATTTGTCAGATAAATTATCATCGGACAAATGGATGAGTACACAAACGACAGCATATTCATTACTTTCAATTGCAGAATATGTTGAAAATATAAATCCAGATGAAAAACTAAATTTCTCATATGACATAAATGCCGCAAATTCAAAGGATTTGATTTCAGACAAACTGGTTCATCAAATAAACTTATCAAATTCAAATATTACAGACAAAATAAACCTGACTAATAATTCATCAAATCCATTATTTGCCAGACTAATATGCTCGGGCATCCCTCAAAATCCAGACGCAGATAAGATTCAGGACAATATCCTAATGTCGATAGAATACCTTGATTCTAAAGGGCAAAAAATTGATATCAGTGATTTGAAACAAACAACTGATATACTAGCCAAAATTAGAATTAAGAATAATGGAAATATTGGAGACTACGAACAAATGGCATTAAGTGTAATTACACCATCAGGTTGGGAAATCATAAATACTAGAACAAATGATATTGAATCAGGTATAGAAAATTCCAATATGGATTATCAAGATATAAAGGATGATCGAATATATACTTATTTCAGCCTTAATATGAATGAAACAAAAGTATTCTCTTTTATGTTTAATGCTACCTATGCAGGTAAATTCATGTATCCTTCTATAAATTGTCAAGCGATGTATGACTACAGAGTAAAAGCAAATATCCCTGGGAAGTGGGTTAAAATCAGTCAATAATTAACATCAAAATAAATCGAAAAAGCTGTCTTTATTGCAAAGACAGCTTTTTTTTAATGAAAAAAAATTTAAACTTTACTTTTGTGTATTCTCTGTATATTAATAATTGACAGACTGCCCTAATGACACTACCTGTGCATTTAAAACATCCCTCTTAGATTCCGAATCTTCATCGTAAGCCACAAAAGCAACAACAGTCCAATTATCTATATTTAGAATCTCCCTACTAAGCTTAAAACTCACAGAATAATCAGACATATTAATCGAATAATCTTTGGATATATTATCACCATACAAATCTGTCATAGTATATCTTAAAACATGATTATGCTCAAAATCTTCTATTCTTCCCCCTAAAGCATAAAAACGTGTATTTTGATAACTTGCATCACCACTTAGGTAATTAGTTTGATAGCCTTTCACTTTTTCTTCCATAAGATATACCACTATATTCAACTGCTCGGTATAAAATTTATCAAAATAAACTTTTGCATCAACTGTTATTTCACCTGATTCATATTTAGTACTAAGACCTAATGCTATATCAGCAGTAGAATACCCGTTGGCTTCGTAGGTATAATTAATCTCAGTTTTTCTATTGAGTATTGCTGTTGGAAAACCATTAACATTAAAGTCTTTGATTAAAATATCAACTTTAGAAAATTCCATATCATCATCGCTATGGACTGATATCGGAACAATCGAATAATTATCTTTATATTTATCTAACATTGCCATTAACTCAGGACAATAACCACACCACTGACCAGTATAATCCTCAACAAGATTACGTTTGGCGAACTTAGGAAATGCATACAAATATACCTTAGCTACTTCTTCCCCTTCTATCAATGCTTTAAGCTCGAAACTTCCCTCTGTAGATGTTTTAAATATATTAGCTTCAAGTTTATCTGTCCCAACAAAAAAGTCAACAGAACCGGTATAGTCAGTATTTGTAGAATAATCAAATAAACTTATTTCTATCTGATCAGTATTATCATTTAAAATTTGATTCTTATTAACTTTAATCTTATAACTTGCTAAAGCATAAGAGCTAAGTTTGATATAATTCGACTTAATATCTTGATAAGTCCCATAAACATCAAAATCCCCTAACAAATTTGAGCTAAATTTATTAGAACCTATTTTCTCATCATTAACAAAAAACTCAGCAGACTCTGTAATATCATTATCATTCGAATCCATCAACTTAAATTCTACATAATCAGTATTATCATTTAAAAAACTTGTCTTAGAAGCTGTTAGTTTAATTTTGATATCCTCATTTACAACTACATCATCATCGTCATCAGAACAGGCAGCAAAAAAGAGCAGAAATATTGCACAAATTAAATACAAATAATTTTTCATAATATTAAATTTAATTAGTTTGAATCATAATATTGTACGTTTATATATAAAAATAGTTATATAAATTTTAATGTTTTTCACCTTTTAACCCATTTTATAAAAAAAGAAAAGAATAATTTGATATCTCAAAATTTATTTTTCTAATAGGAATAAAATATATCAGAGATATTATACTGGATAATTCCACAGGACTTCAAATAACAAAAATCGACCATCATGTTAATTTACATATTATCTTTATTTTACTCTCCACAAAGAAACTCTTGAAAACACAAAGGAACTAGAGCATATCCGAAAAAGATTTATTTAGCTATTTTCTGATTACTCACGAAATTATTACCGACTATATTTACTCACTAAAACAAATACATATAAAACATGAACCTTACAGCAGATTACAAGAAAAATAATGAGCTAAAAACCCATACAAATCGAATCAAAACAATATATATTATACACTGATATTTTAGTGTAATCCGACCATAAGTCTGTATTATCATGATTTAGATTTGATAAATTTCAGTTAAAATTTTGTATCCTCAATAATATTATTGCATTTTCACCTTCGCTATATAATTAGAAGTGGTAAAACACACAAATGACATTTACAAAACACCAAATTTATGTTTAATCAAATCGTTATTGTTGACTATACAGGAATACAAGAGAATACAATCAAAATTTTACAGACCTATTCAAAGCAAACATTAAAAACATATGATGAAATTCCAACATCAGAACAAGAAGCCATAGACAGAATAAAGGATGCGGACTGCATTTTTGTTTCATGGAATACTATTCTTAATTCAAATATACTAAAGGCGGCAAAAAACTTAAGATATATTGGGATGTGCTGTAGCCTAATCGACGAAAAATCTGCAAATGTCGATATTAATTATGCTAAGAACAACAATATTGTCGTTAAGGGTATTAGAGATTATGGTGACGAAGGTGTTGCTGAATATATTATATCCGAATTAATTAGACTAATCAAAGGCTTAGGTGACAAACAATGGAAACCCGAAGCCGTTGAATTAACTGGAAGAACAGTAGGTATAATAGGTATGGGTACAACAGGAAAAATGTTAGCTGATAGATTACAGGCATTCGGAGCCCACATTTACTACTACTCTAGAAATAGAAAAATAGAATTTGAAAACGAATCAGTCCAATTTATGGAACTTAATGACTTACTCCAAAAATCAGAAATAATATCTATACACTTACCTAAGAATACAGAAATTATGAAACAGGAAGAATTTAAAATTTTTGGTAAAGGAAAAATACTAGTGAATACCTCCCTAGGAATGCCATTTGACAAAAAAGCATTCGAACTGTGGATTTCAAACAAAACTAATTTTGCAATAATAGATGGTGGCGGAGTTGGGAATAATCTATCGTATTTTGATTCTTTACCCAATATAACATCAACCAACATAGTTTCAGGTTGGACTAAGGAAGCTAAAATAAGACTATCTGAAAAAATACTTAAAAATATGAAAGACTTTTTAAACGATAAGTGAAAATATTCAAAAAACAATCCACAGCAACTAGTTATTGTGGGTTGTTTTACGACACAAGCACAAGCTCGACAATTGTTATTCACAGCTTTAAAAGCAAAAAACAAATTCTAAAAATTTCAAAAAAACGAATCCTAATCTGCCATATTACTGTATCCAAAAACATATAAGTTGATTTTGTCAATAACAGTGTACTAGAACAAACAGATTATCAAGTTATACATCTTAAATTATCTTAATAAAAAATATATTGTTACCAATAAAGATTATTTGTATATTTAATAAAAATTGGATTCATAACAAAAAAATACCTCAACTATGTATAAGCTGAATCTTAGTTTCATCAAGACTTTGAAGCAAAAAATAATTTCAAGTAGATATATAGTAGCTAGATTAGCAAATATCGAAATGCTAAAACTATACTATAGCGTGGGGCAAATGATAGAATTTCAAGCAAAAACACAAGATTGGGGTAGCAAAGTATTAGAAACTGTTACTCAAAGATTACAACAAGAACTTCCAGGTTTGAGAGGCTTTTCAGCACAGAATATGAAAAAAATGAGAGTCTTCTACAATGCCTGGAAAAACTACCAAGAGATAGATTTTCTCTTATCCCAATCAGAAAGAAATGAAATTGGTTCGACACTGTCGAACCAAATAGAAAACGAAATTGGTTCGACAGTGTCGAACCAAATAGAGACTGCCTATAATATTAATATCAAACAATTTCTAGAACTCAGCTTTTCCCATCATTACGAACTAATTACTAAAACAGAATCAATAGAACAAAGAGCTTATTATATTTCAAGAGCCGCAAGCGAATATTTAGGGGTAAGAGATTTAAAATTAGAATTAAAAAACAAAAGTTTTGAAGCCAACAAAAGCTTTTTACACAACTTCAACTCTCAACTATCAGAAAATCAATCAGACAAAGCTATAAAAGTATTCAAAGATCAATATCTATTAGATTTTGTAAACATAGAGGATGCTGATGAAGAAATAGATGAAAAAGTTTTAGAACAAAGTATTGTAAATAATATAAAGAAATTCATGATGTCTCTTGGACCTGATTTTTCATTTATGGGCAATCAATACAAAATTATAGTAAGCGATCAAGAGTTCTTTATTGATTTGGTATTTTTTCACAGAGGGCTCCAATCCATTATAGCTATAGAATTAAAGAGAGGTAAATTTAAACCAGAATATGCAGGCAAAATGAATTTTTATCTATCTGCTTTGGACGATTTAGTAAAGAAAAAACACGAGAATCCTTCAATTGGGATAATATTATGCAAAGAGAAAAATAATAATCTAGTAGAATATACTATAAAAGGCATTAACAAACCTTTGGGAGTAGGTGAATATAAAACAACTAAGGAATTACCTGTAAGTTTGAGAAACATATTACCTGACGCTCAAACACTCAAAAAACTAATGGATTATTAAAATTTAGTCTAGAAAATTTATATTAACTAAAGGAATCCGTTAATATAAGTCTCTCCAAATAATTACACCAAATTTGTTTTCTAACATAAATTGGTCTCTAAGGCTAATCTTTTCGCCTTCAATACCTATGATATTTAATAATTCCAAATATTGATTCGGCTAACATAAAACAGTAAGTCCGAGCCTAACAGCCTGATTATATCCATATAAAGACATAATAAACTCATCATGAATGAAAAGTATATTTTTTTACTATTAGTTTGGTATAATAATATTTATTAAACATATTTGTAACGAAATAAAATATTTTTCACGTAAAGAAATTTTATTTCACTATAGAGTTCAGAGTATAAAAATTATCCCCCGCTAAATTGCTATCCTGAATTTGCCTATTAGTTTAATAATTTGCTTTGGAAAAACATCAAACTAGTTCTACTGATTTGTACTTATATCGAGTTTAATCCAATTCATAATATCATAATAAATAGGTTCTAATTTTCAGTAAATAATCGATAAACAATCACAAAATGAAAAAACAGAATTTTTATTTCGTAGTATTCCTATGTCTTATTTTTAGCACATTTATTATCACTAGCTGCAGCAGCGATGACGACGCGGATAATGTAGTAAAAAACTCATTCGTATACAAAACTAAAGAATACCCAATTGAAGGAGCATATGCATATCAAGTATCTGAAAAAAAATACGAACTAGGATTTTACTCTGAAGGCATAAGTTACGAAGCAATTAAGGAAGATGGCTCATCAGATGCTGTAGGAAATATAGTCCTACTATCAATCAAACATACAGGAGATAAACTTAGGACTGGTGATTTTGACCTTTGGGATTGCGAAGCAAATGGGATGTTTATTAATTTAGATTTTAAAACAGGAGATTATGACCTACGTTCAAATCCTAAATCTGGGATCATAAAAATATCAGAAAATGGAAATAATACTATTATTCAGTATAATCTCAATCTTGAAAATGGAGAAGTATTAAAAGGAGAATATCGAGGTATTATTAATTACAAAAATGACTAGAGACAAATAAATAAAACTAGTAATCATAAAGCATTATTCTAATATTTTGGAATACTAGAATAATGCTTTATAACTTTGCACTGCTTTAAGACGATTTCTTCACCGATTAAAACGCTACAGATACTATTGATATAAATGATTCATTACATTTATCATAGAACTTAAATCTTTATCGTCATGTATTTATACAAAAGAGAGAATTCTCCTCTTCCCGCCATAATTCTTCTGTGGTATCAAATAGCTTTTTGCCGTTTAGGCTTGATGGGCTAAACCACCAGATTTTACATTGATTTTGAGCTGAAATAAATACAATGGCTTTAACTTTTAAGGTTTGAAATTACAATTGTATTTTAAACTTTGAATATACAAATACTCTATTTACTCCGTTTTTTTGAACCTCACCAAACATAATCCAATCAAGAAATTAATTTCTCAACACAAAGTCAAAATATAATAAATTATAACATCTTTATCTCCCCTCCTAGCATCATATCTTTTGGCAAACAACTTAAACTATCATTAGAACGACAATCTAGATCTCCGCCTATTTCAAGCCCATACAAGTGAAAAATAAAGAACTTTTAAATCAATATGTTAATTTCGAATTCCAGCACAAAGAATAAAAGGATTACAGCTCCAAGCCCTATCGAACGTCCTTAGATTTACCACTAATATTAATTATCTCAAGTCTAATAATCTCAGTTCTATGAAATGATTTAGCAGCATATTTCATGCCTATTTCTTTATCCTCAGGACTGTATTTAGACAAAAATAAAGATAATGCCTTCATACGCTCTTCCTCTGACAAACCAAGCCTAGCTTCACACTGAATAACAATACTCTCATAGGCAGTAGTAAATTTATTCGAAACAATATTGGTTTGACCAACAACACAAAAGGAAAGTTTATTATTATTTCGAATCATCTCTAATTTTTGACCTTCAGGAGCACAATGTATATATATGATATTTTCTTTATCCCAAACATAATTCAAGGGAATACCATAAGCAGAATTATCATTGGAACATATTGACAAAACACCATATTCGCCCTTTTCCAATATCTCCAATGCTGTTTCTTTTCCTAAAAGTCTGTCCTGTCGTCTAATATTTTTATTTGAATATATCATTTTGTTCTTAAATACATTGTTTCTATGATTTTTCGACCAGTATCGGTTCTAAAATACTTATCACGTATACTTTCAATTGACTTAGGCTTAATATTATCTTCATCAATATTTACTATGAAATCGGCTTCTACCAAAATCTGAAAATCTACACCATTTACCTTATCATAAGAATGATGGTTTCCAATTATAAAACCTATTCGTTCAAGAGAATTATCTGGCAAGTTGAATTCACTTAATAATTCCATTGCAACCAAAGGTCCCTCTATTTCTTGATATTTAGCTCCAGAACTATTATACTTCGCTTCTGCATTTTTAATACCAATATCATGGAGTATTGAAGCAATTTGAACAATTTGCAAATCATTCTCGGAAAGCCTCTCTTGCATTGCAATAGTACTAGCAAAGCTAAAAACTTTTAAGGCATGATTAATCCTAGGAACATCTGTTCCAAAATACTCAATCATTTTATGCGTAATCCTACTTATCATTTTAAATTATTTTATTTGAATCAAGAGTTCGAATATATAAATTAAATTCAGACTATATGCGATTTTTGAGAATAGCTTCAGTATATCACACTTAAGCTTTTATTTCACACAATAGAGTTTCTAATCTAATTATTTATCATACAAAAGCCATGATTCTTAATTTTGTTTTATTCTAATTTTATTGGAAAAACAAATTTTCTTTTATTCTACCATTTTTTTGCCATTAATCTATTTTATATACCACAACAATCTAACATCATACAAGTCAATATATTTACAATACACAAACAAGAAATATTATTTTTAAAAATTTTCAGCTATATTGAATTTCTACAATTATTCTATAGCTTTGTTTGATTAAACTAGAATCAAAAATTTTGATAAGAATGAAAAAAACGAATGAATGCTGCGATAAAAACAAAATTGTATCTGAATTTTACGATCAGATATTTGGTTATATCATAAAACGAATAAACAATAGAGAAAAAGCCCAAGACATAACGCAAGAAGTGATGGGTAGATTTATTGAAGCCTACAATAAAAACACTCCTGTAAAAAACATAAAAGCCTGGCTTTTTCAGGTAACAAGAAATATCATTATTGATAAATATCGCAAAATGGACAATCTAGAATTCGACAATGACAAAACCGATGATATTTCCTCTGAAGAGGAATTTAAATTTGAGGCTGAAGATTATATCATACCAATGATAAAACTTTTGCCGAAAGAATATGGACTTCCTCTACTAATGAGCGATATAGAAAAACGCAAACAATCCGAAATTGCAGAGAAATTAAATATTTCATTATCGGCAACAAAGATGAGATGCCAACGTGCTAGAAAAATGTTATACAATTTATTCTTAGAATGTTGTAATATCGAATACACTGAAAATGGAGAATTCGCATATTGTACAATTAAGGATTCATGCAAAACATTATCTTCCATCGAAAAAGAATTCAACAAAAAGACAAAATAAGGAATTATTCATTAATTTCAGTCTGCCTCTAAAAAAAACAATAACTACACCTCGCTTTACACCAACAACTTAAGCTGTCCTGATAATATTTTTCACAATTTCTTGTGACTTTTTGAAATTAATTTCGACTTCCCTAGTGAAAATTAAATTTCAATTAAACATGAGAAAAATGAATAATAAAAATGAAATCTCAAGCTCACTAATTAGTCTGACCTCATCCTTGCTTGCATTTCTAGGCATAATGAGTTGTTGTGGCTTTCCAATCCTAGCAGCCTCTCTGGCCTGGCTAGGTATTGGAGCTAGCCAATTAAGTTTCTTATCCCAATATCGTTGGCTTTTTATTAGCATTTCAATTATTGCTTTGCTGTACGGTTTCTATGTAGTATATCTTAAAAAGAACAAATCCTACAAAGAGAACAGAAACAGTATTGAAGATACGAATTCTTGCTGTCCAGAAAGACCCAATTCAAAAGCTTTTGCAAAAATTGCTCTATGGATTGGTCTGATACTAGTGCTTGCTAATTTAACTGTTTTCAAAACTCCTGAAGAAAGTAGCAAGACAAATTGCTGCACAAAAGAAACTAATACAGAACAGCCTAGTTGCTGTGATAAAAATTAAGGACAATAAAATTTAAGATTAAAAAATACATCAAGAAAAAAATTTAACCATGTTAGAAAAATTAATAGAAATTATAAGAGGCTTATTTTACCAAACTATCGGATTAGATTCTAGCCTATTCCTCGACAGCTTAACAAAAACACTAGGGAATTTTATCTTTATTACAGTAGAACTATTTATTCTATTTATTGCAATAACGGCCCTAGTTGAATATATAATGATGCATGTAAACCAAAATAAACTTCAAAAACTATTTAAAGGAAAAGGAATAATAGGTAATGTTGCAGGAGCAATATTTGGAGCAGTAACTCCATTCTGTGCCTGCTCAACCATACCAATGACAGTAGGTTTTTTGAATGCAAAACTACCTTTTGGCTCAGTAATGTCATTCCTAATCTCCTCTCCTTTGCTAAATCCGATAGTCGTGGCAATGTTAGCTGCAACAGTGGGTATCGAAAATGCTATAATTTACTTTGCATTAGCATTTGTATTATCAGTAGTTTTTGGCTTTGTTTTAGATAGGTTTGGCTTTGCAAAACATGTGAAATCAGTAAAGATATCAGGTGGAAAAAACAATATTGTAGATGGAATAGATAAACGAAGAGAATTAAAAATTTCAAACAAAGTATCCTTATCCTTAAAAGCAGGTTGGGATTCTCTTAAGCCCATCTTATCATACTTATTTATAGGTGTAGGAATAGGAGCAGCAATATACGGATATTTACCAGAGGGTAACACTATTGCTAAATATGCGGGTAGTGACAATCTATTTGCTGTTCCTTTAGCATCGATAGTAGGGATTCCACTTTATATCAGAGCAGAAACAGCCATACCTATTGCAATGTCTTTAATATCAAAAGGAGTTGGTATGGGAACAGCTATAGCATTAATTATAGGTGGAGCAGGAATGGCTATCCCAGAAATGACAATGCTTGCAAAAATCTTCAAAAGCAAATTATTACTATCCTTTATTGCTGTTATTTTCTTGGTAGCAGTGATTTCAGGATATGCATTTAATATTATTTCCTAAATTAAATTTACCATTATGAGATTATTCAAAAAAAACACAAAGAAGAATGATTGTTGCAATATCAAAATCGAAGAAGAAGAAGAAGTAAAAGAAACGAAAAAGGACGAATGTTGTTGTGATATAAAAATAGAAGAAACAGAAAAAAATGAATCTTCGAAAGAGGCAAATAAAAAAAACTGCTGCAATTAAAGCAAAAAACTGATACAGGTGGGTGTATAACACCTACTTGAATTCTAAACACAAGCAAATCATTAAGACGATTTTTATCTTTTTCATTAGGATTAGATACTTAGAATCAAAATTTCATTTTACGAAGGATAAAAAGCTAAGTTAACTTGGCTTTTTTTTTATTCCATTAATAAAATAAAACATAAAAAGTTATATGCCTAAAAAAATATTCATGAACATATTAATATAAGATAATAGATTAATTACATTTGCTGTCTAAAACCTGCTGAGTTTTCCTTTAAATCAAAAAAGAACGATTCAAAACATAATATGACAGAAGATAAACGAATTACAAATTGGATAAATCATAATCTAACCGAATTAGGTAAACTAAATGACTACAATGCCATTAAAATATTAAAAAACTGCGGGAACAATTGTTGCGAAAACTCAGAACTATACAAAACGGTATGCGATATAAAAACTAATAATAGTTCTGAAAAAGACATAGACATATTGTTCAAACATTTAAAGAAAAGTTATTTTCAGCCTAATAATATCACAAAGAAAGGGAATACCATTAATCTGATATTTGAATCATGTACTTGTCCAATGGCGAAAAAAGGAGTCAACAATCCTTTACTTTGTAATTGTACAATTGGATATTCTGAAAAAATATTTGAAACATTATTTGGAAGGGAACTTAGTATCAATTTAAAGAAATCGATATTAAATGGAGATCGATACTGCGAACAAGAAATAATTATTCAAAAATAATATTATAATGCAAAATAAAAACAACTCAGACAAGTTAAACTCACTAGATAAGTTGGAAAATATTGTAAAATCTTTAATTAAAAAATCTACAATTATTGAAACCACCCCCTTCGACACCATCGATTCAAACTCTCAATTAAAATCTCATTTTGGTGGAGATGCATACTTTGAAAAAGATGAAATATGGCCAAGATCAGAAAAAGGGAAAGAACTAGATTTTATTTTTCAAATATTCAATAATGACTCTATTGAACTCGACGAAAACATAAAACTTGTGCAATTCTTCTATGATTGGGATGAGTATGCTTGGCAAACCGAAGATGACGGATGGCTAATAAAAATATATAGAGAAATCGATACTGAAAATATCATAAAAATAGATAATCCAAATAAGGAACACAAGTCAAGTTATTGCGAAATCAATTTCAAACCAAGCTTATCACTTCCAGATTGGGAAGGTATCGATTTACATAGTCCCAAAGCTTCGGATTTATCCTATAATCTAAATCCAGACAAAGCATGGGAAGAATATGACAATATGGTAACCAAACTAATTGGGGAACAAGATTTCAAGAGTCAAATTGGAGGATATCCACAATGGGTGCAAGGAGAAGAAACTCCGAAAATGGATAATGGTTCAAATATGAAGTTTTTATTTCAAATAGACTCGGAAAGTGATGCGAATATAATGTGGGGAGATGTTGGACTGATATATGTTTTTTATGATGAACAATCACAAAAGATTGAATTCATAATGCAGTGTTGTTAGGATTTGGATAAAACTTTCCGGCTTTGAAAACGCCTAATAACAAGGAACACTTCCAATAGTATTTTTTAACAAGCCGTATTAAAAATAGTTTTTTTCTTAATACGGCTTGTTTTATAGTATATTGAGACACAACACATGTCTTGATTACTAGAATTTCAAATACTTTTATACATCTGATATTCTGGCTAGACTTTAAAATATTCGAGCTTGCATAAAAGACAATCGAGCTAACATGTAAGACATTCGACCTCGCATGTAAGACAGTCGAGCTTGCATAAAAGACAATCGAGCTAACATGTAAGACAGTCGAGCTCACATGTAAGACAGTCGAGCTTGCATAAAAGAACTAGAGAACAGTTTTAAGGCGATTTCATCGCCGATTAAAAGCAAGAATAAAAATCAAGAATAAAAAGCAAGAATAATCTTATGTAATTAGAATACAAGGAAAATATCTTAGAATTTTATTAAAAACTCGCACACTTGACCTACTATTATGTTTTGGTTATATAATAATTAATACTAAGTTTGCATATGGTATAGTATCTATGTATTTTTTTAAAAAAACGAGAGCTATATTCTAAATTTTCCAAATAAAAATCACAATTTCTTACTAAAATTAATGAACAAGTTTTACAAACAAGCAAATTTTATCTTTGGCCTATTAATGGCAGGTAGTTTTATACTTTGCGGCACAGTATCTCTGCTCAAAGGCAGGGCTTTAATATACGATGAGCAAATGTCTACTGTTTACACCTTAATTATAATGGCTGGCTTATTTTTTTCGAACAGAAAATTACAAAAACAGATAATTGACACTGAAAAATCTAAGTTTTCAACTTATTTCAAAGATGGATTATTATGCGTATTGGTTGCCTCTGTTACATATGCTATTTTTATTGGTTTAATGGAGTATTTCACAGAATATTCATTTAGAGAAGAAAGTTGTAAGTATCTAGTTAAGGCGCTTGAAGAGTCGGACCAGGAGAAAGATCTTATCAAACTATTCAAAGCAATCTACAGCTCCATGTCAATTCCTATGTTCGCCATACAATCATTTTTTGTTCGATTTATTGAAGGAACAATGTTTGCGGCACTTACAGCATGGGTAACAAGAAAAAGATCATATAATTTCAACAAAAACACAAACCAATAATATGGATATTTCAATTGTAATCCCACTATATAACGAAGAAGAATCGCTACCAGAACTTATTGCCTGGATCAGTAGAGTAATAAAAGATCAATACACATACGAGCTGGTTATGGTAGATGATGGAAGTACTGACAAATCATGGGAAATAATTAATCAACTAAAACAAAATCATCCAGAAATAAAAGCTTTCAGGTTTAGACGAAATTACGGGAAATCTGCTGCATTATACACAGCTTTCGAAAATGTTTCGGGAGATGTTGTGATTACTATGGATGCCGATATGCAGGACTCACCTGACGAAATCCCCGAACTTTATAAAATGATAAAGGAAGATTCATGGGATTTAGTATCGGGATGGAAAAAGAAAAGATACGATCCAATATCGAAAACAATTCCTAGTCGATTTTTCAACCGAGTTTCAAGAATGGTATCAGGAATCAAACTTCATGATTTTAATTGCGGACTAAAGGCCTACAAAAAAGATGTTGTGAAAAGCATTGAGGTATATGGCGAGATGCATAGATACATTCCTATATTGGCAAAACAAGCTGGCTTTGGGCGAATAACTGAAAAAGTAGTAATTCATAGAGAGCGTAAATATGGAGTAACCAAGTTTGGTTTAAATAGATTTATTAATGGCTTTTTGGATTTATTGTCTATCACTTTCATTAGCAAATTTGGAAAAAAACCTATGCACTTTTTTGGGCTAATCGGCACATTTATGTTCCTTCTTGGATTTATTTCAGCTGGATATATAGGTTTCGAAAAACTATATTATCTACATAAAGGTTTAGTACTGCCAAAGGTAACAGATAGTCCTTATTTTTACATTTCTCTAACTGCAATGCTTATTGGAACTCAATTATTCTTAACGGGATTTGTAGCAGAATTAACTAGTAGAAATTCAAGCGATAGAAATAATTACCAAATAAAAGATTCACTTTAGTCTAACAAACATTAAGAATAAATGTTCCAAAAAATATTAAGATTAATATTAAAATTCATACCAAGACCTATTCTAATAAAACTAAGTTTGGTGCTTAGGTGGTTTAGCTCTATCATCTTAAGAGGAAATAATAAACACTGCCCTGTATGCAAAAAATCATTCCGAAAATTTCTGCCCTATGGCTACAATAAACAAACATACAGAACACAGGCTTTGTGCCCTAACTGCTTATCCCTTGAAAGACATAGATTAATATGGAATATACTTGAAAGGGAATTTGATTTTTTCGACAATAAACTAAGCATTCTTCATGTTGCACCAGAACAATGTTTTTATAAAAGGTTTCGAAAAATTCATGGCAGAAAATACACTACGGCTGATATTGTTAGCCCACTAGCAGACGTATTATTAGACATCCAAAAAATTCCGTTCAAGGCAGAATCTTTTGACATGATAATATGCAATCACGTATTAGAACATGTTGACAACGACATTCAAGCCATGTCGGAAATACACAGAGTACTAAAAAATAAAGGTAGAGCCATTTTACAAGTCCCTATGGACAATAGTTTAGAGAAAACATACGAAGACAAATCTATCACATCCGAAAAAGAAAGAGAAATTCATTTCCTTCAGAAGGATCATGTTAGACTATATGGTGTCGACTATAAAAAAAGACTTGAATCTGTTGGCTTCACTGTTCACGACTCTTTTTATGTTAATGAAAATTTAAGCGATATTGCTGAGGAGCAATCTCTGCCAAGAAACGAGATATTCTATTTTATAAGCAAAAATGAAAAATAATTTAAACTTTTCTATAATAGTTCCAGTATACAATCGCCCCGACGAACTTTTGGAATTACTGGAATCCCTAGACAAACAGACAAATAAGGATTTTGAATTAGTAATTGTAGAGGACGGATCACAGATTTCGAGCAAAGAAATCTGTGATCAATTTTCTCAAAGTATCAATATTTCATATTACTACAAAGAAAACCAAGGTCCTGCAATTGCCAGAAATTATGGCCTTTCAAAAGCCAAAGGCAATTATTTTTTATTCTTCGACTCAGATTGTATAATTCCTCCTCACTACTTCGAAGAACTTTATAAAGAATTAAGCGAAAATTTTGTTGATTGTTTTGGAGGTCCTGACGGAGCAAGCAAAAACTTCTCCGACTTCCAAAAAGCAGTATCCTATGCCATGACTTCTTTCTTTACAACAGGGGGAATAAGAGGAGGTGATAAACAAATACAGAAATTCTACCCTCGTAGTTTTAATCTTGGCTTTTCGAAAAAAGTATATGATGAATTAGGCGGATTTCCAATAACAAGAATGCATCCTGGAGAGGATATGGTCTTGGCAATTGAGATAATCGATAGAGGATTTGAAACCAAACTTCTTAATAACTTATATGTGTTTCATAAAAGAAGGATTTCATTCTCCAAATTCTATCTACAGGTATACAGGTTTGGGAAAACTAGATATTATATTTCTCAGATATACCCTCACACCTTTAAGCCAATTTTTGCATTACCGAGCTTATTCTTGATTGGTTTAATCGCATTGCTTATTCTATCAATATTTAAACCAGTATTTATTGCTCCTTTAGCATTATATTCAATACTAATATTCGTAGATTCATTGCTTGAATCAGCTTCATTGCAGGTAGCATTAATATCTGTAGCTTCATCTATAACCCAGATATGCGGCTATGGAATTGGATTCTTAAGAGCGTTCTATAGACACAAATTAGGAAAAGACGAATATGGAGTTTTAAAGACTGGATTCTACAACAAAGAATAGGACAAAGAAAAAGCCTAATGAATTTCACATCCATTAGGCTTTTTCTTTTCTAAATATAAGGTTTTATCCCACCAGATTTAGATAAGAGCCACATTATTTTGCTAGGATGATGGGGAGAGCCTCCGTTTCTCCATCTTCCTTTATCGCACTGATAATCTCCTTTATAATCACCCGATTTTCTCAACACTGGTGTTGATCTGGAGTATTTCTTAGTTTTTAAATTATACCAATACCCCTTCCACCATGTAGTTCTACCATCATTATTTCCCCATGCAGCTTGCGAACTTTTGGGAATGGGCATAAAATATTGCCAGCCCTGAAAATGCATTTTCATAGCAATGGTAATTGTGTTTTTATTGGCTCGTATCCCCTGTCTTAAATTCTTAGGAATCTCATTATTTTGAATTTTCGAAAAATCATAATCATACTTTACTGATTTATAATAATCCCAAGTTTTATCAGCATACAAAATTATTTTCTCGCCAGTATCAAGACTGACTATTTTTGTTTGCGAAAACAAATTTAAAGAAAAGAATAATAAGCTAATTAGTAGTAGTTTTCTAGCAGTATTCATGTATTTAATAATTAATTTGAAAGATATTTTGACTAGTCAAATCAAAACATCCATTTATAGATAATAGTGTTAGTTACATAAAAACAATATCATTAATAATATAAGCATCAACCTTTTCGTTAAGCGCACGAACCAACCCCTCTTTTATCATATTTAATTGATGCTTAATGACTGATGATCGAATATATACGTACAGTTTTTTATTTCTTATATATAGTTTTGTTGTTGAATTTGCAACTGTCTTACCAATTACTTCTTCCCATGATTTTATTAATCGATGCTCTTTCAGTCCTTTCTCCAACTGAGTACCTTTAAGCATTTCGTCAATCAGCTCATCAATTTTCTGAGTTTTACTTCTTCTCATTATTTATCTAATTGTAAAGCATTAATGTTATTATCAATATAAAACAACTTGTATTCCATACTTATATTCTTCAATATACTATCAAGATGATCTCGATTTGTATCTGAAATAAATATCTGCCCAAATCTTTCCTCTGAGACAAGTTTAACTATAGCCTCTACCCGACTAGCATCAAGTTTGTCAAATATATCATCCAATAATAATATCGGTTTTATTGCTGAAAGTTCTTTTAAAAACTCAAACTGGGCCATTTTCAAGGCAATTAGAAATGTTTTTTTCTGGCCCTGCGAGCCCATTTTTTTTATATTATAATTCCCTAATTTCAGCAACAAATCATCTTTATGAATTCCAACTGTTGTGTATTGGGCAAATTGATCCTTCATTCTAGCATTTTGCAATAAACTATCAAATCCAAATTCAAAAAGTTGCGATTTGTACTCCAAGCTAACTAGCTCCTTGTCTCCAGAAATAAATGTGTAATAATATTGAAATACAGGAATTAATTTATCTAGAAATTCTTTTCTCTTATCGAATATCTTATTCCCATACTCCATTAATTGCAGGTCGTATACCTCCAATGAATCGGCATCGAAATATCCATTTGCTGCAAAATTTTTCAATAATTTATTTCTCTGCTGTAAGACCCTATTGTATTTTATAAGATTTTCGAGATACATTCTATCGTATTGCGAAATAACACCATCCATATACTTTCGTCTCTCCTCACTGCCATCGGTAATTAGTCTATCATCCGAAGGTGAGATCATCACTAATGGGAATAGTCCAATATGATCAATTAATTTTTTATACTCTTTTTTGTTTCTTTTAAAGACTTTCTTTTGACCTCTTTTCACTCCACAATTAAGAAGTTCTGTTTTATCATTCTTTTTATATATTCCTTCTAATACCATAAACTTCTCGTCATGATTTATATTTGTGGTATCAGTACTTGAAAAATAACTTTTACAAAAACTCAAATAGTATATTGAATCTAGTAAATTAGTTTTTCCCACTCCATTATTACCTATAATACAATTGATCTTTGGTGAGAAATCCAATTCGAGTTCTTTTATATTTTTATAATTTATCAGTGATAATTTATCTAATAACATATTCTTAGTCTGATTTGATATCTTTATTTGGTCGTGTTATCGAAGAAAACTAACAACCATATGCAAAATTTAAAACAAATGTAATTATTATTTTTATTAAAACTTAGTGTCATTGAAAATAGCTAATTGTAATCATAATCTATGACTAAAAAATACAAGTTGCATTTTTCAATTATGTGCTTGCGATTTGGATTAATTATAATCTGGCTATTTTATCTGAATATGAATATGGTCATCATGCCTTACTGACATATAGCCCTGAAAACGGACTTTATTACTTTGCATTCCAATTCGCTTAACCAAATGAGGTTCTAAAAAAATCTTTTCTACTTGATTATGTTTTAATATCAAACTCATCAACAATCTATTTGCAGTAATAGAGAAATTCAAATCATTGTTTCTTCGACCCAAGCTCAAATATTTAGGATAATCATACTGAAAATAGCCTTTCGATTTAGCTATCTTACATGTATTCAACTCGCCCGGAACAGGGTTTTCAAAATTGCCATAACCAGAATTTGATTTCAATTTTGACACTATCCTCCCTTTATTGTTTTCATATATTAAAGCCAAATCTATTTTCTTTCCATCATTGTGGCTAAAATGCGGCAAAAGAGGAAAACCATCAATAAAAGGGAAATTTGCATCGAGACATAAAATAACTATATCGCTATTTTTTGAAGATATCTCAGTGGAAATTGAAGTTAATAGTTTATTTAAATCCTTATGAACATAGTTACGATTCAGTAATTTAAAAAGAATATTTCCAGACTGTAAATGCTTATTATATTCAATCTGTTCTCTATCATTGAATTTAGCGATGATTGGAATCAGTATTTGATTAGAAATAAAATACAGAAGCAGAAAGACAATAATTCCTTTAAATTTAATATTTACTTTTTTTGAGATAAACAACGACAATATGTAAACCAATCCTCCTATTTGGCTTAATATCGTTAAGGAGACAATAATAAAGAAATGAAAGAGGTATATTCCTATTTTTCTAAAGCTAGAACTCATATTTTGTTAATATATTTATGTTAAAATCAAAAATATATTTAATTCTTGAGAATATAATTGTTTTTCAAAAAAAAAGTCGAAAACCTAAACTTGTAGATTTTCGACATAAATTAAACAATTTTCAAATATATTACCTTACTATCAATTTCATATCATTAAATTCACTATTATTTGATCTTATAAAATACAATCCCCTATTCAATTTGTGATTAACCACTGAATTAGTTTTATATGATTTTATAAACTTCACCATTTTACCTGTCTGATTATAAATATAAATATCTAAATTTTTGCTAGACTTGGATTTAATAGTAAAATATTCGGCTGAAGGGTTTGGATAAACACAAGCATCTTCTTTTTCTGTTTTTACATCCTCTATGCCTACCATATTCAATGAATGTATAATAATTTCTCCAACAATTGAATCTCCGTCTTTCTGGCACTTAACTTTTAATTTAAAATCATATTTACCATAAATTGGCAACATTTTTCTAAGGAATATATTACCTGAAGATTCATCAATTGCGAAATAGCCTTCTTCATTACCTTCAAGTATTTCCCAATTGGTATAACCATCAATTTCAACTTTTTCATCCGTCACACACAGATGGCACACCAATTCGTTAATTTGCCATTTATTATTTATATAGATAGGCAACTCATCCGCTGCAATACTCAAATTATCTAGCAATACCTCTGTAATGGTAATCCTAAGTTGTTTTTTTGTTTCATTTGTACCGTCACTAACAGTATAATTACACACAATAATATTCGCCCCTTCGGAATATTCAATATCAGCATTAGCAGACAAAAATATATCACCATTATTATTAACCGTAAATAATGAATTATCAATCGAACATGTAAATGAGCTATTATCTTGATCTGTAATACTAACCTTCGCAATTTTACTACCAGGACTTGTATCCTCTGGAACCATTATATTAGCTGAAACACTTAGTACGGGATTGTAATCATCATTATCAATTGATACAGTGATTTCGGAAACAGCAATCTCTCCATCGGAAGCATCTTTTATTTTCAACTTTAATGTTTTCGCTTCCTCTGTTTTATCATTACCTATTGTTTTTATAGTGAAGGCAAACTTTGAGCTATTTGCAGGTATTGTAAATTTATTTGCTGCATAGTTTGCAGATACTATATTATAATCGGTATCCAAAATAGCAGTTCCTGACAACTCTAGCCCCAGCTCTATTGGATTACTAACTTGTCTGCTTAAATCAATACTAAATGCAATATTGTTTGATTGCCCATTGTCGCCCTCGTCAACATTCAGCTTATCCGACTTAAGACTTAAGCTAAATGAAGGAACTTTAATTGAAATTGTTTTCGAAATAGCGGTATTGGTTCCATCACTAAGACCAATTCCTACGGTAAACTCCTTCTCCGCATCAAAAAGTCCAGTATTTGATTTTATACGAATATTTCCAGAATTATCAATTTTAAAATATCCATCATCATTTCCACTTGTGATAGACCAGGTAAAAGTATTTACACTTGGTTCGCCATCATGCTCATCTGCATCAGAGTAGGTACAAGTGTGAACTATATCATCCACAGCTTCATTGGTACTAAGTATCTTTTGTGCCATATCAGCCAATACTGGTGCATTATCATTTGTATTTTTCAATTTACATTTGATAGTGTATTCTGTAGAATTTGATCCATCACTAATTTTATATTTTATATCGAATACCTTATCTGTAGAAGTATCATAATCAAATGGAGTTCCAACGATAGGTTGAATTTTTCCATCCCCTACAATCCGTAAATCCGTAGAACCTGTCAAACCAAAACTTATACCAGCTAAATTAGTATCATCATCTTTTACTGTAGGGGTAAACAAAACGGTATTTCCATCTGCGGATTCTAATATCTCTATTTCTGTTACAATATCTGTTACAACAGGAACCTTATCATCCTCTGTAATCTTAAATACCATATCCTTATATCCAGATGGAAGTTTCGCTCCTACCAGATTTGATATTTTAAAAGTAAACGATCTTTCTGTAGGTTCTGTATATTTATCATCAGCCTTATATACTAGCTTAAAGTCCTTTTTTGGAGTATTCTTAGCAAAAACAAAAGAACCTGAATTGGAAGACATATCTGTTCCATCCATAATAATTTTATAGTTGGTTTCATAACTTGCATCAACACTCGAAACTTCAAAATCAAAACTAATATCAGATGTCTGATTGGCAGTTAACTGTAGGCTAAAAGGGAAATCTTGACTAGCAGCATCATTCTCAGGCAAACCAGACATTGCTAATCCAAATGATAATTCTGGGTATTGAAATTGAACCAATAATTCCTTTTGTGCACTTGTATTAACTCCATCACTAATTGCATATTTAAAGTTAAAATTTTTAGCTGTTTCAATTCCATCAACTGAGTTTAACTTTAGTTGCATTCCATCAAAATAAAATCGGTCAATCAAATCTGCATCACTACTCGTACTTGAAGCTTTATCAATTAGAACAGTGTAAACTTGACCCAGCTCAGGTGCATTGCCATCTGCATCTGTATATGTTAGTGTAGTAAGACGAACATCTTTTTCAGTACCTGTACCAATATCAATACTAACTAACGAACTAGAAATAACAGGAGCAACATCGTTTGCATTTACAACATTAAACGATAGAATATAATCCTTTTGATTTGCTTTAGATCCATCAGGGTTTAAATCCCACATCGTGAATGTTGCATTAAATATTTTTGGATCCGAACTCTCATAATCTATCTTATTTTCATTGATATAAATTTGCCCTCCTACAATCTTTAATCTATCATCACTAATCTCATAGACATAACCATTCTTAGGTGTATTTTCATCATCAATCACAAAACTTGTAAACGCATCAGTCTGGTTTTCGATGATATCGAAATTGCTGTCACCTAAACTTTCATTTGATAGAGCTGGAATTTTATCACCATCATCCTCTATCGTATATTGATAAGAGTTTAAATGCTTGTCTCCTGTATTATCAATTATGGCATTTTGTGCAGACTTCAGCTTAACAATAATGTCTTCATCTGACTCTTTCAACTCATCTGCCTTAATATTTATAATAATAGAGTTATTATCTTTAGTTATCAATACATTATTTGGAATACCATTATACATATTTGTAATTTCATAATCCTTATCCTTTATAGCTGAACCTGTTACATCCAGTTCAACAAGCATGTAAGCTCCTTCAGGTAAGGCGTCTGCATTATTTATTCCAAAAGAAACTTCTGTATTATCCAAATCCCCTTCCGAGCCAGAAATCGACTCATCAGATAGATAAATTTTAGGTTTATCTGCGACATCTTTTACTGTATAATTAAACTCAACATCACCAGTTCCATACTTTGTATTGCCGAAAGGATCCTTATACTCATAAGTACATTCATACCTAAAACTACCAGTAACACCAACATTCTCGTCTGTCTTAAAATAAAATTTGCCTGACATCAAGTTAGATTTATCCACCACATCATTTACTCCTATCTCCTCGCCTGAATCATAAACTTGATTGTCATTTGCATCTACCCAAAAAGTACCACTAGCAGAAACCACGGTATACTTTACAGAAAAAACAACATAATCATACAAAAAAAACTCAGGAAGAATTATATTACTCTCATTTTTATATATAATAACTTCCTTTGGTTCTGGATTGGAATAAGAAACATAGAAGTTAGATAACAGAAATAAAACACACAAAAATACCTTTCTTATTTTTTCGATTGATAACATAAATTTCATAAGGCTAATAATTTAAAAGCTAAAAACAAGCTATTACAGTTTTCAAAATAAAACTATGACTCTTTAAAATTACTTGTAAAATCAGGTGTCTGAAAAACAATCAAACAAAATCCTAATTCTGTTTCCAAAATAAAATACTCGGTGTCATTTCCTTGTACGTAGGTTTTTAAATAAAAGTTTCACAATAGTGAAAAAAAATACAATTTACAGCTTACATATCTCATGCATCTACTGATATATCAGTAATTTACAGGATACTATTTTTTTTCTTTAAAATATTAATAATGGATATATACTTAATTTTATGAAACAAAAATTAAATAATCTCTAGAAAAACTGTCTGTATTCTTAATTGAAAACACGACAAACAATATCAAAATTAGAGGAAACACAGGATCAGTATAACTACAGAGTGGTTTAATTTAAAAAATTATGTATTACTGCTTATTTCAAACTTACAGCCTTTTTATTTATAAATCTTTTCAGGCCAATACGTTGCTTTGGGCTATGGTATAGATGCCTTTCAGGCAAAATAAATCAATTTCCAATAGAACATTATATCCGACTGTCTTCTTATGCCTTTAAGGCAAGATATAAGTCATTACTATTTCTATATATTACAAAATTGCTTGAAAGGCTTTTATTATATCAGGCAATGCCTATTGTTCTGAAATCCACTTTTTTTTTTTAGATAAGTAAGATCATACCGCATTGTAAGATTAAATTTTTAGCACTCTGAATGATTTTTTTTCACTTACAAGGAATTATACTCAATCATCAGTATCAAGCTAATAATTGGTCTTGCAGTACTTGCGAAGCATCTTATATAATCAAAACTTATATTCATTAATGTATGAGATCTTTTCTCTCGTGCCTCGCTACAAGATGACGATTTGAGAAGCAAACAAAGTCAGGTGGAAGGTGTTGTTGAGCTTACGAATCTAGTTTTTGGAACAAAAAAAGAGGAGACTATTCTTAGTGAAAAAGTATGATAATCGAATTTTCTTATACAGTTTAACTATTCTATATACACAATTTTATGTGTTCCACATATCATTTAAACTAATCAGAAACATACTTGGTAAGAGAAAAAAATAAGCCTATGCTCATAATAGAGGCATAGGCTTATTTTTAAATTTAATTACAACAGACACTAAAAATTTCATCAGTTAAATTATTAGCATATGTTTTAATCCTATTCACGACAGAATTAGGAGCAATTTTAATTTCAGAATCAATATAATCTAGGAAATCTTGTGATTCAAAAACAGAATGATCAAAATCATTCATTAATGTAATGTGTTTAGATTCCGAATTATTAAAATTTTCAAAAAGAGTAGAAATTGATACCATAGGCATTTATATTAAATTTAAAATATTAGCTGTCATAAAACTTATATTTCTATAACGCTGTTATTATTTATTTATTTTGCATAAAAGAAAATAAATATGTGTTTATTTTCTCTGAGCATAAGTCAAGCTTAAATAAAATGGGTATAGAAGACTTATAATATATCCAATCATTCTAGCAATTATGAATAATTACTCTCCATGAATAAATAACAAATCCAAAAGCTAATAAGATAATCTAAATTTCATTTAGATAAAAAACGGCAGAATAAGTATACAAAACAACAACGTAATATTAGTTTATCTACCCTCATTGTTCGAAGAAATATCAAAATTCACAAAAATATGTTTAATTTTTGATATTTTTTCTTGGTTGAATAGTTGGTTTAGAATATTTTCGTACCTTTGCCGCTCATAAAAATTATAGGATGAATTCATTTGAAAATTTAGGTCTGTCAAAGACAGTTCTTAACGCAATTTCAGAATTAGGGTTTGAACAGCCAACTGCGATACAAGAAAAGGCTATCCCGTTGCTTTTAGAAGCACAAACAGATTTTGTTGGATTAGCACAAACAGGTACAGGTAAAACCGCAGCATATGGCTTACCATTGATAGAATTAATCGACCCTTATGAAAACACGCCTCAAGCACTTATATTATCGCCAACCAGAGAGTTAGGTATCCAAATTGGGGAAGATTTGAAATTATTCTCAAAGAATATTTTCAATCTTAAGCTTGTGAATGTGTACGGAGGAGCTAATATTGACGAACAGATTAGGAAAATAAAGAGAGGAGCACAAATTATTGTAGCTACCCCAGGGCGACTATTAGATTTGATTAAAAGAAAGGCAATAAACCTTTCAGAATTGGAATACTTAGTATTAGACGAAGCAGACGAGATGCTAAATATGGGATTCAAGGATGATATTGACGAAATCCTTGCTGATACCCCAAACACAAAACTTACTTGGCTATTCTCTGCAACAATGCCAAAAGAGGTTAGACAAATCTCTAAAAACTACATGAGTAACCCACAGGAAGTTACTATTGGAAAAGCAAACACATCTAATGCAAATATCTCGCATCAATATTATATGCTAAACAATAGAGATCGATACAACGTGCTTAAACGAGTTGTCGACTTCTATCCTGATATATATGGTATTGTATTTTGTAGAACTAGAAAAGAAACTCAAGAAGTTGCCGAACTTTTAATGAAGGATGGCTACAATGCCGATGCACTTCATGGAGACTTAACCCAAGTTCAGAGAGATAGAGTAATGAGAAATTTTAAAAACAAATCATTACAACTACTTATTGCAACTGATGTTGCTGCAAGGGGTATCGATGTAGATAATCTTTCACACGTAATACATTATAATCTTCCAGACGAACTAGAATTTTACACTCACAGAAGTGGAAGAACAGCTAGAGCAGGAAATAAGGGTATTTCAATTGCATTAATAACTCCAAGAGAGGAAAGAAAAGTAAAAGAACTTGCTAGAAAGCTTAAGACTAATTTCGACAAAACAGAAATTCCAGTTGGTAAGAAAGTTTGCGAAAGACAACTTTTCTCCTTTATGGATAAAGTAAAGCAAGTTAATATTGACGAAGAAGAAATAGCTCCATTTATTGAAGAGATAAATACACAGTTAGATGGAATTGACAAAGAATCGTTAATAAAAAGATTTGTTTCATTAGAATTTAATAGATTTTGGGAATATTATAAAAATAGTCCTGACTTAAATATTAAAGCAAATCAGAACGATAGAAGAGATACTGAATATCGCAGACCAAAAAATAGCAGTGATGATAGATTATTTATCAATATTGGTAAAAAAGACGGAATCGATGTTCCAAAACTACTTAATATCATCCACAAGCAATGCAATGTAAGAGGTAAAGACGTTGGTAGAATCGACCTTAAAGGAGTATTTTCATTTTTTGAGGTAAACAAGAAATTTACCGATGAAATCATAAAAGGTTTTGCTGGATCAACAGTTTGTGGCAGAAAAGTCAGAATTGAAATCTCAAATGAAATGCCGAGCAATAACTCTGGCAGAAGAGATTCAGGCAGAAGCAAAAGACGTTTTGATCGATCAGACAGACCAAACGGAGGCAACAACAATAAAAAGCCTTTCTCAAAAGACAATAGAAAAAAAGGTCCTAGAAGAGAATCCCGATACAATAAATATAAGCCACAGAGCTAATCAATATAAAAAAGACTGTCTATTAGGCGGTCTTTTTTTGTTTACGACAATCACATAATATAAATCAATTAGAATCAGTGCAACTACAGAATGGTTTAATTTAAGAAAAACTATTCACTAATACTTATTTCAGGCTTACAACCTTTTATTTGCACACAACAAAGCATAATACCTCGCATTGAGCTTTGTTATATATGCCTTTTAAGCAAGGTTTTACACTTACAATATTGTAATTTATGAAATTTTTAAAAAACAATATTTCACCTATTTTACTTTTATCATAAATATTATTTTCGTAATATGATTTACATCTTTTCTTATATAGTTATAATTACATAATTCAATGTAGTCTACCTATAAGGAATCTATCAATTATAAACTCCAACACTCCTAAACAGATAAAATAATATAAAATCAACATCATCATCAGTTGTCAATTCAACGCTCTCTCTTATTTTAGAATAAACCCTTTGCTTAACAGTTCTTACGGTATTTATCGAGATTCCTAATTCTTGCATTATATAGGAATTCGACTCTCCCCCTAAAGCCATAATCATTATTTGTTTGGATCTATCTGGCAAATCTTTTATAAAGCCATATAATTTATCATACAAGTTTAATTTAATAAAATCAGCTGAATTATTTTCTTGTTCTATATCAAATGACAATTCCATGCCAATTAAATTATTTTTCCGTGTTTTTTTCAAATAAGAATAACATGAGTTTTTAACACAAACGAATAAAAATGAATCAAGTGATTTATTTGGCTTAATAATCTGAGGGCTATCCCATATTTTTGTAAAAATATCTTGAACCAAATCAGAACACAGACCCTTATCTCCTATATATTTGTTTGCATACACACATAAAACGGGATATTTTTCACGATACAATTTTCTAAAAGCATCGCTATCACCTTTAATCAGCTTGTTTATAAATAAATTATCTTGTTTCATAAATTGGTTAGGGAAAGTTTTGTTTTTCAATTAAAAAAAGAATATTCTCGTAATTAAAAAGCACAGCCGAAGATAGTAAATAGAGTTTAATTCTAAAAACTTAAATCCAGTTTGTTTGAAACTATAGCTAAATTTAAAGTATACTTAAAAAAATTAAATAATTACCAATCATAAATTTCACACATAAAACTAAGCTAAACCTACAAAGGAGGCTATTTTAAAGTAAATTTAAATCTACCAACTAATCAATAATCCGATAAAATTTCTAAAATTCAGATATAAAGCATAAATTTATTTGAAAAATCACCAAATTAATAACCAACAAAACAATGCCTAAAACTACGCTAAAAACAATTAGACAATTTAAAAGAATGCATGATGAGTTTTTTTATTCCGCAATAAAATATTCATATGCTATAACTCACGACTTAGAAATATCAGAATCCATAGTTACCGAAGTTTTTGTTGAGATATGGAACGAACAAGACTATCAAGAAAATGAGTATTCGAAATTCAAAGATAATTTATTTAAAATTATAAAAACTAAATCTTTTAATCATATAAAGGATAACAATATACAAGACAAGTATCTAAGTCGTGAAACGGAAGCCTTTCTTTTCTCTAATCAATACAGTAAGATATCCAACACTGACTTAAAAAAAGAAATTAACAAACAAATTTCTATGCTTGAAACTCCTACAAAACAAATTGTATGTGATTTCTTCGTAAACAACATCAGCATAAAGAAGATTTGTGAAACAAGAAAGATAAAACCAAAACTTGTGCTTAATATTATAGAGGAAATAGGATTTGAACTTAACAAAATAATTGACACTAAAATTTTTCTTTAAAAATGGAGACTCAGAATAATAAGAATGCTACGCGGGTAATATCCTGGCACATGTTTAGAAGAGCAATCGAAAACAATCTTTGCATTTATGACAAACATGAATTTGCAAAATGGTTAAACCATAACACCAAAAACAAACAGGAGTATAGCAAAGCATCTAATTTTTACAATCACGATTTGGATCATTTAAAGAAAGAGTTAAAAAAAAGAAAGAAATCATCATTTAACAATTTTATTAAACAGACTCAGAAATTTAACACTAAACTAGCAATTAAATTTACACTAATCTCCATACCTATAATCATAGCATGTATTTTGATTGCCTACGAAATTTTCAATTTTGGACTATAAGTCTTAACTAAAAAATACACTCCCTATTATCATAATGCAAGTATTCATTAAATTTATTGTAATTTTGTAAGAATAGCTCGATTTGAGAGCTATCTTTACAAAATTCACAAAATTACAATACTGCAAATATGAAAATCCTACATAGTTCTGATTGGCATCTAGGACAAAGACTGCATGGCAAAGAAAGAATCGAAGAACATAATTTTTTCCTAAATTGGTTAATCGAAACAATAAATAAACAAGAAATAGATATTTTAATTATAGCGGGCGATATTTTTGATATCGGCTACCCTCCTAACAGCGCACTTCAGCAATACTATAAATTTTTAATGTCTTTATACAAGTCCCATTGCAAACATATAATTATTATTGGCGGCAATCATGATTATATAAGCACATTGAATGCTCCTAAAGAGATATTAAATCTTCTAAACATTCATGTAATTGGAGGAGCAACGGAAAAGATAGAAGACGAAATTATCGAAATAAAAGAAAACGAAGAAATTAAGTGTGTGGTTTGTGCTGTACCATTTCTACGAGATAAAGATATTCGAAAATCACAGGCAGGGGAAAATTATACTGATAAGATAAAAGCCATAAAGGAGGGAATAAAGAACCACTATAAATTGGTTGGTGAGAAAACACAAAAATACAAACAAAAAAACATACCTGTAATTGGAACAGGACATCTATACGTGAATGGTAGCAAACTAAGCGATAGTGAAAGGGATATACATATTGGAAATTTAGGCTCGGTAAGTTCAGAGATATTTGGTGATTATTTTGATTATGTTGCACTGGGTCACATTCACCAGGCTCAAAAAATAAGTCAAAATAATTTCATAAGATATTCTGGATCACCAATTCCACTGAGTTTTAGTGAAAGGAAAGACTCAAAGATTGCGATTATTGTAAATTTATCCAATTCAATAAGTGTTGAAGATATTGAAATACCTAAATTCAGAAAATTAGTTAGATTTAAAGGCAGCTATGAATCTGTGAAAAAATCACTACAAGATCATATTTGCAAAAAAGAGCACACAAAAGATTGGATTGAGATACAAATACAGGAAGATGAGTACAGTTCAGAGATTATGAACTTATACCCTAATTTACCAGAAATAAATCCGAATATTGAAATCATTAATTCGAGCATAAAATTCAAAAATAGAATATCAGGAACATCTGATTTGTTTGAAGAAACAACCTCCCTACTAGAATTAAGCACGAAAGATGTATTCAAAAAAATGCTAGAGTCAGAAGATATTGAAAACCCTGAAGACATATTAACTTGCTATGAAGAGCTAATTGAGATTTTCCACAATTCAGAAAATCAATAAATCAAGAATTACAAGATGAAGATACTAAATATAAGATTACTAAATATAAACTCTCTGAAAGGGAAAAATTCTTTAAATTTCCAAGAAGGAGCTATTGCTGACACAGGATTATTTGCTATAACAGGGGTTACAGGTTCTGGCAAAAGCTCAATTCTTGATGGGATAACAATGGCTCTATACAACCAAACTCCTAGAAATGGCAGTCTTAGTAAAGAGAAAATAAACCAGGCAGGCGCCATCATAACAAGAGGAACAAGGGAAAGTTATGCGGAATTGGAATATGAATCTGCTAATCAAATTTATAGAACGAAATGGAGCATAGCCTACAACAGAAATAATAATTTGAATGCAGATCAAATGGAGTTATCGAAAAAAAATGATAACGGAGAATTTGAAATCATTAGCAAGAAGAAATCAGAGGTAATCAAGAAAAACGAGGAGATTTCTGGCTTAAATTACGACCAATTTATTAAATCAATACTCTTGTCACAAGGTGAATTTGCAAAATTCCTAAAAGCAAAAGCTGATGAAAGATCTGCTCTTCTTGAAAAAATAACTGGCACTGAAATATACAGAGAAATAGGAAAAACAGCATTTGCAAAACATAAAGAAGAATCCGAGAGACTAAATACACTTAAAGCGAAAACTGAAAACATCGAAAGATTAAACGATGATGAATTAAAGAAAATCACTGAAGAATTAAAGAATAACTCCACAGAATATGAAGTACTCCTAAAAGAAGAAAATGAGCTTAGACAGCAAATCGAAACGAAACAAAATATTGAAATATTAGAAAAATCAAACAAAGAAAAACTAATAGAACTTGAGCTTCAAAACTCTGAGCTAAAAGACCAAGAAAATAATAAAATAAAATTAGCCAAGCATGAAAAGGCTATCATACTCAAACCAGAAATTCAAGGAATAAAAGATAAAGAAACAAGTTTAAAGGAACTAAATGAATTCATAATTAAAACAAAAAAAGAACAAGAAGAAAACAAGATTAATAAAGCAAAATTAGATAAGGAAAGCTTAAGAATAAACAAAGAATACAGCGACTTAGAGAACAACAAAAAAGAAAATTTAGTAATAATTTCATCTGTCAGAAAATACGATAACGAGATTGAAGGGCTAAAGCTTACAATAAGTGAAAAAGAAAAAAACAAACTCGACCATAAGGATTCAAAAAATAAAACTGAAAAAGAAATACATGAATCTAAAGTGATTTTAGAAAAACTAAAATTGCAAAAAATTAAAATCACAGAATTTCTAAAATCTAACCCAAACCTAGATAAACTGCGAGACTACCTAACAAAATGGAAATCAGAAAGCAGTACTATTGCCAAAAAACTAAATGATTTAAATTTAGACTTATTGGAAGAAGATATTCAAACAATATTGAAAGGGAACAAATACAGCATTGGTCAGAAAAGAGATATTTTGAATAATCACCTAAGTGAAAAAAGAAAGAAAATAACAATCTTGACCGAACAGGAGAATATTTCGCAAAAGGAGATTATTGAACATGAAAATAAACTTAATACAGCAAAAACGAATATAGAAATTTTAATTCTCAGAACGAATAACTATCATAAACTTTCGGATGAAATCAAACAAAATAAAACTGAACATATTGAATTAATCAATAAGCTAAATAAATCAGAAGAGAAGCTATTAAATATATCTAAAGAATTAGAAATTTCAGATTTAAGTTTAGTCGAATTAAATGCTAGATTTCAGCGAGAATTAAAAGAAAAAGCATACGAAAAAGACAGAAAAGAACTACAAAAAGATCAAAGATGTCCAATATGCGGATCAACCGAACATCCTTATAAAAAAGAGTACAAGGCAATAATTGATACCACTAAATCGCAACTCGAAACAATAGAACTAAAAAATTCAGAACTAAAAAAAATTCAAAACAAAGAAGAAAAACTTAAAACTGAATTGGAACAAAAATCAAAATTAGTTGATGAAAGAATAAAGAAAATAACTGAAGAAATACAGAGAACTCAAATCGAGATTGAGAGCATCGAAATTAATATTGAAAACAAATATAATTTGGATAAAATTTCAAACTCAAAGGAATATATTATTTCTAAGCTTAAAAAACTTGAGGAAATTAAATTCAAGATTATTTCCCAAGAAAAACTCATAAAATATATTGATATGGCAGAAAATATATTTAATGAAATAAATTACTTAAGCGGCAGGATAAAATTAATAACTGACGAAAGTCTTCTTTACAAAGACATAATTAAAGATGAAGTTTTACTAAATCGTATATTCCCTATACTGGAAACAAAACTAAGTAAATACGAAGAGAAGAAAGACTCTCTAATTGAAATTGAAAAAGATATAGAAAGACTAAATACTGAATTAAATATTAAGACTAATAATCTAGTCGATCTTGATAAAATCATCATAAAAACAGAAGATGAAATCTCAAGATTAAGTCTTGATTTTAAACGGATTACTAAAATCAGACATGATCTATTCGGAGAGAAAAATCCAGATGACTTTCTACAAGAAATTGAATTAAAAATCAACAAATCGCTAGATACAAAATCATTAATTAGTGGAAAACTTATCAAATTAGACGAAAAAATATCTTATAATATCGACCAATTAGAAACCTCTAATTTAAGAATCAAACAAACTGGAAATTTATTGAATGAACAGATAAAATCAGCACAACAAGAATTAGTTAAAATGGGCTTTATAGACTTAAAAGAAATTGAGACATCAATTCTAGACCAAGATGAAGCAGAAAAATTCAAAAATAAATTGAATAAAATTGAAAAGAAATTAATTCAACTCAAACAAAGCATAGCTGATAATAGAGCTAAATTAGAGAAGCTATATTCAAAAAATAACAGTAATTATAATTTGCTAGAACTGACAACCAAACAATCAAGTCTGAAAAGCAAAACAGCACAACTAAATCAAGAAATCGGTGCGTTACACAGTCAAATTAAAAAAGACAAAGAATTAAAATCAAAGTATTCAGAAATTGAAATTGAAATCAAAAAACAGGAAAAAGAGCTAAATAAATGGGCAATTATCAACCATTTAATCGGTGATGCCAAAGGCAGTAAATTCTCAAAATTTGCACAAGAATTAACACTTCTTCAAATGCTTAATACTGCAAACAAACATCTACAAAAATTAAATAGCAGATACTTAATAAAATACAACAAAACCAAAGCCGATGATCTATTTGTAATTGACTGTATACAAGGTGACACAGAGAGAAGCGTCAGAACATTATCAGGAGGGGAAACCTTTTTAGTATCTATGGCATTAGCTCTAGGTTTGTCAGACTTGGCAGGTCAGAACACTAAAATTGAAAGCTTGTTTATCGACGAAGGTTTTGGAAGTTTGGATCAAGAAACACTGGATATAGCTTTATCCACTTTAGAAAAACTTCAAGCCGAATCAAATAGAACAATTGGAATAATTAGCCACGTTGAAGCATTAAAAGAAAGAATTACAACTCAAGTCGTTTTGGAGAAAAATTCACAAGGATATAGTAAGATATTTATGAAAGAATAATATGAACCTTAACAGAGGAGATAGATATTTTATTATCTGTCTCCTACTATACTTTTTGTTGGATTAAACATCCTGGTCTTGTCGATTTTACCATTTAGTTTTACAATTTAGTCTTGATTAAAAATAAATCCTTATGCTCACCGAAAATCTTCTTAAAGATTAAATCATTTTTGGGATCTAAATATTTCATTGTCATTAGTTTTTTATTCAATACTATTCTCCTGAATAATTCTCTCTATTTTTTCAATCGAAATATTAGTCATATTTGAAATATCTTGTATACTAACACCATTTTTATACATGGTAAGGATAATATTTACTTCTCCCTGTTCAAGACCATCATCAAATCCTTTCTTTCTTATATCTTCATGAGCTGTTAATTCTG
>JAOARN010000106.1 GCA_025210485.1 Marinifilaceae bacterium | reverse complement strand
GTTTGACATTAGTGGGCGAGAAAGGAAAACCACATCATAACCATCTACCAAAACTGCAACCACCCCCCTAGTTTCATATTTCATAATTAATACAAAGCCTTATCAGCATTAATATTTATCATGCTTCACATTCAACTTATTTGTAAAAAATATATTATTTTCTCTTTAATCCACTAATCCATAATCATAAAAGATTATCAATAAATTACATTTAAAATCAAACATCTGCTTTGGAAATTTCCTTTTAATAAAAAAACCATTCACAAACCACCAAATCATTTTTAACATCTCAGCGAAACCAACAGCAAAGTGAAAGCCGCAAGTCACTAATTGTCTATTTTTTATTAAACATGTATGATGTTATTTTGTCTCCATATTTTTTAATTAAATGCAAAACAATAAAAATGAAAGCAACAAGATTCAAATCTCTTATGAAATCTGTTTTAATCATATCGCTAGCAATTTTTGCTATTTCGTGTGGTGATGATTATACAGATGATTATGATAAGGCAAAAAAGGAATACGACCAACTAGTCAAAGAAAACAGCGAACTTTTAGAATTGAATAAAAAACTAAAAGATAATGAACTAAAGGCTGTAAAAGAATCTCAAAACAATTTAATTACAAATTTTATTACAAATACGCTACAAAATATAAATGAAGATAATGATATTGTAAACACACAGTATAAAAATATATTTGAGGATGGTAAGCTCCACCAAACAATTGTCAAGAAGCGCATAGCCAGATTTGGTTTAGAATACAATAATAAACCTATTGAAGAAAAGATATATACTCATAGCTACAATGAAAATGGGATAATAATTCAATCAAAATACAGTAATATTACTATTGACTATGGCTGGAAAAATAGTAAATGTATCTCTATAATTCTAACTGAAGGAAACGAAAAATTCTATTTTGAATACAATGAAGAAGGAGAAATCACAAGTCTAAAAGGCAACGAAGTAGATATTAAATATACTTATGATGAGAATTACAATATTATAAAAATAATAGATAGCTCGGAAAAAGATATTTACACAAAGGAGTTTGAATATCTAGATAATAATAAGCTAAGCAAATATACATGGAAGGTCGGAGATGTCGTAATTTATGAAACTAATTATTCGTACGAGAATGGTGTATCTACAATAGACAACAAATCATACCTAAGAACTGGCGAATTTTATGAGCAAAGCAGATTTAAATTTAATGCTAATAATAGATTGCTTGAATATTATGAACATCAAACACATTCGAGTATAATTAAACGATATATAGAAATAGAATATACGGATGATAAGATCAGTAAATACACTCGCAGACAGGAAAACTACACCAGTGACAATAAGCTAAAAATGAGATATCATAAACTTATAGATGAAATCACCAATTTTAAAATAGCAATGTATCCGAAATATGTTAATAATAGATATGATGCTTATAATGACGATTTCAGAAAGGCTAGATTTAAAACTTGGAGTGAATCTCCTTCTGGAGAAATAAATATTTCGGGATTTAATATTTATGAAAATCAAGAAGCAAGAAGAGATGATTATTATCATAAAACTGAAACAATAACTGAACTAAATCCTGACGGCACAATAAAAGAGAAAACAATATTTTCAAATTGGTTTACAAAACCTCCTTATGCTCCGCAGAAAAAAGAAACTAGCATTTATGAGAACTCTAAACCAAAAAGCAAGAAAGTTTATTCTAATTCAAAAAACGAAGAATACCTAGATTGGAAAGAAAATTAAACATAACAAGATGAAAAATAAATTAAGCTATATACTAATCGTCCTGACTATTGGATTAATGAGCTGTGAGGACAAATACAAATCTGAATTAGACCAAATAAATAAAGATTTAGCAGCAATAAAAGCTGAGAATGAGGATTTAAAAAATCAAAATTCGAATCTGGAAAAAAACAATGCTGAACTTGCCAAAAAAAATCAAGTAATAAAATTGGATAACTTGATAAATTGGTATGTTAAAACAAATATCCTAAATCATTCGTACGAATTAGATTTCGAAGATGTGTCAATAAAGAATATTTTTGAAAATCAAAATTTAACAAAAACGATTATTAGATATCATAATGGTACACGAAAAGGATATCATCACACTAGTACTCAGGAAACACTAAACCACAGTGTTGACAAAAATGGAGTTTTACTGAAATCGCAAAGTCCCAATATGTTATTGGAATGGAACTGGGAAGATGGCAATAATGTAAAAGTATTGATAAAAACATCAGAAGAATATAAGGAATTACATTCCGATTCGAACAATAATATAAATAGAGTAATTGGTTATAATGATTCGAAGAAGAAAATAAGTGAACAAATCATTGAGTATAATGAAGCAGATATGCCAACAAGTTATATATACAAAGATGCTAATAATGTAGTTGTTACGGGGATATATTATACGTACAATTCAAATAATCAAATAACAAACTACAGACATCAACGAAACTTTGCAGATGACAAAAATGAGTTCAATTTCGATTACGAATATGATTCTCAAAACAGATTGATAAAAATATCAACTAAAAAGGATTTGTACGAAGGTGATGAAATTGAAAAAACTTTCTCCTACGTGAATGGATATTCTATTACGACGAAAAACATTAGCAAGGATAAGGTAGAAATTACTAAATATTCGGATACCACGGAGGAAAATTTGGTTTACACTAAAGAGGAAAACAATAAATATAATTTCACAAACGAACAGTTTTTCGATAATGGCCTTATTTCTAAAAAGATTAAAAGTGAATTCCATGAGGAAAACACTGTGATATCAACATCTATATTTAGCTACAAAAACGATGGATTAGATAATTTAACCAATACTACAATTACCACAAACAAAGATAATGTCACAACAGACAAAACCATAAAAACCTATTCTGATATTATATTCAAAGAAGAATACAAAATTGGTTTATATACTGATACGTACTGCTTTAAGCAATACATAATACAAGTGGAAGAATTAAGAGCTGGGAAAATGCAAATTGTCTCAAAACTTAAAAGAACCTACAAGAAACAAGATTATGGAAATTACATTTTAGAATCTGAAATCAATCTACTCAAATAGAAATTGTAAATATTAAAAAATTCGTATAATAGTCCATTCATAAAGTGAATTAGCCCTATAGATAAAACATTACAGTTTCGTCTGTGGGGCTTTTTTTTATGCACAAATATAATTACAGTATAATATCCATATATTTTTTACCTACATTTTGGTATTGCAATAGCCTCTTATGTACAATAGTTTTGTATTTATCAATGATTTTTATTTATGCAGACAAAGAAAGAAGAAATAAGAGACTTAATACTAAGGGTAGCAAAGGAGGAGTTTTTCGAAAAAGGTTTTAAATCAACATCCATGAGAGGAATAGCATCTAAATCCAATGTGAGTTTAAGTAATATCTACAATTACTTCAGAGATAAAAACGAAATTTTAGATACTATTTTAAAACCTGTTATAAATTGTTTAGATCAAATTTTAGAAGATCACAACAAAGCTGAATACCTAAATATCGCCATATTCGAATCTGTTAAATATCAAGAGGTTTACAATAATATGTTTCTAAATCTAGTTTTCAAATACAAAGAAGAGCTTAAATTACTTATGTTCAAGTCATCAGGTTCTTCATTCGAAAATTTTATATATGAATATTCAGACAGACACGAAAAAATCGGATATACATATCTGAAAAAGATGAAAGAAAAATATCCGAATATAAATATCAATATATCAGATTTTTTCATACATACACTTAGCTCGAGTTGGTTGACGAGCATAGGTGAAATAGTCTCCCACGACCTAAGCGAAACGGAAACAAAACAATTTATCAGAGAATATATGGCATTTACAACAGCCGGATGGAAAAAGATTATGGGAGCATAATCTTTTTTTTATGAACAAAAGTGAACACTGTTCTTTTTTGAAAGCGAGTTTTTAATAATAATTTTCATCATATGAATTTAAATACATTTTCAAAATTAAAAAGATATATGAAAGGCAGGAAGCACCTACTTAGCATATCTTTATCCTTGAGTACCTTAAGCTCATGCTTAAATTTTATGACATTTATAATTATTTGGTTGATTGCCAAAGAAATATTCAAAGCCAATTTTTCATCAAATTTAATAATAGAGTATAGCATTTGGACCCTAGTTTCATCAATATCAGGATTACTTATATATTTTCTATCCTTAAGTATCTCTCATCTTGTTGCTTTCAGAGTAGAAATAAACATACGCAAAGAAGCTATGAAGAAGATAATAAATTACAGATTAGGATTTTTCAGCTCTAATACAAGTGGCAAAATAAGAAAAGTTATTGATGACAATGCTAGCATTACCCACAGTTTTATTGCTCACCAATTGCCTGATTTAGCCTCAAGTCTTATTTCACCAGTATTGATAACTATACTGATTTTTTCGATTAATTGGAAAATGGGTATAGCATGTATTTTTCCTATAATTGGAACAATGCTAATAATGAGTAGCATGACAGGATCTAAAGGAAAAGAATTCATGAAATCATATATGAATTCATTAGAAGAAATGAATACAGAAGCTGTTGAATATGTAAGAGGAATACCTGTAGTAAAGGTTTTTCAGCAAAGTATCTTCTCGTTTAATTCATTCTATTCAAGCATAATCAACTATAGAGACATGGTAGTACAATATACTAAATATTGGGATAAAAAAATGAGCTTATACGTTGTGATTGTAAATAGCTTTGCTTTTATATTAATACCACTTTGTATAATTCTTCTCGAAAATATAAATGAGGGCACAGCTAGTATAAATTTAATCATGGATATGTTTCTGTATGTCTTAGTTTGCCCTTTATTTGCTTCAAGCATCATGAAAAGCATGCATTTAATTCATGCCCTGGATCAGGCAAAACAAGCTATTGATAGGGTAAATAAATTATGCATTGATGAAAAACAGGAAGTAAAATCAGAACAAATAAAACCAAGAATTAAGAATTTTGATATCGAAATTAAAAATGCTCATTTTAAATATTCTAAATCTAATACTTACGCAATTAAAAATATCAGCTTAAATATTCCTGAAGGCAAAAACTATGCTTTAGTGGGTCCTTCGGGAAGTGGTAAAACAAGTCTTGCTAAATTAATATCAGGGTTCTGGGAATTGCAATCAGGGGAAATAAAAATAGGCAGTGAGAATATTAACAATATAAATAAAAAAGTCCTAATGTCAAACATCTCATTTGTATTTCAAAATGAGAAATTATTTAAAATCTCAATATTGGAGAATTTAAAATTGGGAAAAAAAGAAGCAACAAAACAAGAAATAGAAGAAGCTCTTAAAGCAGCTCAGTGTACTGATATAATAGAAAAACTTCCGCAAGGCATAGAAACTATTATTGGCAGTCAAGGAACTTATTTATCTGGTGGAGAACAACAAAGAATATGTATTGCAAGGGCTATATTAAAAAATGCTCCTATTATCATACTTGACGAAGCAACAGCATTTGCAGATCCTGAGAATGAGAAATTAATTCAAGTAGCCTTAAAAAAACTAACTCGAAACAAAACAGTACTGACTATTGCCCACAGATTAAGTTCAATTGTTAATGCAGATAGAATAATTGTAATGCAGGAGGGAGAAATAATACAACAAGATCAGCACAAGAATCTAATTAAGCAGAGGGGGCTTTATCAAGATATGTGGATTGAATATAACAAATCAATTAACTGGAAATTAAAAAAGGAAGAAGAATATGTATAAATATATTGAAAACAGATTTGCATTATCAAATCAAGGTGCAAAGGATTTTACAAAGGGAGTATTATCAAGCAGCCTTTTAAACATTTGCTTAATGTTCCCTGCCGTAATAATATTTTTATTTCTGGATAGTTATCTAAAACCTCTTGTAAACAGTTTATTTTCAGCAAAAAACGATTTAGTATTTTTCATAATAACAAGTATATTTTTTATGCTTATAACATACTTTGTTGCTCTATTACAATACAATAATACATATACTAAAGTGTATAAGGAAAGTGCAATAAGAAGAATAAATTTGGCGGAAAAATTGAGAAAACTGCCTCTTGCCTTTTTTGGAAAGAAAAACCTATCTGATTTAACATCTAGTATTATGGATGACTGTACTGATTTAGAAATGACTTTCTCTCATGCTGTACCTCAACTATTTGCATCAATACTAAGCATAACAATTGTGGCAACTGGTTTATTTTTCTATAATTGGCAATTATCTTTAGCTTTATTTTGGGTAGTTCCAATTGCTGCTCTTGTTCTACTTATATCAAGATCGGTTCTCAATAAAAATAATAAAAAACAATACTGGAGCAAACGTCAAGTAAGCGAAAGAATAAATGAAGGTATAGAATACATCCAAGAAATAAAATCATTCAGCCAAGAAGAAAACTATATTGAAAATCTAGAAATTGATTTAAATCAATATGAAAAAAACTTAATCAAAAGTGAATTGCTAGCTGGTACTATGGTTAACGGAGCTCAATCAATTTTAAAACTTGGAATGGCTTCAGTTGCAATCACGGGAATACTTATGATAAATAAATCTCAGACAGATATTTTCACCCTTCTTATTTTCCTTATGGTATCTACTACAGTTTATCAACCAATTAATGATGTATTTAATCATCTAGCTGCTTTGTTATTCTTGGATGTTAGAATAAACCGATCTCGTGAAATAAATTCGCTTCCAACACAAGAAGGTTCTGCAGGTGTAGAGATTAATAAATTTGATATTGATTTTGATAATGTAAACTTTGAATATCAAACAGGTAAATCGGTACTAAATGGAATAAGTTTTACAGCTATACAAGGAGAAGTGACGGCATTAGTTGGTCCATCAGGATGTGGTAAAAGTACAATAGCCAAATTAGCTGCAAGATTTTGGGACATAAATTCCGGGAGCATAAAATTAGGAGGAACCGACATAAAAAATATAGATCCAGAAGAATTACTAAAACATTATTCGATTGTATTTCAAGATGTGACTTTATTTAATGCATCAATTTATGATAATATAAAGATAGGAAGAAAAGATGCAAGTATGACAGATATAATAAAAGCCGCAAAACTAGCACAGTGCGATAATTTTGTAAACAAAATGCCTAAGGGGTATGACACTATCATAGGGGAAAATGGACAAAGTCTGTCGGGAGGAGAACGACAAAGAATTTCAATAGCAAGAGCATTACTAAAGGATGCACCAATAGTTTTACTAGATGAAGCCAGCGCATCTCTAGATGTTGAAAATGAAACTCTGATTCAAAGAGGAATATCTGAATTGATAAAAGACAAAACAGTAATTGTTATAGCTCATCGATTGAGGACTGTTGAAAATGCAGATAAAATAATAGAACTTAAAAATGGTGAAATAGAAAATATAAAGATTAATAAAAAATGCTAAGCATAATATTTATTCTAATTCTGAAAAGAAAATTAAGAATTGGTATTTAATAAAAAAAGGAAATACTGAAATATACAATTCAGGATTTCCTTTTTTCTTTGATTTTAAAAAATCAAATATTATTTATAAATAGCTTTCTTAGCAGATAGCAAAGTGTTCTGCATTAAAGAAACAATTGTCATCGGACCAACTCCTCCAGGAACTGGTGTGATGTATGAAGCCTTAGGAGCAACTTCATCAAAATTAACATCACCATATAATTTCCATCCAGACTTAGTTTTATCAGACTTAACTCTATGAATACCAACATCAATTACAACAGCGCCTTCTTTAACCATTTCTCCAGTTAAGAATTCTTTCCACCCAAGAGCTACAATTATAATATCAGCTTCTTTTGTGATTTTTTCAATATTTTTGGTTCTAGAGTGACATAAAGTAACAGTACAGTCGCCGTACTCAGCTTTTCTGGACATTAAAACACTCATAGGAGTACCAACGATATTACTACGTCCAATAACAACGCAATTCTTACCAGATGTTTCTATTTTGTATCTTTTCAATAATTCTACAATTCCAGCAGGAGTAGCAGGAAGATATGTTGGAAGACCAGCAACCATTTTACCAACATTAATTGGATGGAAGCCATCCACATCTTTTTCAGGAGTAATAGTTTCAATAACCTTATCTTCCGAAATATGTTTTGGTAATGGAAGCTGAACAATTAAACCATCAATATCATCATTTTGATTGATTTTTTTGATTTCATTTAAAAGTTCTTCTTCTGTAATATTTTCATCAAATTTAATTTCTGAAGACTTAAAACCTACTTGTTCACAAGCTTTTACTTTTGCAGCAACATATGTTTGACTAGCACCATCAGCTCCTACAATAATAGCAGCTAAATGAGGAATTTTGCCATTTTCTTTTTTTATTTGCTCTACCTCTGCAGCGATTTCTTGCTTTACTTCAGCCGAAATCTTTTTTCCATCAATAAGAATCATCTATATAGAATTTGTTATGTTTAGCTATTTTATTTACAATAATAAATTATTTTCTTTTCTTTCTTCCTAATTTATTAGCAATCTTGCTACCTCCAGATAATGCACGCATCATCTTTTTAGTTTCTTCGAATTGTTTTAATAATCTATTTACATCTTGAATAGAAGACCCCGAACCATCAGCGATTCTTTTTCTTCTTGATCCATTAATCATTTTAGGATCGTTTCTTTCAGCAGGAGTCATCGAATATATGATAGCTTCAATACCTTTAAATGCATCATCATCAATATCAATATTTTTCAATGCTTTCCCTACCCCAGGAATCATAGATGCAAGATCCTTTAAATTACCCATTTTTTTGATTTGAGCAATCTGAGAAAGAAAATCATTGAAGTTAAATTGATTCTTCTGAAGTTTCTTTTGTAATTTTTTAGCTTCCTCTGCATCATATTGTTCTTGAGCACGCTCTACAAGAGAAACAATATCACCCATACCAAGAATACGATCAGCCATACGATCAGGGTGGAATACATCAATAGCTTCCATTTTTTCGCCAGTACCAACAAATTTAATTGGTTTATCTACAACCGAACGAATAGATAGAGCAGCACCACCACGAGTATCACCATCAAGTTTTGTAAGTACAACACCGTCGAAGTCAAGTCTGTCATTAAATTCCTTAGCAGTATTAACAGCATCCTGACCTGTCATTGAGTCAACAACAAAAAGGATTTCACTTGGATTGATAGCATTTTTAACAGCCTCAATCTCATCCATCATTTGCTCATCTACAGCAAGACGGCCAGCGGTATCGACTATAACGATATCATTACCATTCGATTTTGCCTGAGCAATAGCAGTTTGTGCAATCTTAACAGGATCCTTGCTATCATAATCAGTATAAACTTCAACTCCAATTTGCTCAGAAAGAACTTTAAGCTGATCAATCGCAGCAGGACGATATACGTCACCAGCAACCAATAATGGCTTATGTTTTTTCTTTGTTTTTAACAAGTTTGCCAATTTTCCGGTAAAAGTAGTTTTACCAGACCCTTGTAAACCAGCAATTAAGATTACAGCAGGAGAACCTTCGGTATTTATATCAACATGTGTACCCCCCATTAAGTCAGCAAGCTCATCATGAACGATTTTCACCATCACCTGATTTGGTTTCAGTGCGGTAAGAACATCTTGTCCTAAAGCCTTCTCCTTAACGGTATTAGTAAATGATTTTGCTATTTTAAAATTTACATCGGCATCAAGTAATGCACGTCTTACATCCTTTAATGTCTCGGCAACATTTATTTCGGTTATTTTCCCTTGCCCTTTCAGAAGTTTAAAGGATTTCTCAAGTCTTTCGTTAAGATTTTCAAACATTATACTTCACATTTATTTTTCATGCAAAAATATAAAAATCTAGCTGTTGTAAAAATCTAATTAAAAGAAATATTACTATAATATCAAAATGATTAGCAAAAGCTTTGTCTTTTGTATGACAAATTCGATTATTTTCATCAAAGCTTTTAATTTTTATCTCAGTATCATAATCTATTGGTGTAGAAAAAAAGGGATTTTATTCAAAAACCCCTTTTTTATGCTAAATAGTAATTTGAGCGAGTAATAAAGCTTTCTAAAAACCTAAAGCTTTTATGATTTTATGATTTAAATGGCGATTTTTTCCAACAAATGGATAACAATGAATATGAATAGCTGGATTAAAATTTAATTCAATGATTGAATAATTTTCCTGATTCGCAGGCTGAGCTATATCTAATATCATAATGTCAATGCCTGTTATTCTAACTCCTAAAGCTTTGGCAGCTTCAACAGCAATATCTTTATAGGATTGATGCATCTCATCTGTAAAATCAATACTATCGCCACCAGTACTAATATTAGAGTTTTCTCTTAAATAAACTATTTTATCGTTTTCGATAACTGAGTCAAAATCCAATTTTTGCTGAGCCAAAAACATAGACTCTGCCTCTCCCATTTTTATTTTTTCCAAAGGAGTTCTATATCCTTGCCCTCTTAGGCTATTTTTGTTTTTGATTTCGATTAGTTCTCGTATACTACTCTTTCCATCTCCTTTGATATTAGCAGGTACACGATGAAGAATTCCCTCCACCTTGTCGTTTATGACGAAAAATCTATATTCTTTTCCAGATATAAATTCTTCAATCAATACTAATTTATCATTTTCAAAAGCTATATCTACAGCCTTTTTATAAGTTTCTTCTGAGTTGTTATCTAATAATATAGATATTCCTATCCCGAAGTTTGTTGAATTAGGTTTTATTACAATTGATTTATTTTTGTGATGCAGGTATGCGGCATATGCTTTATCTTTATTGCTATATTCACTTCCTCTTGGACTATTTATATTATTCTTGTCAAGTATTTTTTTTGTAACAGATTTATTTTCCATCATCAATACACTTGAATATGTATCCACTGAAGTTTTTGTAGCTTGTTTTACATATTCTACCTTATTATCCTTTTCGAGTTTTAGAATATTTTCAGATTTATCCAGTATATCAATATTTATTGATTTATCAATTGCAGCCTTCATTAATAATTGAGTAGAAAGCTCCATATCTTCAAAACCATGAAACTTATATCCTTCCTTTAAACTTTTATCCCTATGCTGCTTTGCTTTATTTAGATGATAATCGATATACCCGTATTTATTAACCTGGTCTCTTACTCTTTCGGCAAACAATACTTCATTTCCTTCAAGCATAGATTTAACAAACTCGATAGACTCACAATACTTTTCATCTCCTAGTATATCGGTAGAAACAGCAAAATCTTGGATTTCATTAAAAAGATTTTTAACTACCTCCCTAACATTAGCTTTCTCACCATCTAGATTAAAGATTTCGAGATTCGGATCTAATCCACAACAGGCTATTTTATCATGATTGTATGTTGATATCACTTGATCCTCTTCAGAGCATTTTTTATTCTCTTTATAAAATAAGCAGAATAGTAGGAATACATGATTAAATCTTAATTCATGAATATTAACACCCGAAGTTTCCTCTGGTTTTAAATCCACAATTCTTAATTCAAGATGCGATAATCTATTATCCTTATCAAACTTAAGTCGAATTGGCAAATACAATTCCTCAACCAATAATAAATCGCCCGATTCAATTAATTGATTAACAGAATCAAAGAAAGAATCAAGACTATCGAAACAAATAAAAAAATCCTTGGGGTTTCTATATCCTGCAGAACCTGTCCTTATAGAAATAGAATCGCTGCATTTGGTAGGTACAAAACCTCCTGTTTTAAGAGATTTCATCTTGAAATCAGGATCTGTCTTTGGACTACATCCAAATAAATAGACCAAAATCCAGCGAAATCTCATAAAATTTCTAACTATTTTAAGATAGAGATTATTTCTAAATTCCTCAAAATCTAAATTCGAATCAATCGACTTATAAAGTAGGCTTTCCAATTTAGGATTTAAGGAAAAATTAAAGTGAACTCCTGATAACAACTGTCGTGCTTTACCATATTTAGAAGCCAATTCCTCTCTATAAATTTCTTTCTCGCTTCCTTTACTGCCATACTTTGCAATAGGTATCTCTTCTTCATTTGGGAGTATGGGCGGAATACTTTGAGGCCACAGCAATTCACCATCCAACTTCTCACTAAGCATATCATGAAGGGTACTTATAAAACCATGTACCTCTTCAATACTATCCATAGGTGGTGTAATCATTTCAACTTGAGATTCACTAAAATCAGTAGTATAATATGGATTTTCGAGTTTATCGCCTAAAAATTCAGGATGTGGTGTAGTGGCTAAATTTCCATTCAGATCAACTCTTACATTCTCTTTCTCAATCCCAAACTTAGCTTCAAGAAGACCATGATGAATATTCAAAAATTTTATTTTGGAGTATAATTTATTTAATTCTTCCATTACTCTATAATAAGTTATTTTTTACCTAATTTAAAAATAGTATGTGTTACCTACAATTATTTTTTTGTCTCAGCATAAATATAAACCATCAATTTTAAATTTTAATATTTATATCGATTGATTTACTTCATGTTTCACTTAAAAAAGGGAATAAACATAAAAAAATAAGAAAAGATATTTTTTCAATATGGTATACTTAACTATATTTTAACATTAAGCAATACTAAAACACAAGCTAAAAAAACCGCAATTTAACAATGAAAAAACTATAATCTACAAACTATCTTTCTGTTTTAATTTTGGACAAACACTACAACCATACAAAAAATAGACTAATACTATAATTCACAAATAAACTGACTAAGCATAATAAATGAATAACAAATAACTATAAGCTTATAAATAAAATTTACCTTATTGCATCGACATTTAAACACAAAATACAAACTGTTCACATAAAATTATTCTTGTTTTATAAAATTTTTAAACTACATAATATTTTTTTTAATATCTTTTAAAATCATTTTTATTAACACAATTGTTTTTATGACAAAAAAAAAGGTATTAATAACAGGAGCTGCGAAACGAATAGGTTTAAATTTAGCTCATTTATTTGCATCATTGGATTACGATTTAATTCTTCACTACAATAAGTCAGAACAACTAATTTTGGATGAGATTGAGAATATAAAACTTAAATTTCCAAATATTCAGATTGACTTAATACAATATGATTTTTCAAATATTGACAATTTAGAATCTTATTTTTCACAGAACTTAAATAAACATAAACAAATAGATGTATTAGTAAACAATGCATCGGTATTTTGGAAAGACAACAGTAGAACAATTTCAATAAAAGAAGCTATAATTCAGAACAATATAAATTATATAGCGCCATTGATTTTAACAAAATATTTTGGAAATAATTACAAGAATTCAATTATTATAAATTTCCTCGATACTCGAATTAGTAAAAATCCAGAAAACTATCTCTCGTACTCTATATCGAAACAATCATTGTATAATCTTACTAAAATATCGGCTTTAGAATTAGCTCCAAACATCCGAGTCAATGGGATAGCCCCAGGCATATGCCTCCCGCCTGAAGATGACGACAGTTTTGATATTGATCGAGAAGCTAGCAAAACCCCTCTTCAAACCATCTGTAAACTTGAAGACATCAACAATGCTGTAAAATTTATTTTAACCAACAACAATATTACTGGGCAATGTATTTTCTGTGACTCTGGCAGCCATTTAAAATAAAATATTATGGAAGAAATAAAGACATTAGAAAAAATAGAATTTAAAACTAATATAAAACACATGGGAATCATACAGATAAAAGATTTACTAATAAGGACCTATATTGGATTCAATCCTGAAGAACTTATTAACAAACAAGATGTGGTATTTAATATTAGTATCAAAACGGACTTAAAAAAAGCTATTGTAAATGATGATGTCGAAAACAGCTACAACTATAAAACCATAACAAAAAAAATAATCAAGTATGTACAAGAAGGCAAATTCAAAATGTTAGAAAAATTATGTATGGATGTACTTGAAATGATACTTGAAAACAAAAATGTTAAATGGGCAAGTGTCGAGGTTGATAAACCGCATGCATTAAGATTCTCCAAGTCTGTATCCATAAAATTAGAATCGGAGAATAATTAAATAAAACCACTAAATTATGACAAATACCTGTATTATTTCTTTTGGATCAAACATAGATCCTAAAAAGAATGTTAAATATTCGGAAACGATTATCAGTTCGGATCATCAATTACTTGATTGTTCCAAAACATATATTACAAAGCCTATAGGCATCAAAAACCAAGACGATTTCCACAATGGTGCTTTTATTATTAAAACAAATTTGGACAAAGAGGATTTCAAACTATACTTAAAACAAGTAGAAAATCAACTTGGAAGAGATAGAAGCTTAGCTAAATTTGGTCCTAGAACAATAGATCTAGACATAATAATATGGAATAACGAAATAGTAGACAAAGATTATTTCATTAGAGATTTCATAAAACAAAGTGTTGATGAATTAATTGACAAATACAATATTGAGGCTGATTTGATAAACACCAAATAATATAATAAGTCCCTTAGAATAAATTCCAAGGGACTTAATTAATGTTTACTAAAATAAAAGAATCTATATTACTTATTAAAAGTATTATTTAATTGATCTAAAATATTTTGATAGTGAATTCTAGTCTGTTTATCACCTGTTTTAGCCATTCGCTTCAATAGATTTTGAACATTTTTCAGTTCATAATTATATAAAGCATTTAACTCAATAGCGCTACCATTTTGTTTTCTGGCTGTAACAGCTTCTGTATGTTTCGCATTACAAGCAGAACAACCACACATATATTCAGCAAGACCTTTAGATGACTTAAATCCTAGCGAATATTTTCCTCTTTGCATCAAGAATCTAACATACTCATATTGAACTACTCTATCATAATAAGTCAAGTTTCTACCTTGTTTGGTTTTTTTCCATACCTTATCAAAGAAATCATCCATTAATTGTAATTGAGTATAAGCATTTTTAGGATCATCTATTTCAAATTGTTTCAATCTGCTCAACACATCGCTTGCCAAAACTCTAACCGAAATTTCTCCTATATACTCAGCTAAAACATCTGCATCCTGAAACTCAATATGTTGATCTAGATATTTATTAGGCAGCCAATTTGGTAAGTCTGCTAACAATTCGAAAAGAAAATCAAGAGCTTCTTTCTGTTTCTTTTTCGATACAAATTTATATGAAACAGATTCGTCACCATGCACAGGTTTGTGAAGATACACACCACCTATATACTTACTCACATGCCCAATATATCGGAATACTTGATCATGAATTCCGAAATATAAAAACTCCGAAAATTTATAATCTCTATTATCCAATGCCGACCATTTTATCAAACTATCATTAATTATTTTTAGATTTTTGATACCATATCTACTAGCCTTAATTGCATCATCTCCGATTGCTTCTGACTGCCATGCAGGATTATTTTCAATTAGAATTTGCTGATCACCAAAAGTATACATTGGATCATCTTTTTTATCAAGAATCCATTTATTAAGAGTTTCGTATTCATCCTCTGGTGTTTTAGCATCAAATATAGGCTTATACCCCCACTTGATAGCAAATTTATCATAAACACCCAGCTTAGGAGGAGTAAGCTTCACTCCTTTATCTTCAGGTTGTGCAACATAATTATATCTAGCATAATCCATTATTGAAGGCGTAGTACCATACTTTTGAGTAAAACTTGCAGATCTTAAAGAATCTACAGGATAAGCATATGATGCACCAAAATTATGCATTAATCCAAGGGTGTGTCCTACCTCATGAGCAGCAACATATCTTAAAGAAGATCCCATTGTTTCAGCATCAAAAACAGTTTTTCTCACCTTTGGATCTACAGCAGCAGTTTGTACAAATTGCCATTGGTGGAGAATCCTAATTACATTATGATAAAACAACACATCCCCTTGAATAATCTCACCTGATCGAGGATCGACCCATGACGGCCCCATTGAATTAGGAATATGAGTTGTCACATATCTGTAACATGAGTATTTTATATCGTCAGGATCAAAGTTTGGATCTTCTTCTTTTGTCGGGTAATCTTTTGCTATAATTGCATTTTTAAAACCTATTTCTTCGAAAGCTTCTTGCCAATCTTCAATTCCTTTCTTTATATACTCTCTCCATTTATTAGGAATAGCAGTATCAACGTACCATACTATAGGCTTGATTGGCTCAACAAGTTCACCTGCTTTATATTTTTCGATATCTTCAGGTTTTGGTTGCAAATCCCATCTATCGATATATCTGACCTGCTTAAGCTTATCATAATTTGAAGTATAATTGTATTTAATCTCGTTGAAAAATCCAATTCTCTTGTCTCTAAGACGTGGTCTCATTGGTTTTTCAGGTAACAACATAATACATCTGGTCATTACAGCAAGAAATGGTTTGGACTTTACAGTATATGCCATTCTTGTTTTGATGGTAATATTTTTTTCGAATGATTTTGTTGAAATAATTCTTGAATATTTTGATTTAAATGAACCAGAGACTTTTTTACCCCCAAAAAGACCTCCTGACTGAGGAAAAGGATTCATATATTTATTATCAGAACAAAAGAAATCAGTAATATCGATAATAAATTTAGTACTATCCTTAGAGATTGCCTTTGGCTTGAAAGCCTCAAAAATAGGATCAGAGTAATTTCTCTTCAAACTTACACCAATATGCTCCTGATCATCAGTAAAGAATAAATCATTGACTAATCTTATTAAGATTTTTTCTCCATCGAATTCAAATCTTATTAATTCAGGTTGTCTCAATTGCTGACCTGCTAACATATCTTTATTATTACTAACTTCAGAAACCCTTGAGCCTAAAAGGAATTCACGCTTGAATAAGGATTTATTGATTTCAAGATAAAATTTGGAGTCTTTTTTATCTTCTAAAATATTAAATAAGCCTTTTTTCACTTCACATTTTTTTACCAGCTTATTATAATCGCTAACTTTCTCTAACTTAGCTTTTTCTACTTTTTTCTTCTTTTTTTTCGCATTTGCATTTTCAAATCCAAAAATAGAAATCAAAGCAATACTAAGAATTAAAATCTTTTTCATAATTGAGTTTTAAAAATGTAGTATAAAAGAACAAATGCTCTAATATCATTTGTTCATAATACACTATTTAACTATTTTAACTAAGGTTTTGTCCTAAGATTTATCCTAACTATTGATATTACTATACATCAAATAGTTTTCGCATATGGTTTTCTAAATCACTAATCACAATATAATTTAAGAATATTATTAATTAGCTAAACTTTAAACATGAACTACAATACTACTTTCTAACACTAAAAACATTTATCATAAAAAGTGACTTAGAAAAATCATACTAGGCTTTGTCTAATATCATCCGCTAGCCTATTGTTATTAAAACAATAAACAAGCTTTAATTCTCTAGCTTAAAAAATAAAGCACTGTTCAGACAGAAATAAAATCTTTACTTTAAGCCACAAAAAGATGAACATAGATAATTAGAAAGAAAACTGCCTATTATTCAATTTACACATGCTAATACTTGTATTAAATCGACAAAGCATAATTATAAATTTCTGCTGCATAAACCTACACTATACTACTTATGGTAAATAACAAGCATTTATAATAAAGCAGTTTTCTGTATTTTAAGTAATTTTATAGTTTAATACTAATTTGTATTATTTAACAGTACTATCACCAATTGCTTGTAGGTCGATATTATATTTTTTCTTAACATTAGCTGTCAAAAGATCATATTTCTTTTTCATTAGTGGATATTTTTCCAATATAGGTTGCAAACTTGTATAAGGAGTTGTAACAATATTACCAAAAAAGCTACCTAGGTCACCTTCGGGGGTTGGACCATAATACTCAGGGAATCCATACGAGATATAAAGTTGTGCATCGAAAAATCCACGTTCATACAATTGCTCCTGTCTTTTAACAGGATCATCATCTACTCTCATATTGTATTGTTCTTCACTAAATGTAAAAAACTCTTCATCGACACCCACTCTGTCATTTTTATAGAGATATTCACCCCAAAAATCAGCATGTAATTTTTTCTTTATTTCATTCTTTTCTTCAGCAGTTTTGGTTAAGAAATTTGCATCAAATCCACTTATTCCCATGAAGTTCATACCTGAATGTGTCGGAAAATCAGTACGAGTTACAATACCCCATTCCTCTACAGTTTCGTATATTTCGCTAAACAATAATAGCTTAAAAGGAAGATGTTTCTTATCTAACACATCACCATAAATATCGAAGAATTCAGTTTTAAGAAAATCAACAGCTGCTTTTACTATTTTTTTATCTTCCTGAAGAACAAACACCTTATTCGAAGGTAATTCACTTGGAGATTTAACCATTTTCCATTCATATTCTTTTTTATCAAAATCATATAAAACTATGGTTCTATATTTCTCATAAATTTGAAATATTTCATGATCAAGAGGGTCATCACTATCTTTCATTTCATAAGGCTGCTGAACTTCCTCATGCGAAATATTTTCTTCGTTATAACACGAAGCAAAAAATATTACTATTAGAAGTAATTGTATATATTTTATTTTTTTCATTTCTTTAGTTTTAATCAAATTTATCAATACTCGCAAAACTCAAAACAAAAATGCTAATCCACTGCAGCGGCAACATCTTCAGCTGTTCTTTCTGGTCTGATCCATTTTTGGATTGTAGAATTAAGTTTCGCAACCTCATTAGGCAAGGCTAAAGTATAGGCAGGGTCATCAGCCTTCAGAGTATATTTCTGTTTTTTAACATCTGCACCAATTCCTGTTGACCATTCATGCACAATTTCTTTTCCTCCCAGTCTTCTAAGATCATACCATCTGTGCATTTCATAACACAATTCTTTTCTTCGTTCCGACAAAACAAAATCCAAAGCTTTTTCTTTGGTTTTCAATGCGTCATAATCAGGCATTACCTTCATTCTATTTTCTAGAACAACAACTACGTCTTCCACTGCTAGATCATATTTATCTTTGTGATAATAAGCCTCTGCTCTATTCAGATATGCTTCGGCACTTCTAATTGCATAATTTCTAGCTTGAACTGTTTTTTGCTTTATTGGTAGGTACTGATATTTATAAGATTTAAACCATTTTTTAAGTCTCATATCATTATCAGCAGCATCTTCGCTGCCATCATAATCAGAATCTTTAAACATAGCAACTAATTCATCAGATGCTTTAAACCCATGATTTTTAAAATAAAAATGGTCAGTACTAACACTTCCAAATGTAAATACGATTTCAGGATTGGCTAAATCCATAAAATTATCCTCATCATATGTATTCAAATCACACAAGCTTGAATTTTTATCAATAGCTTTATTTGCATATTCAATAGCTAAATCCCACTCTTGCATATAAACATACACGCGCGAAGCCAATATAAATGCAGCATTTGCACTAACTCTAAATACTGATTTTGTAATATTTGAACTTTCAAGCAACTGACAAGATAATTTAATATCCTCCGAGATTTTTTTGTAAACATCTGCCACACTCGATCTTTCTCTTAACTTACTGGTTATATATATATCATCATTAATAGGAACTCCCATCAATTGGTCTGCCAAGTCTTTTTTGTAAGGTAATCCGTAAAGATTTACTAAATTGAAATATGCATTTGCCCTTAAAAATAGCGCCTCTCCTTTCACATCATCCTTTTGAGCTTGAGTACCATCCTCAGCCTCATCTATATTTGCAATAACAATATTACATGCCATAATCTGCTTGTAATATCTTTCATATGAAAGGTCCGGTCTATTATTATTATACTCTCTGTCTTCGCCAACGATTATATCATCAGCATTTTTATGCGAACTGACAACTACGATATTTGAATTTTCAATATTCTTTTGCCATGTGTAATGTCCAAAATATCCAGGTCTGTAATCTGTAACATCTTTCACATAAAAGAATTCATTTACATCATCTGTCATAAATAATGTAAAATATCCACCCAAATAATCATCTTTTATATATGCTTGACCATATAAAAAGTCTTTGTAATCGTTAACTGTTGTAGGAACTATTTCGTCTTGAGATTTTTCTTCAAGAAAATCATCACAGGAACAAAATAGTATTGATATAAATAGTATTGTTAATATTCTTCTCATAATGAATTAGAATTTAAAGTTTATACCCAAAGTGTATGATTTTGTAATTGGAGCTGTTCCACTACTTAATGAAATTTGTTCAGGGTCACGACCATTCAAATCTTTATCTGCAAAAAGCAGTAAATTTGATGCTTGGAAAGCAACATCAACATGCTTCATTTTAATTTTATCGCAGATATTTTGAGGCAGTGTATATTTCAAACTTAAGCTTCTTAATCGTAAAAAATCACCCGAAACAACTCTTAAGTCAGAATTGTTATACATTTCCCATCTATTATCTGCATAAATAAATTGTTGCAGATTAAGATCAAGATTATCATCACTTAAAGTAGGGATTACAGTATGTGCCTCGTCACCTGGCTTTCTCCATCGTTTAACAAACTCATCCGAAAGATTTTGCTCTGGGCGAGGAAGACGCTGGGTTTCATTATCATAAAGTTCATTTAATCTAATATTACTCCCAAGACTATAACTCCAGCTCGTACGTAAATTAAATGCTTTATATCTAACACCTAGATTAATACCTCCATTAAAATCAGGCACCAACTTACCAGAATACGTAAACACCTGATTGTAAACATCCTCCATGTTTTTCACTCCAGACAAATCAGTTCCTTTAAACACTGGATACCCTTGACTATCAAGTTTATCAAATTTATAGCTATAGAAACTATTCAAAGCCTTTCCCTTACTTATAATATCACCCGTGTAATAATTCGAATAAATTGAACTATGACCACCTTCTCCAAAATCAGGATTAAAAGCTGTAACCTTATTTTCATTGTAATAAGCATTAAATCCTAATCTTAAACCAAAGTCTTTACTGTCAATTATCTTAGAATTAATGGTCAGTTCCCATCCTTTGTTTTCAACATCTCCTTGGTTCATCGAAACAGAACGTGCTCCATTCGATACTGGAACCATCATTGATACGATTTGATCTTCTCCTTTTTTATAATAATAATCGAAGTCACCATCTATCCTACCATCGAAAATAGAAAATTCAAAACCATAGTTAGTCGAAATTGTTTTTTCCCAACGCAAATTAGGATTTGGCCATTTCGATAATTTGCTCTGATTTTCTCCCGATTTAGAATCTAACTTGTGAATTCGAACGTTTAAGTTTGGTGTTTGATCAGGATGTACATTACCTTGAACTCCATATGAAGCTTTCAAAGCAAAAAGATTTAGCCACTTTATATTATCAAAAATACTTTCTTCACTTAAATTATATCTAGCAGAGGCTGACCAAACAGGAAGAAACTTATTCCTCTCATCTTGCCCAAATTTATTACTTCCATCAGCTCTAATATTGAAATTGGCAGTTAGTTTCTGGTTAAAAGTATAGGTGAAAGCACCAAAAAAACCAATCGTATTATTAATACTATTTGTCTCACTCGAACTATAAACTCCTTCTCCAACTTGCTTTCCATATGCCAACCATATAGTTGGATCGATATCCATTATAATTCTTCCTTTTTCTCTAAAGTATCCAGCTCTTTTGTCATTAAAGCCAGTATATTCTGTTGATCTAATTTCTGTACCAAACTTCAAACTAAGCTCATGAATATCCTTAAATGTTTTCAGGTAATCTCCCATCAAACGTCCAGAATAGGTTTTAGTATCATAAGTACCGGTATTAATAATACCTCCATAAGGTAACTTACTACCTGTGGTTTTCTTAAAATCTTCTAGGTCTTCGCCTACAGGAAAAGGATCATCATAATTTAATCCACGAAGAATAGCGGCATAATATGATTTCTCATCTGCCCAACTACAATCTTTAGTTGTTTGCGAAGACATACCAATTAAGGCATTCAGCTTAAAGTTAGAAAATGGTCTATAATTAAAACTAGCATTAATATCTGTTCTATTTAGGTCAACTTCCCTACCAGTATGATCTAATTCATCCAAAACATTATAATAAATAGGATGCTTTTTCACTCTCTTTTTCAAATATCTATAACGAGTTCCATCCTCATTAAAAGCAGGTAGAGCTCTCGATGTATTATAAGCATATTTGTATGGTTTGATAGAACTATGAGAATATTCTTTTTCAGTTCTAGCAGTATTCATTCTTAAAGCAATATCGAATTTATTACTAAACTTAAAACTCAAATTGGATCTCATAGTATATTCCTTAAGACCTTTTCCTTTTTCATTAGAATTGTCTTTAGCATATCCCAATGACATATAATATCTTACTTTGTCATCACCACCGCTAACAGAAAAACTATTTTTTGTTGACACAGCTGTTTCAAACATCAAATCATACCAATCTGTATTAACAGATTTCATTCTTTCAACTCTATCCGTAAATTCTTCTTGATTGATATTCCCATCAAAAAGATCCATCAAAGCTCCTTCATACCCAACTCTGCCTGGATCAAAAGAAAAATGTAAGCCACGCTTAAATATCTCTTCTGACAAATCAATCCTCTCAGATGAATTCATCAGGTTAAGATTATCATAATCTGGGCGTAATTTTAACGAATTACTAGTAGAGAAAGAAAAACTTGGAGCGCCACGCACACCGCTCTTTGTCGTTACAATGATAACACCATTAGCAGCACGCACACCATATAATGCAGTTGCAGAAGCATCTTTCAATACAGTAATGGATTTTATGTCGTCAGGATTTATTCCAGAAATTGCATTTCCGACAAGATTTACATTATCCATACTGTTTAAATCTTGAGGATTTAGTTTAACAGGATCCTCTAATATAACACCATCTACAACCCAAACAGGCTCACGGTTGCCAGAAATAGATGAAGCTCCACGAATTCTGATTTTAGGTGCAGCTCCGGGCGTTCCAGTATTTCCAAGTACTGCAAGACCTGCCACCTTGCCTTCTAGCATATTATCGATTGAGGTAACCCCTGCCTCTAGAACATCTTTTGCCTCAACAGTTGTAGTTGCACTAGAAGATTTTCTTCTATCTACCACACCATAACCCGTTGCAATAACTTCTGTTAGTGTTTTGTTATCCCCTTCTAACTTTACAGTGAATTCCTTATTTGAAACATAAGCTACTTCCTTCGTTTTCATACCGATAAAAGAAACAACAATAAATTTAGGCTGTTTTTCAACAGTTAAGTTTAATTTACCGTTGATATCTGTAGCCCCTCCTTTTGTAGAACCTTTAACTACAACAGAAGCTCCAGGAATTGCAATATTATCTTTATCAACAACTTTAATATTAATCTCATAAAGTTTTTTCTGTAATGCTTTTTGTTGCTTTTTTTTGATTACATATACTCCGTCACTTAATTTATATGTCAAATTTTTATCCGCAAGCAAATTATCTAATATATCATTAACAGTTCCTTCTTCGTTTACCGCTAGATTTTTATAAACTTTAAGGTCCGCTTCATTAAAAATAAATTCATAATCTGTTTTTTCTTGTAATTTCCATATTAATTCATGTAAATCAATACTTTTTTCATTAATTTTGACTTTTCCTTTTTCTTGAAAAACTGAAGCATTAAGCTGACCACATAAAAATAATGTGATTACAGTTAAATGAAGCATTTTTCCGAATCTGCTATTTCCTGGTCGCAATCCTGAAAATAGCCTTTGGTTTTGTTTCATAAATTATGTTTTTTGGTTATAAACTTGGATGAAAAGGCATCCAAGTCAAGATTTAAATTAGGTGCGAGATACTTCCAATATCTCGTGCTTATTTTTTACTAACTATTACAGTTTTTTCTTTTAAGTCGAATTTAATTTTATCAGTTGATTCAAACATTTCAACGATTCTTACAAATGAATCTCTTTGATTTATATTCATTGAAAACCTTAATTTTTTAACATCTTGATTGAGATAAAAAACTTTCACATCATAATATCGCTGCAATTCAATCATTATAGATTCCAAACTAACATCTCTAAAAACTAACTTCTTATCTCTCCATTGAATAAATTGATTAGCATTTATCTTTCGAACAATCATTTCATTTGATTTCCAAGATAATTGCTGATTTGGTTTAATTCTAAGCTTTCCAAACGAATCAGAAACTTCTACACGACCTTCTACAAGAGTTACATTATCAGTTTCACAATCCGAATATGATTTTATATTAAAATGTGTTCCCAAAACCTTTACCTTTCGTTGCTTATTAAATTTCACAATAAAAGCCTTAGTTTTATCTTTCTTAATTTCGAAATATGCTTCACCTTCCTCCAAGTTGACTATTCTTGATTTCCCTGTAAAACTGGTAGGGTAACTAAAGCTTGTTTCAGCATTAAGCCAAACCTTTGAGCTATCGGGAAGATAAAATGAATATATCTTTCCCTTCGGTGTGATTATAGTATGACAATCGTGCTGATTACACTGATTGTTCTTTATATTTTTAAAAAGAAGTTGATTATTTTTGAGGAGTATTTCTGTATTTTTTGTTCTTATAAGACTATCCTTCTGCGAAAGACTATATACTGTTCCTTTATTATCAATTATCTTAATATCTGATTGAACTGGCTCATATTTATTTTCAACTACGATAGCTTCTTCTGTTCTAATATTTATTACAAAATAAAATATCAAACCTAAGCCTATTGGAATAATAAAAGCTGCTGCGTATCTAAAATAAGTTAGAAAAGATCTATGTGAAATATATTTATCAAATTCTTTTTGCCTAGAATTCTGTTGAAAATAATCTAAACTCTCTAGACCTTTTCTAATATTCTTAGGATTTACAATATCATCATACAAGCTAGAATTTGATTCATCCCTTTTCCACTTTGATAAAATTTGATTATCCCTTTGGCTTTCTTCTCCAAGAATACTTTTTATAATTAGATTATATATACTTTTTCTCATACTTCTATTTATATTGTCATTGTCATCGCAATTCACATTAGTATTACTAGAAAACTCAAAAAAGGATTACAAGAAATATTATATTTTTTTAATTTTTCTTAATTTGCTTTGAATTTCACACCGTTTACTATTGTTTATCAAAAACTTAAAAAACACAACAAGTAATAAATTAAAATCAGACTAAAAGTCTTTTTTTACAGATATCAAATAATTTATTGATAAAAGCATTATCTTAAATCTCATATAATAGTTCCTTAAAATTTATTTTTCATAATTTATCATCAAATATCTCCACAAAAATCCTTTACTTTAATTATGTTATAAAAAAACGAATTCAGTTTCTCAGTACACACTATACATCACTCTGTTAAATACCAAACACCGTCAATACGCCCCCTTCCAATACAATATAAATAAAAAAACATTTAAAATAAGTTAAATTTTAGTTTGGAAAATTAACAAGGATTATTTTTCTTTAAACCATGATTTAATGTGACTATTATGATTAATCAACACGAACAATAATATAGTCATATACGACTACTACATTATCACTTTAACGAAAGTGAATTTTACTATTAAATCTGATAAATTTAAATTAGCTTATGAAAAAGATTTTTACTTCTACATTAGCTTTGCTACTATGTATTGGTGCAATGGCACAAACAAAGCCAGAGCACAAAAAAAAGATGTACAGAAGCCCAGAAGGTAAACTTTATGTAAACAAACATCAACCAATGTATTTATTTCTTGGGACTGACCCATCAGATAAATCCAAAGCAGAAAAACTAACAAGTGAATCAACTGCTAAGTATGCAAATCCATTTTATTTTGACACTGAAGGTTTAAATACTGTTAGAACACCTTCAAAGGTTGACCCAATAACAAAAAAAATAGTTCAGCCTGTTGGAGATGTGGTTTTTGAGGTATACGCTGACGGTCTTAATCCTGCAACATACTCTAAATTTTTTAACGCTCCCAAATATATCAAAAACGGAATCGTATATTATGGTAAAGGTTTAAAAATGACCTTAAGCTCTAAAGATAAAACATCTGGAGTTGAAAAAACATTTATCAGTATTGATGGATCTGATTACACTGGATATTCAGCTGAGAAAATTTTCGATAAAGAAAAACCATATACTGTTAAGTATTATGCCTTAGACAATGTAGGAAATGACGAAGATGAAAAAGAAAAGAAATTCCAAACTGACTTAACAGCTCCTGTTGTAAATCATAAATTTGACGGTGAAATATCAGGTAAATATATTTCAGGGAGAACCAAAATTATTTTAACTGCAACAGATAATCTAACAGGTGTTCAAAAAATAACATACAGTATTGATGGTGGAACAGAAAACCTTTATAATAGACCAATTTCGGCATCAAAAATCCTAAGTGGTGAGCATAAAATTGAATATTGGGGAACAGACTTTGTTAAAAACAAATCAATTTTTGATGCAAGTAAAATTGATGGAGGCTTTATAGTAGATAATACAGCTCCTAAAGTAAACCACAAGATTATTGGAGACCAATACAAAGCCAAATACACTTATGTTTCAAACAGAAGTAAATTAGAACTTATTGCAGAAGACAAACAAGCGGGTGTAGAAGTTATAAATTATGGATTTAAAATGAACGATGTAAAAACAGTATATTCTGAACCATTCAAATTTATTGATAAATTAGGCTTACAAACTGTTTACTATAATTCTACAGACAAGGTGAAGAACAAGTCCGTACTAAAGTCTAAGACTGTATATCTCGATAATGCAACTCCTATTTCAGGAATTGACTATTTAGGTCCTCAATTCTTCACAAGAGATACTTTATTTATTAATAAATTAACAAAAGTCAAACTATTTTCTTATGACAAAGCTTCTGGAGTTAAAAACATCAATTACAAAATTGACGAAAACTCTGAAGTAGAATACAACAATGTATTTAATATTGAGAAGGATGGTTTTCACAAAGTTCACTTTTATGCAAATGACAATGTTAATAATAAAGAAGAACTAAAAAACAGTGAAGTTTTTGTTGATAATATTGGTCCTGCCATTTATGTTAATTTTAGTATCAAACCGATTAGAACCGAAAACATTGATGGTAAAACGCTAAATGTTTATCCTCCTTATGTGAAAATGTATCTTGGTGCAACAGATAAAAGCTGTGGAACCAAAAAGATATTATACAAAATCAATAATGGACAGTTAAAATCATACTCGAGTTCAAACTCTCCATCTAACATGGAAATGTTCAAAACTACAAAAACACACAAGGTGTATATAAAAGCACTTGACAAGCTAGGAAATGAATCAATAAAAGAAGTATCTTTTATCGTAGCTGAAAAATAAAGAACATTCAAAAAGTTAACATTTTTTTGAAATGTTAACTTTTTGATTTCTTTGACAATACCCCCACAGACCTTATCCCGTAAATTCAAAATTGCATATCTAGTAAATTAAGTTTAATTTCGCATATTGAACTAAATCTTAAACATATGCAAGTTGCAAACCCAATATACGACGTTGTATTCAAATATCTACTAGATGACGAAAAAGTTGCTAAGCTTATTCTTTCAGCTATAACAGGATTCGAAATAAAAAAACTTGACTTCAATCCAACTGAACATAGAAGTGAAATAGAAAAGGATATTACAGTTTTGCATCTAGACTTTGCAGCTAAAATTATTGATGAAAACGATGAAGAAAAAATCATAATAATAGAAATTCAAAAAGCTAAATTACCTAGTGATATAATGAGATTCCGAAGATATTTAGGTGAACAATATATGAGTAAAAAAAATATAAAGAAAACAGAATCTTCATCTAAACTAAAAGCCCTACCTATACTTAGTATATATTTCTTAGGTCATAAACTTGCAAATACGAAATCTCCAATAATAAAAGTTCAAAGAGATTATATTGATTTAATTACAGGATCAAAACTAAATAAAAAAGAAGAATTTATTGAAAGCTTAACCCACGATAGCTTCATAATACAAATTCCATATCTGAAAAAACATAAAAGAAACAATCTCGAAACAATACTAAGTATCTTTAATCAAGATAACCTATCTGAAAATAATCATCTAATAAATATCAAAGAATCAGACTATCATACAAAATACCAACCTATCATCAGAAGATTATTAAAAGCCATATCAGAACCTGAACTTCGAAAAAATATGGATATTGAAGATGAGATACTTCAAGATTTTCAGATAATGAGAAGGATGCTTGAAAAAGGGAAAGAAGAAATTGAAAAGAGTCATAAAGAGATTAAAAAAAAGAAAAAAGAGCTTGATATAAGCAAAAAGAAACTGCAAGAAAACAAGAAAGAACTACAAGAAAACAAGAAAGAACTGCAAGAAAATAAAAAGGAACTGCAAGAAAACAAGAAAGAACTGCAAGAAAACAAGAAAGAACTACAAGAAAACAAGAAGGAACTACACAAAAGCAAGAAAGAACTGCAAGAAAACAAAAAGGAAATTGAAGAAAACAAAAAGAAACTTGAAGAGAATAAAAAAACATTAATCATTAAAGAACAATCAATAGTTAATAGTGTTAATGAAATGCATAGATTGGGTTTGTCCACTCACAAAATATCAAAACTCACCATGCTTAGCATCAAAAAGATTGAAGAAATTCTTGAAAAGTAAAAGAATTAATTTGACGACACTGATCCTAAAAGGATTAATATTCTATATAATAAAATATTATCAGCATATAAACGAATTAAATTCGTTTAATATATTCTTTTTATCTTTTTTAGCTAAATTGAATTTCGAAACATATAACAATTAATAAAAGTTAACTATAATTTAGATTTGGTTATTAACAAACATAAAATTTGAACTATATTAAAAATTTAAACTCACACAAATAAAGCGCTAATAATCCGACTATTAACATATCAGAAAACACAAAATTTAATCAATACAGATAACAATATGATGATTAAGATTAAATATCTTTTTGAATATCACTGAAAATCAATATATTTTTGTGTTAGCTGAGGAGTTCTTTAAAAAACTTTTATTTAAATAAATTATTCTGAAACTCTTCTAAAACCTTACATTATGAAATTTAGAATCACACTAGGAATAATACTTTTATTTTCCCTTATTTTATTTGCTAGAAACACAATATATTCAACTAAAGGTTCTGAAAAACCAACTACTGATCTTGCCTTAAACTCTGTTTCTAACAGACTCTACAATAATATGTCTGATTATCCAGAATATAATCACATTGACAAATTGGTGAGTAGATTCATGAATAGATGGGAGATTTGCGGACTATCTTTATCTATCTCAAAAAACAAAAAATTAGTTTTCTCAAAAGGATATGGATATTCAGATGCTGAGAACAAAACAGAAATGCAAGCATTCAACATCTTTAGAATTGCAAGTGTTTCAAAACTAATAACTGCTGTTGCCATTATGAAACTTTATGAAGATGGATATTTAAAATTAGAAGATAAAGTTTTTGGTAAATTTGGAATTCTAAATCAAACAGAATTTCAGAATATAAAAGATAAAAGAACATATAATATAACTGTAGAACATCTATTAAGGCATAGCTCTGGATATAGTAATAGATATGGGGATCCTATGTTTATTCCAACTATTATTTCAAGAAAGCTAAATCAGGAACTCCCTATCAACTCGGATGATATAATTAGATACATGTTAAGTAAAAAATTACACTTTAGCCCTGGCACCTCTTCATCCTACTCAAATTTAGGATATGTCATATTAGAAAAAGTTATAGAAAAGATAACTAATACAGATTATGAAACATATGTTCAGAATTACATTCTTCACCCATGCGGAATATTTGACATGCACCTAGGTAAAAATAAACGAATCAATAAATTAAAGAACGAAGTCAATTATTACGAGCAAGATAATGCCATCAAAGTATCAGCTTGTAATGGAACAAATAGAATTGTTTCTAAAAGCAATGGAGGCAATGATATAGAAAGCCTAGGAGGTGCAGGTGGATGGGTCGCTTCGACTCCAGAATTAATTAAATTTGCTTTAGCCATTGATGGCGATGATACTTTTAAAGATATTTTATCGGGAAAATCAATCGAGTACATGACTAATAAATCTAAATTTAGTTCATATCCTATTGGTTGGAGCGGAAATGTAAATAATTTAAGATGGCGCAGTGGAAGTCTTGCTGGCACTTCTGCTCTATTAAAATACAATGACCAAATGTGTTTTTCAATTGTCACAAACGAATCTACATGGAGGGGATCTGATTTTACAAATGATTTAAATCGATTATTAAAACAGATTCAACGTACAACAAGGAATTGGGTTGATATTAATTTATTTTACCCTGAAGATCAAACTCCAATATAAAATAAATACCATAAAAAAAGAGATGTACTAAATACATCTCTTTTTTTATGGTTTCCTTGAATCATATTGAATCTACTTCTTCTTTGAAACAAGTTTCATTTCATCTAACAAATATCCTGCTCCAGCAAATTTATCAACAACAAACAAGACATATCTTATATCAAGACAGACATTTCTACAAATACTAGGATCATACATTAAATCTGACATTACACCTTCCCATGCTCTGTCAAAATTGACTCCTATTAATTGTCCTTCTGCATTTAGGATAGGACTTCCTGAATTACCTCCTGTTGTATGATTTGTAGCAGCAAAACAAACAGGCATTTCACCTTTCTCGTTTGCATATCTGCCATAATCCTTAGAAGCATATAATTCTTTTAATTTTTGAGGAACATCATAATCAAAAATTTCTGGGTTATCCTTCTCTATAATTCCATCTAAACTTGTATAATAATCATAATATACAGCATTTCGAGCCTTAAAACCTTTCACTTTTCCATAATGGAATCTAAAGGTAGAATTAGCATCTGGATAAAAAATCTTATCAGAATCCATCTCCATTAAACCTGCCATATATTTCTTTTGCAATTCATCGATTCTCATTTCAGTCTGAAGAGATTTTAGACCTAAGTCTTTTCTATAAAACTTATAGAAAGCATCATATATCTTATAAATAGGATCATTCAATACTTTTTTCGCAGATGATTTTTTATATGAATTAAGGAATGAATTTACCTTTTCTTCAGAAGTAAATATTGATTTCTCGTATAATTTATCTGTGTATTTTCCAAACTTATTCTTGTTTTTAGAAACTAAATCTAGTATTGCTTGTGGTTGATATTTTCCCTCCAAATTATCACTATACATAAGAATTGTAGCCTCAAATAAATTTTTATCTACCTCAAGATCAAAATCCTTAAAAAACTTAGATGTCTTCGCTTTCAATCCTTTGACAATCTGTGGTATTTCTTCCTCTTTTGCCTTAGCCAAAACCATAAAACTCTTACTGAAATTTAATATTTCACATCCTCTCAAACCTGCTTCCCATATATAATCGATTGCTAAACTTAAATCTCTATTTGAAGCATACAATCCTTTTAGCTCATCTAAAATTCCATCGTATTCTTTTCTTGTTTTCGCCCATTCTCTAAACCTTTGCTCTAGTTTCTCTTTTTTCTCTAAAGCTTTGATTCTTTTCAAGCCCTTAATTTCACCTTGCCATTTTTTCCAAGCATTTGCAACACCAGCATATTTAGCAGAATACTGAATTCTTATTTTCTGTGAAGAATCCATTCCCGCTCCCATAATATTCAAACGCTTTGTTCTAATTTTAATTTTATGTGGATTATTACTATTCATCTTTTGCTCTATAGCATAAGAGGTAAGATATTCAGTAGTAGTCCCAGGATAACCGAATACCATTGTAAAATCATTTTCGTTAACACCATCTAGTGAAATTTCGAAAAACCTTTTTGGCTTCAATGGTACATTATCTTTGGAATATGATGCAGGCATATTATTTTTATCAGCATAAATTCTAAACATTGAAAAATCTCCAGTATGTCTAGGCCACATCCAATTATCAGTATCTCCTCCGAATTTCCCAATTGCAGAAGGTGGTGCTCCAACTAATCGGACATCTTTATAGATTTCATAAACAGATAGAAAATATTGATTACCAGAGAAAAAAGCCTTCACATTTGCTTTATAATGAGTTCCTTTTTGAGCCTTCTTTATTATTTCTGCTTTATTTTTTTTCAATATTTCAGATATTTTCTTCTTATCCATATCAGGAACGATTCCTTTCATCATTTCAGAAGTAACATCATCAATTCTGATTAAAAAAGAGGCAGTAATACCTTCATTAGGAAGCTCTTCAGCTTGATTCATCGCCCAAAATCCATCTTTCAAATAATCATGTTCGATACTTGAATGAGATTGAATTGCTCTATAACCACAATGATGATTTGTAATCAGCAATCCTTTTCCTGAAACAATCTCACCAGTACAGAAATGTCTAAATGGTCTCGATTCTGATCCTAATCCCACAACTGCATCTTTCAAACAAGCTTGATTAACATTATATACATCTTCAGCCGTTAACTTAAATCCAGCTTTTTTCAGATCTTCAATCTTGTATTTCTTTAGCAAACTTGGAATCCACATTCCTTCATCTGCACGAGTCATATTTGCCCCCATTACGAACAGCAAACATGCAATAAGTTTTAAACTAAATTTCATTTTTAATTGTTTTATTTTAAGGTATTTAATATTTTGTCTCCTGTTCAATGATTTAAAATTCTTTTAATTCTTTATACAACAAGTATGTTGGTAAACCCATAACATTAAAATATGAACCGCGAATACTATCTATTCCAATATAACCAATCCACTCTTGTATTCCATAAGAACCAGCCTTATCAAAAGGCTTGTATTTATTAATATAGAACTCGATCTCCTCTTCTTCTAATTTTTTAAAATGCACCTCTGTTACACCAGAAAAACATTTATGTTTTTCTTTACTTCTGATACTTACCCCTGAAATAACTTTATGCCATTTGTTTGATAATTTCCTTAACATATAACTTGCTTCTTCAATTGACCTTGGCTTACCCAAAACTTCAGAATCACAACAAACTACCGTGTCGGCACAAATTACAATCTCATTATCTTCCAATTCTTCTAAATAGGCCAATGACTTTTTATTAGCGATATACTCTGCAACTTCATCTATTGGAGTATTTAAAGGGTATGATTCATCAACCTCTTTGAGTTTTAATTCAAAATCAAAACCCAAATCCTTTAACAACTCTTGCCTTCTAGGTGATTGAGAACCTAATATCAATTTTTTATCTCCCATAATAATTGGTGAGTTTATTTCTATAATTTATTATTTACTAAACAATTATATATCTATATAACTTATATGTGTAGAATAAACAAAAATTAAATTCTATACATAAGTTAGGATGTTAAAAAATAGTTCGCCCACAAACAGTAAGATATGCCTGCAATTATAGCAAATTTAAGTATCATCTTTCCTTGCTTAAACTCGGAATCCACTTTATATTTCAGGATCTTATATATAAAAACGATTAAAGGAATGATAATTAGGAATAGCAGATGTAGTTCGGAAAATAAGCTATCAAATTTTATCAAGTAAACTCGCCATACAACAATAACACCAATTATACTCAAACCCGACAAACAAGCTATAATAATTTGATTTACCTTGTCTCCAAAAACAACACTCAGTGTTTTTCTACCAATAGCCTTATCTCCTCTAACGGATAGCATATCTCGGACCAAGCTATAAATTAGAATACCAGCAAAAATAAACACAGAAAAACTTAAAGTCCAAACAGTTATAATTTTCAAGCAAATTGTTCCAATTATTAATTCTTTATAGACATTGTTTAGAACAGACACTTCAAACAATAAGACAATTAAAGGAACACTCGCAGCTAAAGCTGACACTAAGATGTTTCCTAATAATAATCTATATTTATAACTTGTGGAATAAAACCAAAATAAGCCAGAAACTAGAATAAAAATTAATGAGAATTGAGTTCTACCTATTTTATATGATACATATGCACCAAAAAAAACAGATAAAAAACTTAAGATTTGATGTAAAAACAAACTCTGCCTTCTGGAAATCCCCGCTCCAACTTGATTATTTCTATTATTAAAAAAATCCCCCCGTATATCAAAATAGTCGTTAATCACATATGCCCCAGCTGCCATCAAGCAGGTTGATGCAACAATTAAATAAAAATATAAATTATTTAAAGCCAAGGATAGTTGAAATCTCTGTAATATGGGTTCGAGAATACAATACCTAAATAATATTTGACATAATGCAATAACAAATAAATTAGGCACTCTTATTACTTTCAATATGTTAGATAAGTTATACATATCTTTTTTGTTTTTTATAGTGGTATTCGACTTTTAAATACTTCTAACAGATGTATCAATAACCCATTTTTTTTGAGTTCTCAAAACCTGTTCGACAAGATCTCGCACACAACCCATTCCTCCTTTATAATCAGATACATAATCAGATATTTCTTTTATTGCAGGTATAGCATCCAAAGGGCATGTTGCCAATCCAACCTTTTGCATAACTTCATAATCAGGCATATCATCACCCATGTATACAATACTATCAATATCCAAATCGTATTTTTCTGCAAAAGAATTTAAATCAGCGATTTTATCTTTAGACCCTAAAACAATATCTTGCACCCCTAGATATTCATATCTTTTACGAACTCTTTCACATATACCACCTGTAATGATGGCAATTTTATAACCTTGTTTTATAGCATATTGAATTGCATATCCATCTTTTGTATTTGCTGTTCTGATCAATTGTCCATTTTCATTTATTTGAATTTCTGGTATAGAAAGAACTCCATCTACATCAAAAACAAATGCTTTAATCTTATTTAATTCTTCTTTAAAAAAAGCCATCTTATATTTATATTTACTTATTTAATAATTAACTACATACCCCACTCCAAACCATTAACTTATAGCTAGACGATTCAAATTTAACTTATTGATTTCAATTATGAAAAATATATGAAATCAATTATCTAAATTATTAAGCTCAATAATGCTTTTGCTGATAGATTTATAAATTTTTGTAAAATTATCATTTGTGGATAATAATTTTAAATGTTCATCCATTGTTATTTTATCATTTCTTATTGCAGGACCAGTTTGCGCATTAGATGGTAACATTCTTTCGATTTTGACAGATGTCTCTTTTATAAGTTCGGAAAACAAACTAAAATCGATATTATTATCATTACATATCTCTTCTCCAATATGATACATATGATTTGTAAAATTACATACAAACACTGCCACTAGATGCATTATTCTTCTTTTATAAGAATCCATCAATATTACTTTATTAGAAATATTTGAAGAAAGTTTCTGCAAGTCATTCTGAAATTCTTTAGTATTTGCCTCTATACATATGGGAACATTCTCAAAACAAATATCTTTTTCTTTCGAAAAAGATTGCATTGGATAAAAAACACCATAATTACTAAACTGCTTTTTAAAAACATCTATATTCACACAACCAGCTGTATGCACCAATTTAAGTTCTTTTGTCTTTAATTTATCTACAATTTCGGGTATTGATTTATCTGATGTGCTTATAATATACAAATCGGATTCAAATACGATATCATCAAGATCCCTATAAGGTATATCACCTAATGTATTCGTAAATTCTTTTAATTTGTCAATATTCCTGCCATACACACAATCTACTTTTATATCAGTTTTCAAAAAAGCTTTTGCAATATGATAAGCAACATTACCATTTCCAATTAAACTAATCGATTTTATCATAAGACATACTGTTTATTTAATTAAACCCTTTTGATCCATCTCCAACAATTTACATAATAACTCATCAATACTAGTACATCTTTCCCTTATACCATTATATTCAATAAGCCAATTATTATTAAATGCGTGAACCTTAAGAGCTAAATTACTATCTTCACTAATACTAAATGATTTTCGAGACAAAGCCCTACTTGTCCAAATTTTTGTCACACCAGATGAATTTAAATATATTTTGCTTTTCCTTTGCTTATATTGTAAAATAAAATTACCAGTATGCTTATCATAGGAAAATGAATCTCCGCCAAAGGTATTTTCTATTTCATTATTAAGTATTAAATCCTCAGGACACCCACTAATTAATTTTGATTTTTTATTCATCAACCAAATTGTATCTGCCGTTTGACTTGCTAAATCTAATTCGTGCGTGGATAATAAAATAGATTTGCTAGTTTCCTCTGCCAATCTTTTTAACAAATTCATAATACTTACCCTATTAGGTAAATCGAGATGAGCAGTTGGTTCGTCTAATATGATTAAAGGTGTATTCTGTGCCAATGCTCTTGCAATCATAACCCTTTGTATTTCTCCATCACTCATATTAGTAATAAACTTTTCTTCAAACCCAGACAAACCAACCAATTTTAAAGATTCGAGTATAATTTCTTTATCATTATCCTCAATATTACCAAACCAATTAGTATGAGGATGTCTTCCCATTGCAACCAATTGGTATACTGTCAAATTAGTAGTATTTATTCTATCGGTCAAAACCAAACTAATCAATTTTGCAAGCTTTTTTGACCCAATAGTCTTGATATCATTAGATTTCACTTCAACTTTACCCGAAATAGATTTTTGCAATCCTGCAATAGTTCTTATCAGAGTTGATTTCCCAGCTCCATTTGGTCCTAACAGGCACACTAATTCTCCTTTTTTTATATTTAAATTTATGGAAGGTAAAATTGGCTTAGGTTTTTTCTTCTGAAAGTAGCCTATTTCTAAATCAATTAATTCTAGTATCGTACTATTATCTGTAGACATATATTAATAATTTAATCGCTTTGCTTGAACTATAACCCAAATTACTATTGGACCTCCAAACAAACTAGTAACAGCATTAATTGGAAGTATATTATTCGAACCTGGTAGTTGAGAAACTAAATCACAAGCCAACATAATACACGCACCTGTAAGTATACACATTGGTATTAGAATATTATGATTTGCAGTTTTAAATATATTCCTTACAATATGTGGCACTGCTATACCAATAAATGCAATAGGACCAGTAAATGCGGTTAGACTGCCTGCAAGAAGTGTCGTACAAGCTATTATTCCGAATCTAATTTTTGAAACTGATAATCCAGAGGATTTTGCATAATTTTCTCCTAGTAAAAGAATATTTAAAGATTTAGCCAAAGACAAGCTAATGATCAATCCTATTAAAATAATAGGCCCAAGTATTTTAAGTTCATCCCATCTGGTTTCGGATACACTTCCAAATGTCCATATTACAAATTTTTGAATCTGCTCAGGATTACTAAAATATTGTAAAATATGAACAATAGAACCAGCAATACTTCCAAACATAATACCCACAATAAGTAATGAAACCCCATCATTAATTTTGGCAGAAGCTAAAGATATAAATAAAAACACCAAAGCTGAACCACACAAAGCTGCTAAAACTATTGTCCAACTACCAGAATTCAAATTCATCTGATTTAATGTATGCGGAAAAATTGCAGATAACATTATAACGATTCCAACTCCAAGACTTGCACCTGAGCTAATACCTAAAACCTGCGGTCCAGCAAGCGGATTTCGAAACAATGTCTGCATCAATAGACCTGAGACAGCAAGCCCACTGCCAACAAGAAGGGATGTTATTGCTTTTGGAATTCTAAAATTAAGAATTATATAACTATATTTAACATCTGTGTTTTCACCCAAAAACACATTAAAAAGATCATTAACTTTAATACTAACACTACCAAAAATCAAATCCATAATAAATAGAATCAGCAGCAAAAAGAACAAAATAACAATCTTTTTTGTCAACTTAAAATCCAATTGTTTTAACATATAAAAATATTACACTATTAACTTTTAATAATTTAATCTGTATTATTCTAATTTTTTATAGTAATAAAGTTCATAATCGGGCAGCTCACTCGGATACAATATCTTAACTATATCTTTGAGAACTATATTTGGTTGTATTATACTTGTCTCAAACCAATCATTAGCTCCTGTATTATCCATTCTTTTTGTAAAACAATATACTCTATTATTTTTAACAGCATCAAAGATATGGTAATCCTTATTCATCGAAAGAAATTGTGCCTTATTTGTGGCAGTACCAGAGAAAAGCCAGACATTCGAATTTTTATGTATATCAAGAATTGACTCGAAACTTAAAGCCTTAGCTCCAGCACTGGTTTCGTTATGCCAATAATAGTCAGCATTCGCATCTTTTAAAATCTCACCAAAATAGCTCTGCCCTGCAGAAACATACCAAGTGCCATTATAACTTGAACCAGACATAACTGTTGGTTTAGTAGGTTTATTTGAAATTTTTGATTTGATTTCTAGGTAATCAGCCTCTATATTGTTAAATAAAGAATCTGCTTTTCTTTCCTTTCCATAAAGACTTGCTATGAACTTACACCATTCTGCTCTAGCAAGCGGGGATTTCTCCATCCAATCAATATTGTAAATCACCCTCATACCCATATCTTCAAGAGACTGCTCCTTGGCATTTTTAGTTCTAAATCCAGATACCATTGTAATTTCGGGGGATTCCATAATTAATTTTTCAAGATTTAAACTATTCGAGAAACCAACCTCTGCTGTTTTATTTTCGCTAATTTGCTTTTTTATATTTTTATTGTAAACACTATTAGCACTTGAAATACAACTCACTGAACTAGTTAAGTTCAATTTATCTAAAATTCCAAAATAAGAATTAGATAATGCAGCCATACTTTTTATAGGGATATTAATTATTTTACTCGAATCTATATTAATATTTATTTTATTAGAATTATTTGTCAGATAAAAAATCTGTAAAGTATCCGACTTTGTCCATGGATTGAATACGACAAGCTGCTTTAAATTATCACTTATCTTATTTATTTTAAACCCCTTAGCGTATTTTATTTTAGATTCAAATGAAAAATCAACCACCCCATTTGAAGTAGTAGATTCAGCTTTATTTTTGACATTAGAATTACATGATAATAAACTAAACAAAATAACAAAACAAAATGAAAACCTTTCTAACATAAGCATTTATCTTTTTTAATATAAACTTTCCGTTTTAAAATAATAAAACATCTCAAATATTTACAATTATATTAATTTATCAAATTTGAGATGTTTCATACAATTAAATTTCTCAAATACAAAAGTATTCTATTAGTTTAAAATAACTTCAATTTACTTAATTTTTTTATTCAAGAATTAGCAAATATTGCTACCATATTTATGTTAACAAAGTGATTCTTGTCAGAAAAAATTAATTTATTTAAGGTAGATTATTATAAAATAAATAAATTTGTACAAAAATGCTCCTACATAACGGAACATTCTACATATCAGTAAATTATTTAGCCTAATTTGGATAATTTTATATTTCACTAAAAATTAGACTTACTATCTCTTAAATTTAAAGTAATGGAAGAAAATTACGATTATATAATAATAGGCTCAGGTATAAGCGGAATGAGTTTTGCACAAAAAGCAGCAAATGAAAACAAGAAGATTCTAATTCTGGAACGTAAAAATTACATCGGAGGATGCATAAAAACTACTTACGATAAGGAATCTGATTTTTGGGTAGAAAATGCAGCTCATACATGTTATAACAAATATATTAAACTATTAAAACTAGCCGAAGATATTGGCTTAACAGAGGAAATTATCAAGAGAGAAAAAAAACCATTTAAAATTTATGACAAAGAGATACTAAACATAACTAAAAAATTAAATTTTATCGAATTCATTTTTAACTTTCCAAAAATATTTTTCTCAAAAAAAACCAATAAAAACGTTGCAGATTATTACTCTAATATATTCGGTAAAAAAAATTACAAAAAACTTTTCAGCAAGTTATTTGCTGCCATAATATCACAAACTCCAGACAAATTTGATGTCAGGTACATGTTAAAAAGAAGAAAAACTAAAAATAACAATTTCCCTCGAAGTTTCACATTTAAAAGAGGGCTTTCACATCTTATAACTAAAATAGCGGAACATCCAAATATCACAGTCGCCACAAACCAAAACATCGAATCTATTTCGAACAATTCAGATTGGACTGTCAGTTCGGATGATGGGAAATCTCACACGGGGAAAAATTTGGTTCTCGCATGTAATCCAAAAACCACAGCGGAACTAACTAAAAACATATTTCCACAATTGAATGAAATATTATCAGAAATTGAATTAACTGACATTAACTCATATTCATTTGTATTTGATCAGAATAAATTAAATCTAAGTGAAATGAGTTTTTTAATATCATTGAACGATGATTTTAGATCAATAGTAACTAGAGATATATTTCCACACGCTAAAAAAAGAGGTTTTTCTTGTCATTCAGGCAGTAAGCGATTAGACATCGAAAAACTAGGAAAGAATTTGTTTATTGATAAGATTAATAACAGTCTAAATTCTCATATATTGAACCAACTTCCTATATTATCTTGTGATCATAAAAAAAGATTAGAACAAATTGACAAATTAGAATCAGATTTATATGATAATAATACAATATTATTGGGGAACTATTTCCAAGGATTGTCAATAGAAGATTGCGTTGAACGATCGGTAAATCAATACAGAAAATTTAATCGCATCAAAGTATAAAAAAAGAGATTACTAGCTTAGTAAAAGCTAGTAATCTTATGTTTTATAAATACGAATAATTATTACTATAATATAACATTTGCTGCGCAAAATCTTTCGGATATTCTATATCCACATCCTGAATTTTTGAGTCCGCATCATACTTTAATTTATAAATTGGGTTTATAAATCCAGCATAGGCAGCCATATTTAATTTTTCATATCTAGATTTTACTTCTTCATGCAATTCTAAATCTATTTTCACACCATAGGTTTCAACTAATTCTTTAGCTTTCTGATAATCTCCTTCAGATTTTATTCTTTGAATTTCAGCAAGTAAATCCCCAAATAATATCCTCAAGGCTTCATAATCATTTATTTTAAAGTAGGTTTTCCCATCTCTAACGATTTTTTCTATTTCATTATTTTTGCAATTTCGCAATACCCACAAAGCGATCAATTGCCTATTTCTCATATGAGATTCCTCCAAATCTTTTCCTAATTCGACTCGTGATAATTGAACCATCAAACCATTTCGAATATAGCTATCATATTCAGATTTCCCAGTCTCTAGGCTTGGAATTAATCCAAGTTCCACAAGCTTCTCATCCATAATATAATACAAGGCAAACAAATCAGCTCTTGCCTCCTCTATTGTCGAATAATATGACTTTAAAGAATCAGTTGATATATTTTCTTTCATTTGACCAGAACCATGACCCAGACATTCATGCAAATCCGTATGCAAATTCCCAGCAAGATTAGCATGCTCTTTTGCACGTTTTATTTCTGTTTGATCATATGAAAACTCCTCAAGCACGCCACTATTTAAAGACGACATATGATAAGCATATGTGATATTATCAATAGTGACAGACTTACTTCCATAGTCTTTTCTAATCCATTCAGCATTTGGCAAATTTATACCAATAGGGGTAGCTGGATGGCAATCACCGCCTAATGAAGCAACAGTAATCACTTTAGCACTTACACCCTTAACTTCTTTCTTTTTATATTGAGAAGGAATAGGTGAATTATCTTCGAACCACTGAGCATTGTTAGATATAATCTCTGTTCTTTGGCTAGCCTCAATATTCTTAATATTAACTACACTTTCCCAACTAGCTTTCAGCCCCATAGCATCACCATACACCTCTATAAAACCATTAACAAAATCTACATGAGAATCTAAATCCTTCACCCAATTGATAGAATAAGCATCGAAAAGCTCTAAATCTCCTGTTCTATAAAACTCAACTAAACTTTCGATAACAGCTAATTGTTCAGGATTTTCGGCATAGAGCTTTGCTTTTTCTAAATTATGTACAATCTGCTCAATTGGCTTAGAATATAAACCTCCCAATTTATACACTTGCTCTTCTAATTTCCCAGATTTATTAACTAATCTTGAATTTAAACCCCTAGATATAGGCTTATCTGGATTGACCTCAATTTTTTCATAAAATTCCTCAACTTGCGCCTGGGTGCAATCAACATAATAATTATTAGAAGATTCTTTTATAATATCTAAATCGGAATCAAGAACAACTCTTTTTTTATAAAGATTCTGATCAAAAATACATTTTTTTATTTTGGATAACTGATCAACATAATCATTGCCTAGAATATTTTGCAAATCAACATTATCCATACTGTTAATTAGTTCATCAAAATACTCCGAACTAAATTTAGCTTCGAATTTATCCATAGAATAATGATGGTGAATACCATTAGAAAACCAGATACGTTTCAGGTAAATCTCAAATTCCAAAAACTCATTACATGTTTTATCTCCTTTATAGGAAGAATAAATCAATTCTAAAGTCTTTCTGATATTAATATTTAAAAAGTTATTCTGATCAAATAATATATCTCTCCCACATTTACCTGCTTCTGACAAATAGTAAATTAAAAGCTTCTGACTTAAAGATAAGTTTTCAAAACCAGGAACTTGATATCGTAGTATTTTTATATCTACAAACTGTTCTGTTTGAAATTCAAATTCATTCATATGTTATATATTTTCTTTACAAAATTGAATATAATAGTAAATCAAATGTAAGACTTTTTATTAAAAAACGGCCAGCATATTTACAATAAGTAAAAAACAGCTTTCTTATTAGAGGTTTCTATTAAATTATAACTAATATTACAGTTAAAATATAAAACTGCAATTGAAAAGTAACATAATGAAAAACATAGTCGTATATTGTGGATCAAACACTGGTAATAAGTCTATTTACGAAAAACAAACTATTGATCTTGGCAAAAAAATCTGCGCCGAAAATTTAGGATTAATATACGGAGGTGCCAAAGTTGGTTTAATGGGCATATTAGCAGATACTGTATTAGAAAATGACGGTATAGTTATAGGTGTTATTCCTAATTTCTTATCGGAAAAAGAAATAATTCATAATCGATTAAGTAAAACTATTCATGTTGAAACAATGCATGAACGCAAAGCTAAAATGAATGATTTAGCAGATGCAGTCATTGCACTGCCAGGAGGATTTGGAACCTTAGAAGAACTTTTTGAAATGATTACCTGGAGTCAACTAGGTATACATAAAAAACCTATAGCTATTTTAAATATTAATGGGTTTTTTAATCCATTAATTGATTTACTTCGAAATATGGTTGACGATTGTTTTTTAAAAGAAGATAATAAAGAATCGCTAATAATAAGCGATAATGTTGATGAACTATTTTCATCTCTAAATAGCTACAAATACAGTAATGTAAGTAAATGGATTTAGATGAAATCACTAACAATATTAAATAGTATTATTTATGGATTAACATCGAGTTTAATCATAATAAGCGGTTTTTTCGAAAACGGTATATTTATGATAAATTTCATTATAGGATGCTTTCTTTGGCTTATTACAATATTTATATTATTAAAAGGTAAATCCAGCCACATACTAAAGACAAACATTACACCCTATACACGAGAAGAAGATATTCAAGCTCTAAAAAAATTTATTTTTTACGAAAAAACTCTATATGTAATAATCTTCATTTTTGGAATAATTATATTTTCAGGTGTATGCTCAAGAGTTATTGGTGAACAAATGTCTGTATTTGGATAAATAAAAACCTAATTTATATATAATTCAACAAAAACAATGAAAGAAGATCTTAAAGCTTGGTCGATATTAAATAATAAACTAGAGAAAAGTTTTCAATTTAATAATTTTGCTTCGGCTATTGAATTCATAAACAATATTGCTATTATTGCTGAAAAAGTGAATCACCACCCCGATATAAGATTACATTCATACAAAATTGTAGATATTTCTTTATTTACACATAAACATAATAAAATTACTAATTTAGACTATAATCTTTCAAAAGAAATCGACAAGATATTCATGACAACTTAAAAATAAATTAAAGTAACTTTAAAAACAACAACTATGAATAAATGGACAACTAAAATTCTCAACTTATTTATTATATTTAGTTTAATATGTATTCTAGCATCCTGCTCAAATACATCAAAAAAACCTAAATATATTTTCATGTTTATTGGAGATGGAATGGGGCTTCATCAAACACATTTAACAGAGAGATTTCTTGCCGAAAAAGCAAACAAGCCAGGTGTAAAAATATTGAATTTCAACAAATTCCCAAGCTATGGCCATATCACAACATTCCCGACTGATCAGTTTATCACTGGTTCGGCAGCAGCAGGTACAGCTTTAGCTTGTGGTGAAAAGACCAGTATGAAAAGCATAGGTATGGCATCTGATAAAAAAAGAAAACTTGAAAGTGTTGCTGAATTTGCTAAAAAACAAAATATGAAAGTTGGTATTATTAGCTCCGCTTCTATTGACCATGCAACTCCAGCATGTTTTTATGCCCATCAGCCTCACAGAAAAAATTATTATGAAATCAGCTTAGAATTAGCAGATTCTAATTTTGATTATTTTGCAGGAGGTGGTTTCTTATACCCTGATGGAAATCCAAAAAAAAGCAGTGAATTGGATAATTATGGAAAATCAGAATCACGCGATACCAATAAAGAAAAAATAAATTCATATACGAATGCTAAAAATAAATCCTACACTATAATTAGATCAAAAGAAGAATTTCAAAAACTTAAAAAAGGAGCTAATAAGATAATCGCAATTAATCCAAATCTTGCCGATGGTGAGTCACTACCTTATGATATTGATTCAAAAAAAGATGACATAAAGCTATCTGAATTCACGACTAAAGGGATTGAGTTACTAGATAATCCGAACGGATTTTTTATGATGATCGAATCTGGTAAAATTGATTGGGCATGTCATAGCAATGATGCAGTAACAACGATACATGAGGTTTTAGAATTAGAGAAATCCGTGGAAAAAGCATTGGAATTTTATAAAAAACACAAGGATGAAACATTAATTATAGTTACTGCGGATCATGAAACAGGAGGATTAGGATTGGGATTCACCTTAAAGGGATATAAATCAAATTACGATTTGTTCAAATATCAAAATATATCTAGTGAGGAATTTGCAATATTATTCGATAAAAAAATGAATGAAAAGGATTTCAATTTTGAGCAAGCTTTAAAAATGTCTGAACAATACTTTGGACTTAACAAAGAAGAAAACAAGACAACACTTACCGAATATGAAATTTCTGTTCTGCAAAAAGCTTTCGCCGACTCCTACAAAAAAAATAAAACAGCTGAAAACAAAATTAAATATAGCGGAAACCATCCATATGCGACTGCCAATCTAAGAATATTATCAAATAAAGCAGGAGTTGCTTGGACTAGTTTTTACCACTCAGCATCACCTGTGCCTATAAGAGCAATAGGTAATAGTAGCGATAAATTTGCAGGATATTATCATAATAATGAAGTTGCACTAAAAATAAAAGAACTGCTAAGAAATTAAACATATAAAAAAAACTCTGAACTTTTTAGTCAGAGTTTTTTTATTCTTTTGATTATATTAGTCTTCAATAGGATATTTACATAATTTGATATCCGCATATATCTTATTATTTAAAAATGATTTTAATAAAATCACACCTTTTTGTTTCTCTTGAGTCTCGAAATAAACAATATGATTTGGTATATCACTTAATTTAAAACTACCATAATCATGCTCCAAAGCAAGTCTTGAAATAACCTCATCATTCTTCATGTTCTTTATTTCTTCCACACTAAGTGGAGTCCCTGAAGGTGAATTAATTATTATTGAGTTTTTGACAGAACCATCAGAATAACCATATTCTTTAGAATTTACAAACCGAAGCCTCGTATTACTACCATCATAAGTCAAAATAAGATCAATTTTATCAATATTGGATTTTATTTCTGACTCGGTATAAAATTTTGATTCAACAGCACTAAAAGCTTTAATTGAATTTTGATTTTCGTCAATAGAAAATTCAATATTGTCAAATGAAAGTATAGCACTGCTTCCTGGCACTTGAACTACAAAATTAGTATCTCTTATTGAATTCCCTTCATCAACACTTAGCCAAATTTTAAAATCTCCAGCCTTGTCAATATTCTTAATTTCAGGTTGAAAAAGAGTACTTCTAAGCGTATCACCACCCACTATGTATTTCCAATTATATGAATATTTTTGTCCATACAGGTTAATTATTTTAACCACCCCATCTGGAGCTGGCTGCTCAACAATCCCAGAAAAACTGAAGGTTATATTTGAGATAATATTATCGCCATCATTATCCGAATTATCACAGGCAAAAATAAAAAAGTTAAAACATATAAATGCTATACAGATTCTTAATTTCATAATATCGATAGTTTTATATTTAAAATCAAATGAAACACTACTTGAAATATTATCACTTTATACCAATAACAAGAGACGAGTTGAATAATACTATCAAAATAGACTCTAATATGTTTAACTCTATTTTAAAAAAAAAGTTACATTTTATCAGGATAATTTTAATTGTCAATTTCATAAAAAAAGGCTTATCATAAAAATGATAAGCCTTTTTTCATATATTTAAAATTCAAACTTATGATTAGTGACCTCCACCAATTACTTTGAATTGATCTCCTGTCTCATTAACAATTCTCTTATACATTTTTTCTCCGTATCCAGGATACTCAACTTTAGGATTTCTGTTGTTAGGGTTTGGATCTACAGATTTTACATTACCATCCATATACTTAGTAAATAAGTATGCATAGAAATCTCTCCACTGATTTGTTAAATTATCACCTTGATTACATGAGAAATCAGTTAAGAATTCGATTGCAGACTCTTTATCTTGTTCAAACATTTTCTTTGCTGACAAATCAATTATCTGAGTAAATTTCTTATACTTAGCTTCAAGTGCTTTTTGTTTCTTAGTAATTTCTGGTTGAATCAAATTATATCTTGTATATGCAAGATTTGTAACCTGATTGAAAACCCAAAAAGCTGATTTATTTGTGAAGTCCATCATTTTTCCATTTCCAACAGCAAATGATTTAGGAACTCGGGTAACACCGCAATATACTGGGAAGTATACAGATGAAGCAGCATCATCAACACCAAACCAATTGATACCACCTACTGCGTCAGGTAACCAGTTACGACACTGAGCAACAAAAGAGAAACCTGTTTGTTGAGTAGCAGTAACTCTTTCGTTACAATAAGTTTGTCCATCTACTTTCCATGTAAGAGGTCTCCAACGATATGGATTTCCAAAAGGACCTGCACCTAAATCCTTACTCATATCAAGTTCGGTACCTTCTAGGTGATCTCTCATAAAATCCATTACTTCTAAAACATCAATTTTTCGGTCTGGTTTGATCCATAAAGGCATTCTATTAGTTGCATATCCGATTTTGTCATGCTTAACATTTCCTTTACAATAATCGAAATATTTATCCATTCCACTTTTTGCTCTATTAAAGAAAGTCCAAACTCTCATTTCGCAAAAACGAGCTGCGCCAAAATCAACAGGTGCATATGAATCAGAGAAACTGAAATTTTTGTTTTTACCATTTTTTGGAAAATAAGCTTTTTCTTTTGCAAAAGAAATAACATCTTTTGAATAAACAGTAGTTATCTCCTTGTTTGATAATTTTTCCATATTAGCTGATGAAATAGAAGTCTTACCAGCTAATGGGAAAGTAGTAATTCTAGCTTGATTTGCATGACCACTAACATAACCATCAGGAATTTGGCGTGCTACCCAAACAGCTCCTTTTTGACCTTCTCCTTTTCCAATCATCTCAAGAATCCAAATTTCATTTGGATCACAAATTGAAAAAGATTCACCTGAAGAGTAATATCCGTATTTCTCAACAAGCTCGGTCATAACCTTAATAGCTTCTCTAGCATTTTTAGATCTTTGAAGTGCTAAATAAATCAAACTTCCATAATCAATTAATGCGCCTTTTTGAGAACCTAATTCTTTACGACCTCCGTAAGTAGTTTCTCCGATAGCCAACTGAAACTCATTCATATTTCCAACAACAGAATAAGTGTGAGCAACTTGTGGAATTTCACCTAGATACTTTCCTGTATCCCATTCGTAGACTTTCACCATAGATCCAGGAGCCCAATCGGCAGCTGGCCAAAAGTATAATTCGCCGTACAGTACATGCGAGTCTGCTGCATAAGTTATAATATTTGAACCATCTGTTGTTGCTCCTCTTGTCAACAAATAGTTAGTACAAGCCTGAGAGTTAGTTGCAGAACTAATAAACAATGCAACTAAAGCTAGTAATGAAAATAATTTTCTCATTTCTTTGTGTGATTTTATTTCTTAATATCAGACTGATATTAATTATGATTATTTAATGCTAAATTCTTATAAGCATAAAAATAACTAAAAATTAATTAATATCTAACTAAGATTTGACTTAGAAATGTTAAAAATTCATCTTCAAAATTATTTACACGAGCAAAAATATCAAAAGCTGAATATATCTACCTGTTTTAATGATTGATACATGACTTAAAATAGAAAATTAGAACATACACAAACATGTACTATTACGAAACAAAATACACACACTTGAGTATATTTTACAACATATAAAACCAACAATACAGGTTATGACAGATATTTCTAAATTTGATAAAACAATAAATAATATAATTCTAAAAGATAAAATTAAAAATTTATATGAAGATATGTTAAACAGAAGATAACTGAAAATAAATTAAGAGAGGATAATATCGAAGGAAATAAAAAAAGGCTATCAAAACAATTGTGATAGCCTTTTTTGTGATATAAAAATTAGTTTCTATTAAGAGCATTTAAATCACTAAAAGCTTGAAGAAGTCTCTCTTTCATTGATTCCTCAGCTTTTCTCACCCACTTACGTGGATCATAGTATTTTTTATTTGGCTTATCATCTCCCTCTGGGTTTCCTATCTGTGCTTGTAGGTATCCATTAAATTCCTTCTCGAATTCTCTAACTCCATCCCAAAAAGCCCATTGAGTATCTGTATCGATATTCATTTTTATAACGCCATAAGAAATTGCTTCTCTAATTTCTTCCAAACTTGATCCAGATCCACCATGAAATACAAAATCAACAACATTTCCTTCAAGATTATATTTTTCGCAAATATACTTTTGTGAATTATCTAAGATTTTAGGTGTTAAAACAACATTTCCTGGTTTATACACCCCATGAACATTACCAAATGAAGCTGCAATAGTAAAGTTGTCAGAAATTTTACTCAATCTTTCATAAGCTAAAGCTACATCTTCAGGTTGCGTATATAAAAGTGAATTATCAATACCTGTATTATCAATGCCATCTTCTTCGCCACCAGTACAACCAAGCTCAATTTCAAGAGTCATGTCAATTTTAGACATTCTTTCTAGATATTTCTCACATATTTCAAGATTTTCTTCCAAACTTTCTTCGGATAAATCTAACATATGTGAACTGAATAAAGGTTTACCATGTTGAGCATAATATTTTTCACCCTCTTCAAGAAGTGCGTCAATCCAAGGAAGTAATTTTTTTGCAGCATGATCCGTATGAAGAATAACAGGAACACCATAATGTTCTGCTACAGAGTGTACATACTTAGCTCCAGCAACTGCACCAATAGTAGCTGGTACTTGTCCATCACCTATTATTCCCTTTCCAGAAAAAAATGATGCACCACCATTTGAGAACTGAATAATAATCGGAGAGTTTGCCTCTTTGGCTGCCTCAAGTGCTGCATTAATTGAATGACTACCAACGACATTTACCGCAGGTAAAGCAAATTTATTATCTTTTGCAAATTGGAATAGTTGTTTCAGTTTTTTTCCTGTAACAATCCCAGGTTCAACGATTTCTAACACTTGTTTCATAAATCGATATATTAAATATTTTATTTTACAATAGATTCTCTTTTTGATATTTTGAATTATACAAAAATTAAAACTCAAAGAAAGAATAATTAGAAAACAAGACAAAACAATTAGCTATGAAATCGAATTAACATAAAGGATAAAGCGTCTTTTTAATCTAAAAGCAAATATCATATTTTCACAAAATCATACAGCTTTACTATATAATCAAACTAGTAGTATAAACTGATATACTGAGCTTTATTTCTTACATTAAAACATATACTATAGAACTAATTTTAGGCCTTATTTATACAACGCAAGTTATAATAATTTATTTGTATTGCTAAAAAAAAACAAAAAAAATAATGAATTATACCGCTAAAGAATGTCAAACAACCATGAGATTTCATTCTTTTGATTATCAATACCTTTAATTCATCACACACAAAAAAACAAAACATAACAAATACCAATCTGATTTAAAACATAAGAATACAAACTAAGTAATATTTTTACTCCTATTTGAAATAAATAATACAACACCACTAAAGTATCGCTTAGCACAATTCATAAATTTATTAAGCTATATTTTTTTAAATAGAAAACAGGCTAAATACCAAACTTAATTAAAACTCTTATAATAGCTGCAATAGCGAGTTTTCGCATGGATTTTTTTCTACAATAAAATTTATTTTATTGTAAATTAAACTGTTGTGTTTCATTAGATATAAGTGAGAGTTTATTTATCTCGATAAATGTTGTATTTTAAATATAATAAGCTAAATTTAACTTCGATTTTTTTTGAACAGAAATTATAGATTGAACGAGACGATATGGATTTTAAGAGTATTGAAAAACAGCTAAATAAGTATGATAATGAAGGGAAAAAGATGTTCACAACTTCTTCATTTCAATCACACAGTTTAGTATTGTTACACATTTTAAGCAAGGTAAACAATAAAATACCTGTTTACTGTATTAACACAGGATTTCTTTTTCCAGAAACCTTGAAATTTAGAGATTATATTGGTGAGCTTTTTGATTTAAACATAGTTAATGTACGTTCAGCAATTCCAAAAATCCAACAAAGAAACCATCGTGGCGATTTCCTATACACCTCCGACTCTGATTATTGTTGTTTTTTAAATAAAGTACAACCACTAGAAACAATATTAAGTGAGCACGATGTATGGATTAACGGCGTAAGAGCTGATCAAAGTGACGTAAGAAAGGCTATGAAAATTGAACAGCCAGCAGCTTTTAACACTATTCGTTTTCACCCAATGCTTGATTGGACTAAACAAGATATTTACAGATATCTCCGTGAACACAATCTACCAAGACATCCGCTTGATGCTGAAGGATACAACAGTATCGGTTGTGAACCATGTACAAGAAAAATGATTCTTGGAGATGAGCGTAGTTCAAGATGGTTTGGACAAAAAAAGACGGAATGTGGTTTAAATACTGATTTAGTTAAATAATAGACATACCATTATTTACTAATTATTTTTTTGAATATTAAACTGAATTTGATATATGAGAATGCTAGTTACCGGTGGAGCCGGATATATTGGAACAGAACTGCTACTTCAACTTAGCAATAGAGCAGATATTGAGCGAATTTATATTTACGATAACCTATGTAGGGAAAATTACAATTTATTTCTTCATTCAAATCTGAAACCAGGAAAAATAAAATTTATTAAAGGGGATATACTTGACTCAAGATCTCTTGATAAAATTGTAAAAGATGTAGATGTCGTTTATCATTTAGCGGGGAACTTTAGCCGAGATGAAAAAATGCACCATGCACAAGATATGGTTAATAACTGGGGTACAGCTGAATTATCATATGCACTAGAAGAAAGCAATGTTAAACAAGTTGTTTATCTAAGTTCGACCGAAGTTTATGGACCAACCCAAGAGGAGATTGACTCTTCATTCCAACCTGCACCAAACAACTCTCTTGGAAGCTCTCTTCTTAGAGCCGAAAAACACATAGAGAGACTTTCATCGAAAATGACAACTCATATTATTCGACTTGCAAATGTATTTGGCTATGGCGTATGCATGAACCTTGACAATGAGGTCAATAGATTACTTTTCAACACAAGATTTGTTGGTAAAATTTCAATTCAAGGAAACGGTAGACAAATCAATCCATACATTTCAGTTAAGAGAGCTACTAGTTTCTTGACAAAACTAGCAGGTAATTACGAGTTAGAATCTGGATTTTACAATGTTCTTGACTATAACAAATCAATTCTTGACATAGTCGATGTATTACACAAGCAAAACGCTGAATTAGAAATGATATACACTAATCAACACTTAGAACTTCCTAACAGAATGGTTAAGGTTGATGAGAAGTTAAGAGAAATTATGGGTTGCTCTGTAATTGATTTTGAAGCTGAACTTCATGAAATGAGATGGCATCTACAAGCTGCTGGACAGCTGGTATATGACGAAAAAGCTTGGTGTTCAATCTAATAATAAACTTCGATTAAAAAAAGGCTATCTTGACAGATAGCCTTTTTTGTTATTTGTATTTTTTTGGATATTCGTAAAACAATAAACTTGCTGTTCCTGGACTTATTTCACTCCAATTTTCAATATCAAACTCAAGACCAATTGCCGCACATGTTGGAACTGACATAGAGAATTCATCACACAGCTTATAAGCAAGATAAGAAATATCAGGATTATGTCCTATAAGATAAATCATCTCATTCTTGGAGGCATATTGATCTAATATCTGACTCAATACCTGAATATTAAGATTATCATAAATTGATCTGAGCTTGACGATTTGCTTGGTTGAAATACTATTTACCTCTGCAAAAACTTCAGCAGTTTGTATTGCACGATTCGCATCACTACTTATTATTAGCTCTGGCTTAAATCCATTATCAGTCAAAACCTTGGCTATGATATTTGAATCATCAACTCCTCTTGATCTCAAATTTCGTTCGAAATCAGTGTTATCATAATCCAAAACCTCAGCTTTGGCATGCCTTATTAAAGTAATTTTTTTCATTTCGAATAAATTTGACTTATTGCAAACCTAATTTTTTATTCTTAATTACCTCGTCTTGAAGTTTTCTAGCTAATTTTTGCTCTCTAACTAAGGCATTTTTTCTATGTCTATCAAAATCTTCCTCTATTTCTTTTATTCTTTGTTTTGTTTCGATTGTAATATGATTATTCCGTTTAAAGATAACTACAACGATCATACTGATTATTAGCAATACAGAAATAACCGACCACAAAATAAAATCATGTGTTCGTCTTTGCATTTTCATTCCAAACAAAGACACCTCAAATCGGTTTTCATTTATCATATTAATCTTCTCGTTATTAGCGAGATTTTCAGCTTTAAGTTTAGCTGTCTCTTTTTTTATATTCTTTAATGAGTTTGATAAATTAGTGTTTTTAGATTTCAATTCATTAATTGTATCTGTAATAGTCTTATAAAAAGCATCTAGCCATTTAATTTTAATTACCCTAGAACCTTTGTATTTATTTGATTTCTGAATAATAAAATCATATTGTTCACCTATACTTTGATTTATATCTAATTCAGGAGTTTTATATCGTTTGACAGTTTTTTTAGGAAAGGTTTTACGTTTTGGAATTTCTATTTTATTCTTAGACACATCACTAACGACTCCATTGTTGGTTTGGCCTATTGCATTCTGAAAAAATAATGCAAATAAAAGAATAGTAAAAATTTTCAGTGTAGTATTCATGATCTTTATATCTTATTAGTATATGTTTTTCTTCAACTTAATTTATTACACGATTACATATTGTCTGGATTACAAATTTGCAGCAACACACTAGTGTTTAATTGTAATTAATCATAATAATAAATACCTAAAGCAAATATATACACTTCAATCAAAAGGAGCAAAAAAACTGAATATTAAATTCAAAATACTTCACACAAACTCTCTTTAGAAAACAAGTCGCCTAAACCTAAATAATATAAAACAGCTATTATTTACATTAAAACACTACTGTTAATTAGATTAATTTTTATAAATTTATAATAACTACGAATTTAGATTTTCATAATCATATACTAAATTTTGAATAATGAAAGCACTAATTTACACCATAGGAATAGTATCTATAATAATCGCTAGTTTGCACTTAATGGCTCCAAAGTCATTTAATGTAGAAAAACAAATAATAGTCGAACAGGATATAAATCTAGTTTTCACAAATCTCTGTTCATTAAAAGAACAATGGAAATGGTCGCCATGGGCTGATATAGATCCCAATATAAAAATAAGCTACAGAGGAGATGATTCCAAAGTTGGATTTTGTTCATCATGGATTGGTAATAAAGAAATAGGCGAAGGAGAACAAGAAATAACGAAAATCATCAAAAACAAATTAATATGCACAGAATTACGATTTGAAAAACCCTATAAATCTACTAGTAAAACTTTTATGAAACTTCGCAGATTAAATAAAGGAACCGAACTAAATTGGTCTGTAAGTGGAGATTATAGTTTTCCCACCAATATAATTATGCTATTTATAAATATGGAAGAAAATCTAGGAAAAGATTTAGAGAAAGGACTTAGAAATTTTAAAGCTCATATAAGTCAAAAAGAAAAAGAACAGATAATAAATGCAAATATTGCAAGCCTATAAAAAAAGCGAACCCACCTTAAGCGTTAATTAAGGTGGGTTTAATATGTTTGTTTGAAAAGCTTTAAGTTCTAGACTTAATAAATAATTTAATTAATTATTCCGAAACAACTTCGAAATTAATGTCAACCTTCACTTCTTTGTGAAGTTTAACAGAAGCAGTAAATTTACCTACTTCTTTAACAGCATCTTTGATAGAAATTAATTTTCTGTCAACTTCAAATCCTTTTTCAGTAAGAGCTTCAGCAATTTGAATATTGTTTACAGAACCAAAGATCTTACCAGTAGAACTAGTTTTAGCTCCAATAGTAATCACAACTTCTTCAAGTTTCTTAGCTAATTCAAGAGCTTCGTTCTTAATTTTTTCTTCCTTATGTGCACGTTGCTTCATGTTTTCTGCATGTACTTTCAATGCAGACTCAGTAGCTAAAATTGCATATCCTTGTGGAATAAGGTAGTTTCTTCCGTAACCGTTCTTAACAGTAACGATATCATTTTTATATCCTAATGGTAGGATATCTTTTTTCAAAATAATTCTCATTTCTTCCTTATTTTACAGGGTTATTTCATCAAATCTGTTACATAAGGCAATAATGCCAAGTGACGAGCACGTTTCACAGCCTTTGCTACTTTTCTTTGGAATTTCAAAGAAGTACCAGTGATACGACGAGGTAAAATTTTACCTTGCTCATTCAATACACGCTTTAAGAATTCAGCATCTTTGTAGTCGATGTAGCGAATTTTACTTTTTTGGAATCGACAATACTTTTTCTTTTTGATTTCAACCGAAGGTGGGGTTAAATATCTGATTTCTGATTGATTTTGTGCCATAACTTAGTTCTCCTCCTTTTTTTCAGCATTTTTATTTCTTCTTCTTCCTGCATACTCTAGTGCATACTTGTCTAATTTGAAAGTAAGGAAGCGAATAATTTTCTCGTCACGACGATAATTCAATTCCAATTTTTCAATAAGTTCACCAGGTGCTTTGAATTGAACTAACTGGTAAAAACCAGTGCTCTTTTTCTGGATAGGATAAGCTAATTTACGCAATCCCCAATTCTCTTCGTGTTCAACTTCACCGCCATTTTCTGCAATGACAGTCTTGAACTTTTCTACCGTCTCCTTTACCTGAGCTTCAGATAAAACGGGAGTAACAATGAAAACGGTTTCGTAATGATTTAACATAAATTTAAATTTTAAATAATTTATTACGGTATTATTTTACCGACCGACAAAAGTAAGTATTCTTAATATTACTACAAAACAAATCGATAAAATATTTTTACAAATTGCAAGATAATTAAAATTAACATATTTTAATATGTTTTTCGAATTATAATAGTTGTCAAAATACGGACTCTTATAATACAAGACAAATTAGTCAGAGTTTTGTATAACACTGACTATCTAACAGTTCTACCAAGCACAAAATCAAAGGTATAAACATCTAGATTAAACTACCATAAAACATTTACACATAAAAGTTTTTTCCCACACTATAATAAAACATAAAAGTTTTATTTTCATCGTCTTAAAGAGATACAAAACTGTATTTTTCCTTTAGTTTATGATTTAGTAAAATTAAAAAGTAAAACTATATATTTGCTATTCAAAATTCAGCATTCATGACAAACTTAAGAAGCATTAAGAAAAACATATATTACTTATATATAATTAAAATAGCAAAATGGTTTAATCTCACAGTTCCTATAATTGTCCTATTCTTCCAGGATAACAATTTAAGTATGAAAGAAGTATTTATACTCAAAGCAGTATATTCTATTGGAATTATTGTAATGGAAATTCCTTCGGGTTATGTGTCGGACGCATGGGGAAGGCGAAAAAGCCTGATTTTGGGAGCCATTTTAGGATGCTTAGGTTTTGTGATTTATTCACTTGGAGCAGGCTTTTGGTTTTTCTTGCTTGCCGAAATCACTTTAGGGATAGGCCAAAGCTTTATTTCAGGATCTGACTCAGCTATGCTTTATGATAGTTTAAATTCAATGAATAGGTCGGATGAATACCTAAAACTAGAAAGTCGAACTTTATCTATTGGTAATTTTGGAGAAGCAATAGCAGGTATAACGGCTGGTGTAATAGCTAGCTACAGTTTACATCTACCTTTTATATTTCAGGCCTTTATTGCATCTATAGCCATCCCAGCTTCTTTGCTACTTGTCAGGCCAGAGAATGAACAACTCCTTGAAGGCAAGGGTAAATTCAAGGAAATTATAATGATTTTCAAATATTCATTAATTGAAAATAAATTATTAAAATGGAACATAATAATGTCTTCGGTTATTGGTTGTTCTACATTAAGTATTGCTTGGTTTATACAACCATATCTGAAAGAACTCAATATCGGAACAGTTATAATAGGCATTATTTGGACCTTACTAAACCTCACGGTTGGAACAGTATCACTACTATCCAATAAAATAAACGATTACTTGGGCAATAATAAAACATGCTTGCTTATTGTGGCGTTTATAAGCATTTCATACATGCTAATTGGACGAAATCAATCTATTATTGGCATCGGAATTCTATTTATTTTATATGCTAGTAGAGGGGTTGCAACACCTATTTTAAAAAACAATATCAATATATTAACTGAATCAAAAATTAGAGCGACCGTATTATCTATTCGCAATTTCTTTATTCGTTTTATTTTTGCGATAATCACTCCATGTTTAGGTTGGTATGCTGACGAATTTTCTATTAGTTCAGGTATCGTTATTTCAGGAATGGTATTTTTTATTTTAGGATTTGGGGCTCTTTTTCGTTTATTTTATTATAGAAGAAAAATTAAATCTAAAGTTCAGAAAATAAAAATTTAACAAACACTATTAAATTTAAAAAAATGAAAACTTTTCATAACCAAATAGAACAAATATTAATTAAGAGATCTAGCGAGAATGCAAAAAACTCTATGAAAAAGTTTTTCAAAGAAGAATTTAAAGCATATGGTGTAAAAACATACGAATTACATAAAATAGCCAAAGATTTAATTATTGATTTGCAATCTTACGATAAAGATAAAATATTCGAACTTTGTGACTTGTTATGGAAATCACGAATACACGAACAAAGTATTATTGCATGTGACCTATGCCACAGCAGACAAAAAGAATACACCGAGAATGATTTCGAGCTTTTTGACTATTGGATAAATAATTATATTACCAATTGGGCCAATTGCGACACATTTTGTAATCATAGTGTAGGAGATTTTGTAATGATGTACCCCCAGTATATATTAAGATTAAAAGAATACGCAAAATCCAATAAAAGATGGGTAAAAAGAGCCTCTGCGGTAAGTTTAATCATACCTGCTAGAAAAGAATTTTTCCATGATGAAATATTCGAAATTGCTGAAATTTTATTAACTGACAAAGACGACTTAGTCAGAAAAGCTTATGGCTGGATGCTTAAGGCATGTTCAGAATCAGATCAAAAGAGGGTTTTTAATTTTGTAAAAAAACACAAATCCATCATGCCAAGAGTTTCATTAAGGTATGCAATAGAAAAAATGCCTCCTGAATTGAAAAAGGAGGCAATGAGTAAATTTTAATTTTATTTTCTCGTAATTATAAATTCAGCCAATGCAGGGCTCACTTTTTCACCATCGCCCAAAGGAGCATCTTTAATAAAGTAAATGTTTTCGGCAGGCTGAGTGTCTGAATCTGTTGAAGTAAAGGTTATACCACTATCAGTACCTGAATCATAAATTTCGGCATCAACAGTTATTTTATCAATAAATTCACCATCCTTAATAAGAGACAAAGCATCTATTCCGACAAACCAATCGGGACTAGGTGCTATCATGCTTACAAGACTAATGTATGGATTATCAGAATCGACATAAACAGTAATACTCGTTTCAGAAGTTCCAGTAGGCAAACCCTTTCCAACTTCCAAATAACAGGCTGTTTTGTCATTAATCAAAGAACTGAGTTCTGAGTCAAGAATACTTGTAGCTCCAGTTTCAGCCATACTCTCAATTCCTTCTGACGCTTTAGTTCCTTCCTTAAATAAACTCACATTTTCGGAATGGCTAAGACAAACAATTGGTGAAAAGTGAGCATTAGAAGGATAATCTGTAGGATGAGTTACAGCAGTCCATTTTCCTTTAAAAACAATTTCATAAGCAATCTTATCTGATTTGTTAATTTTATTATCATCATCATCGTCACTACATGCAAAAACGAATAATAATAAAAATACATAAATTAAATAATAGTTCTTCATATCTTTAAATTTAATGATTGAGCATGTAATTTAGTAAAACATTATTTAAATGAACGCCTATAAACTGTTAGAAATAATTTATCATAACCGTTTCTTAGTTTCTGATTTTAAGTGGAACTGAACAATTCGATAAATATATTTTAAAAAGTCAACCATCATGTAATATTTAACGTATTGATTATTATTTATCTTGCTAAAAAGGAAGATTCATTGCAATTTTCAAATTTAACAGGTCGACTACTATTACTCTCAAATAAGCTCACAAACATCTTTTGACCATGACTCATATACACATAAAAAAAATGAGATTCGTCATTAATAGAAATAAGCGAATCAGGAGGGATATCATCAAGTTTCCTTTTATTTTCATTACAATATCTAAACCAACCAGTAGCTCCAATATGACTTATAATAAATCTTTCAAAACTATATCCATTAGTTATCATATAATCATATAATTTAAGAAATATATTTTTCCATCTTGGATCAGCCAAACAAACTAGATAAAATATATAATCATAACAATTCATCACCAAAGGGACATTTTCAGGAATATAATCTAAGAGATATAATAAAAAAGAATTTATTTTAAATACACTAAGACTTAGCATTTCAAACCTAGTTTTTTTTATAGATAAAACTATTGGATATCCTTTACTTTCATCTATAATAGACTCATATTTAAACCTTTTATCATCTTCTAAGAAATTATGAATTTCTCTTTCATTAAATTTATAGTTTCCAAAATTTGAAATCAGTTCTGATCTGAGATCTTCTATTCTGGTTCTATTTCGATACAAATAGGTAATAAAAAAATTTTTATTCTGTTGTGGTTCAATATGCAAACGACCCCATTCTATAGGTTTACATATATTTTCATCTATTACAGCTGGCAAGATTTCAACTAATTCATCTATTTGATTTTTACAACTAGGTTTTATTGAAAAATCAGCTTTTCTCTTTTTTTTAAACAATTTCCCAGAAATTTGTTTTAAATAACAGATCGAATTTTGATCATCTACCACTATATATTGGGAAACATTTCTTCCAAATTCTTCTATAAAACTTCTATTAATATTAATAGAAGTTTTATTTTCTTCCTTTTTCTGATACATAAATTATTATACTAATATGCTTTACAATGAAAATAAATACATTCTATATCTAAGTTTAAAAATTCAAACATTTACAACAAAAAAATTTATCAACATAATACTTTAAAAAGGGCTAAAAATATGCATAGAATAATAAATGATTTTATTTTTTTATACTTTATCACAATATAAAAACCCGATTTAGAGTTAGACTAATCTATCTAAGTTTTGTATTAAACAATGAAACTTTATGATATTAACAGGTCTTGATAAAAACAAATCTAAACACAACACTTAAAGTTTCGGTAAATGAATATTGAATTAAATCCTTTAACAATAATTGACTTATTATCTATCTTCTCCTCTTTATTTCTTGGCATATTGTTCATTAGTTTTAAGACTAAGAAAAATAAATCAAATTTATTTTTATCCTTCTTTCTATTATCACTTTGCTTAGAGATTGTATCGGCTTTTCTGGAAAGTAACGGAATAAGCAGTCCCGCTTTATTAAATGGAGTATTTACTTTATCATTTTTATTTTTCTATATTCTTAGAAGTTTAAATTATAAAATCAGAAAAGTACATCTAATCTACAACTCATTATTCATACTTCCTTTTATTGAATTTATCCCTCATTTTGTATCTTATATTTTAAGTCTAATCTTACTATGCTATAGTTTAGCTCTTCTTAATAAACATAAAAAAACATTAGGTTTTTATTATTCTGAAATAGAGAATCGAAGTTTATCTTGGATTAAAAATATAATTTATTATTATCTGATTTTCAATATTGGTTGGGCTATAGAGGATATAGTAGGATTGGAATTCGAAGATATGGTTTCTTATTTTGCAATCGCATCAAGCTTTCTAACTTTTATTATGATTTATTGGTTTGCCTGTAACGGTTTTTTGCAGCCCGAGATTTTTGATTCAAATATAAAAATCCACAATAAGGTAAATAATGAGCCTGAAAACATTATCATTTCAGATATAAAATCAGAATGCTTAGCTAAAAACAAAGATTCAAAAGTAGAAATTGCAGAAACCTATGATTTTGATAATATTTTAAAAACAATTGAATCAAAAAAATTATTTCTACAGAAGGATATCACACTAAGAAAAATGGCTCAAGATTTATCCATAAATGAAAAAAAATTATCCAGATTAATAAATCTGTATACGGGGAAAAATTTTTACCATTTTATAAATAATTTTAGAGTAAATGAATTTAAAGATTTATGCAAAACAAATAAAATACAACAAATGTCGCTACTGGGACTCGCCAATGAGGCAGGTTTTAATTCTAAGTCAACATTTTATAGCGTTTTTAAACAATCCGAGAAAATGACACCTTCACAGTACATAAAACAGATAAACAAGTCCGAAGAATAGTTTCTCGGACACATATAATTATTTTTTATGAACTATAGAATTTAATTTTGGAAACAAATTTAAAAAACATAAAAAATAATTACTTTATGAAACTTACAGTTATTTACATTATCGCTTTACTGAGTATTGTATCGTGCAGCAAAGATGATAACGACCATTCTGCTACAAATAATAAGATAGAGGAGATTTCCGAAAATGGAATTAGTAACACCATGCCCTCCTCCATTTCGAAAATATACAGTAAATCGAATAATTTCAACAAATACACTTATGTAAATTCTCCAAATGGAAAACACATTCACATTGTTGCACAAAACATGGTCACAGAAGAACAAGTTCTGAGATGTAAAAACATTTTGAAACATTACTTAAAGAACTATGATGGCTCATTATATGGCTCGGACAAATCATCTGTAGCAAATAAAATGGCAGAGAATAACGCTATTCTATGTTTATTAAACGGTGAGGATGATGGAACAAATCCTATGAGTGAAAGAGTCACAGGCCAAAGCTTATTCCAAAACGAAATACAGATTGAAGGTGGTGAATGGTATATGAATCAGAACTATGAACATAGGGATGCAAGCTTCGAGGAAATATTGCATTTTGTTCATGATAATGGTATAGGTGTAGATACGAATGGTAAAGCTTCGAAAAATGGAGCTGCTCCTGAATTTCAGAATTTAATAAGGCAGGCTCAAAAAAATGCTCTAGACAATAAAATATGGGGATTTAATCAAGATTCATGGATTTCTGAATTATCAAAAGAAAACAGTTTAAGCCAAGAATATTTAGCGGCTGTAATAGATAGCTATTATGGATTATGGTCAGCCTGGGACGAAGACAAGGACAATGGTATGTGGGGATTTTATCTTGCAAAATCTAGATATGATATGAAAACTGATGACCCAATAGGATATGAATTAATGAACAAGAAATTTTTTCATCCCTATTTGACATATAACGCAAGAATCTCTGCTAAACTAAATGGTAATTTTTCATTAAAATTTGACAAAAACAAATTATATACTAATCATTCCAGATATCTTAAAGATGTAACTCTATTGGGGCTTAATAACAACTCTGTTACAGTTAATGAACTCAATAATGATATTACAGGAAACTCTGGTGAAAACACTGTTGTTTTTTCAGGAAACTCGGATGAATACAATATTCAATCTGCGGAAGTAACAACAGTTACAGACACAAAACCAAACAGAGATGGAACTAACCGTCTTAGAAATATTGAATTTTTGCAATTCAAAGATAAAAAAATCAAAATACACTAAACATAAAAAGCATCTGTGAATTATAAAAATCTCGCAGATGCTTTTTTCTAATATCTTGTTATTGTCAATTTAAATATGCTAAACATTTCACTATTTCAATAGTTCATCAATATTTTCGGCAACATAATCTAATTCTTTATACCAAGCTTCACCATATTTTCGAATAAGAGGATCTTTCAAAAATTTATAAACAGGAGTACCCTTTTCAAAGCCTAATTCCCTGGCAGGCTGACAAATACTCCATTTATTATAATTAAGAGCATCCAGATCATTAATTTTCGCAAGTCTAATTGGATATAGTTGACAAGATATTGGTTTTCGAAAATCAACTTTCTTATCAAAATAAGCTTTCTCGATACCACACATAGCTACACCATTTTCAAAAATAGTATAAACACATTCTTTTCCATTAATAATTGGAGTAACCAAGTCGCCATCAGAATCAATCACAGAAGTACCTTGTTTTTCAATCTCTTCTACAGCCTTTTCGGGAAGATATGATTTTATCTTAGGATAAATATCTTCAATAATTTGTTTTTCCTCATCATCCAAAGGAGCTCCTGAATCTCCTTCAATACAACAAGCTCCATGACATTTAGTAATATCACAAATAAATTTTTTTTCAATAATATCAAGACTAATTATAGTATCTCCAATCTGTATCACAATATTTCGTTTTATAAATTTCAAGGCACAAAAATATAAATCTAATTATATCTTCGGCATCAAATTCAATTTATTTTGACAAAATAGAATCTTAATTGTATTAAACATACAAAAATTTATAATCTCAATTTAATCAACAGAATCAATCATTTCTCCTAAAATTCTCACTGCTTCCTCAACACATGAAACACAGCCTTGTCTACGCGTAACATGCTTAGATCTAAAAATACTTGATAATTCCTTACACGAATCTGTTCCATATTTTTCAACAAATAAATTATTAAATCTCCGGACCGAGCTATATGATTTTTTACTAGCAATTGAATTTTCCAAATTTGGATTGTATTCAATCATACTAAGTACCATATATGCTCCTGTAACCGCACCACATGTTTTGCCTAATCCTCCCATTCCGCCACCAAAACCAGAGGATATGGCAATTAAAGACTCTTCCGAAACATTTAAAACATCCTTAAATGCCAATATCACAGATTGCGTACAGTTCATTCTTGAATTAAAATAATCTAAAGCTATTTTTCGTCTATCTTCTATATTTGACATATCCAATTTTTAATAATTTGTTCTCCTCCCTCTGTCATAATTGATTCGGGATGAAACTGAACTCCACAAATGTCATATTCATTATGAGCTATCGCCATAATATTGTCTTTTCTATCATTTGCTAAGATAGTCAAACAAGACGGGAAATCAGCATTTGACAATTTCCATGAATGATATCTGCCAGATTTAAACAGCTTATTAAAATCATTAAACAAATAATGATTATTATCCAGTATAATGGTGTCTCTTTCAACCCCATGAATGATTTCATTCATTCGAACCAATTTAGCACCAAAATATTCACCTATAAACTGCATCCCAAGACAGACTCCAAATATAGGTTTCTTTCCAATGTATCTGTCCATAATCAACTTCATAGCCACAACTTCAGAAGGAATTCCTGGACCTGGAGAAAATATTATTTTTTCGCAAGAATCGATTAAAGAAAAATCGACTTCATTACTTCTCATGGTGTAAACCTTGTCACAATATTTCTCAACATAGTGAACAAGATTGTATGTAAATGAGTCAAAATTATCAACAACAGCAATTTTCATATCATATATCCTTCAAACACAAAATACTTTATTATCAAAGCCATAAATACAGCTCAAAGATTAAATCCGAGCCAAATTTAATACTGATAAATGTCAGAAACTAGTATTATTGTAAATAATAATACCATCGAAAAATTTTTTTTTGATTAGTATTTATTAATCTTTTAAAAATTAAGCAAGTAGGCTTAAATATATACTAATTATAAATAATATTCGCCAAGCAATATCTAGTAATCAAAAACTTGCTATTCACTGAAAAAAGATTACTTTTGCAGTTTAAAATAAAAATAAAATTAAACTCAAAATACGCAGATGGCAGATATATTTGATAAAGTTAATACCCAAAAAGGTAATATAGGACAATATGCAAAGCAAGCACATGGATATTATGCTTTCCCAAAACTAGAAGGTGAAATAAGTGCAAGAATGAAATTCCGAGGAAAAGAGGTTCTTACTTGGAGTCTAAACAATTATATTGGACTTGCAAATCACCCAGAAGTTAGAAAAGCGGATGCTGAATCGGCAGCTAAATGGGGAATGGCATATCCTATGGGAGCTAGAATGATGTCAGGTCAAACTACAAAACACGAAGAGTTGGAAAATGCTTTGGCTGATTTTGTTGGAAAACCAGATGCTTTCTTACTTAACTTTGGTTATCAAGGAATGCTATCGATTATCGACTCTATGGTTGACAGAAGAGACGTAATCGTATATGACTCAGAGTCACACGCTTGTATTATGGATGGTCTAAGACTACATGCTGGTAAGCGTTTTGTATTCCCACATAACGATATTGAAAATTGTCGTAAACAATTAGAAAGAGCTACAAAGTGGGCTGAAAATACTGGTGGTGGTATCCTTGTTATCACTGAAGGTGTATTCGGCATGGCTGGTGACCTAGGTAAATTGGATGAGATTGTTAAATTGAAATCTGAATTCAATTTCAGACTTTTAGTTGATGATGCACACGGATTTGGTGTAATGGGTAAGACTGGTGCAGGTACTGCTGAACATTTCGGCGTGACTGATCAAGTTGACCTATACTTCGCTACTTTTGCTAAAGCTATGGCTGGAATAGGTGGATTTATTGCTTGTTCAGAAGAAATTTGTGATTACTTAAGATACAATATGCGTTCACAAACTTTCGCTAAATCATTACCTATGCCAATGGTTGAAGGTTCATTAAAACGTCTTGAATTATTAAGAACCAAACCAGAATATAGAGAAAAACTTTGGACTATCGCAAACACACTTCAAAACGGATTGAAGGATGCAGGTTTAAATATTGGTGTTACTGAATCTCCTGTAACTCCAGTTTACTTATCAGGTAGTGTTGCTGAAGGTACTCAAGTTACAATGGACTTAAGAGAGAATTATGGTATCTTCTGTTCTATCGTTGTGTATCCTGTAATTCCTAAAGGACAATTATTATTGCGTCTTATACCTACTGCAATGCACAGTCTTGAAGATGTTAAATACACAGTTAATGCATTTAAGGATGTGTCAAAAAAATTAGCTGATGGTGAATATAGCAAAGAAAACTTTGCTGATGTATTCGGAAAATAATCTTCACTATTAAGATATAAAAAAAAGCTGGCTAATATTAGTCAGCTTTTTTTTATTCTTATTATTGCCTCGTCCTAGAATAAACTCACAGTAACAAACTGAAAATCTACATCTAAAGGGGGTATCGAATTAAGCTAAAATACTCAACCGCAAACAAGCAACAGGTCAAATAACTTCAGTTTAATTCAGACTGTTTTAAAAATTATCGACATACACAGAAAGTTCTAATTCTCAAAACAACAAACTCAAAAACAATTAAATCTAAACTAAACACACCGCTTTACAAGTAAACCAAACCACACTAACACAAGCAATTATAAAAATATGGAATTTCAATCAAATAAAAACAGCCATATTTAAGTTTGTATCGGCATCAAAATTCCCCTCAAAACTTTTTTATTGTAAAAATTTATTAATTCCTATTAACAAATTAATTCTTCCTGTTATTATTCAACATGTACGATTTTTCAAATTATTCTCGAAAAATTCACACTAAAATATAGCATAAAGTCTAAGATAAAATCAATTACCACAATAGTGAAATACCATAGTATATTTAATATAATATTTCACACACATAAATTTCCGTACTTCAATTTGAATAACAGCAGTCATATTTGGAAATTAGAGACACTAAAGAAGCAATGTTTTAATATAATTAAGTTAAAATATAATGAAAGATAATATAGTGCAAACAAGATCATCAATACCCATATTTACAAACAGTAAATTTAAACTTCGAGAATTCGAGGAAAATGATATTTTAAGAATACACCAAATCCGATCAAACAGAAACATGATGCGATATATTGGTAATAGAGCAATTTCTAAACTATCGGAAGCTATAGATTATTTTGGATATATCACTAACTACGAGCTATACGGCGGTATGGCTTGGGCTATAGAATCGACAGATAAAGATATTGGTATAATCGGAGGAATTCAAATATTCAAACATAATAACAGAAATTTTATTGCCTACTATCTTGACCCATCTTATCAGAAAAAAGGAATTATGACTAATTCACTAAAATTAGTCATTGAATATTATCATAAAAATATATCAAACGATGCGCTTTACGCAAATGTGCATATCAAAAATACACGATCAGAATCTTTACTCAGAAAACTAGGATTTATTCTTAATGGAAAATTACAACTTGAAAACACTTTTAGCCTAAAATCAAATAATAATGAATAATATTTTCTCCCAATACATCGATTTAGAAACTAACAACATTATATTAAAAGAAATCACTCAAAATGATATCAATAGAATATTGGAGTTAAGATCAGATGACGAACTCATGAAATACATGGGCGTAGAAAAGCTAAACTCTATGGAAGAAGCTAAAGATTACATAAATTCCGAAATTACAGAAAAACAATGCAAACAGAAACTATCTTGGGGGATATATAAAAAAGAGAAACCTGAGTACTTGATAGGATCTGTAGAATTATTTGCTTACAATGAAGATTTTAATTCTTCTATGATTGCTTATTATCTAGATTCAGAATTCAGGAATAGAGGTTATGCCAAACAAATATTAAAACAAGTAATGACCTATGGATTTGAGACACTCAAGATAAATTTAATTGAAGCTATGATAGATCCTCGAAATACTGCTTCAATCAATCTTGTAAAATCACTTCAGTTTGAATTTAACAGATATAATGAGCAGAATTATATATTCCAACAAAATAGGATTAATTTTCTTAGCGAATACAATGAAAACAAGAGGAAAATTAAAATTATGACAACGCTCAGCCTAAATGGCAAAATAGCAGACTCTAATGGTAATAACAACTGGTTGAACGAGATACCTAATCCTGAAGGAACAGATTATGATTTTGACGAATTCTACAATTCTATAGACACAATAATACTTGATGAAGATTCTTATAAAACCATAATTTCCACAAACGAATTCATTCCTCATATGGATAAAGAATTGTTCGTATTTGTATCAAATAAAGAAAATTACACAAATAAAGATAGAGTTCACTTTTACAATTACAAAGAACTAAAGATACTGAAATCATTATCTCAAGAAGAAGGACAAGACATATGGGTGTTAAGTAATGGCTATATTAATAAAATATTAATTAAAAACAATTTGATTGATGAGTTAATATTATACTTATTTCCTGCCATCATAACAAAAGGAATCGATATTACAGAATTAATTCCAATGGAAAAATTTTTCACATTGAAGTCTGGTAAAACATTTCAATCTGGGATAGTTCAACTAAAGTATATTTCAGGAAAATTTAATTAATTATATTTTGTGAGATAAATATTCAATGGAAAAACAGCAAACTAAAAACAATAAAATAGAGCAGAATAAATTTTTTTACATTGGTACAAATAGTAGCTAAAAACTGCTGATTACTTATTTAAAAGTTTAAACCTTAATTTTATATACATATTAACAAAATCACTAAAAATAGATTATTCTGACTATTATTATGGTAAAGAAAAATATATCGAAAGTCTTATACAGTTTTTACAAAATCCAGAATTAAAGGAACAAAAAGAAAATTACAGTGATTTTTATAAAGAATGGATAACTTACATAAGAGATAATAGAAATGATTTGAATATTGTAAACAAAATAAATAGAAACAAGGATAAATTTTTAAAAAACATAAATAAATATATCGGATACCGATTATATTATTTTTCCACAAAAGAAGGTATAATATCTAATGTTAAAAAATACTTCCAATCGATTTCTACGCTTAATGATATAAAACCATCAAAACTAAGAAAATGGTCAGAAGACAACAAGCTTAATAAAACATTTATTTTCGATTTATTTTACACCATAATAGAAAATTATTTCTTTGAAAAAACATGTAAACTTTCGATTGAATTTATACTAGAAAAAGGATATTTAATACTAAATATTAATAATCAAAAAGACAAAAAAGTACCGAATCTCCTTTCACAATCCATATCAATAAAAAGAATATATAATTTGATTAAACATTATCCTCAAGTTGTTTATAGTGTCACTCAACATGAAATTATTAAAATTTTAAAATATCTATTTCGAAATCAAGAGAAAGCGAAAAAAGTGATAATAATTAATTATAATCACGAAGAAATTAAAAAGGATTTAAATGAACATATTATATCTAAAAAAATAGTAATTAAACCTAAGGATTTAGAAAAAATAATATACGATGAATTCTCAAAATCAACCACTGTAAAATTGACAAACATAATAAAAGAGGCCAAAACTCATAAAGACTTATATAATGATGATTTTACAATTAAAATATCTAAATTATTTACAGATACATACAAACAAAAAATGAAGAGATGCAAATATCGAATCGAACATAATATAATTAATATAGATTTTAATAATGAAATCGAAACAATCATAACTAAGCTAGGTGAAAAAATAGAATTCAAAAAAGACCAACTTACATTTTAGAGTAAAAACATCTAAATAAAAAAACTCCTTACTAATAAATATTATTAAGACAAAAATTTGTTAGTAAGGAGTATATACTAATATTCTAAACCAAGAAGGATAAAAAAAGCAGCAGTCCATGAGAAATTTCTTGCATTCAATCCCTCAGCTGTCAGAGGATTATAATTTTCCATAAAGGGCTCACTCGTATTTACGGCAGCAACCTCTCTAAATAATTGCTCTTTTAACCTTAACACCTCTGTATCGAAGCCGTAATTTTCTAAAGCCTTTACTCCAAAATAGTACTGATCTATCCAAACTGGACCTCTCCAATACCCTTTAGCTGGCTCAAACAACAAACTTGATTTGGTAACAGTAGGCATAGGCAATTTCGAATAAAACTTTGAACTATCCATCATAATATCTCTAATTTTTTGAGCCTGTATATCATTTGCTATATTAGCATACATAGCAGTCCATATTTCATTACCATAATCTGATTTTACAAATTCACCATTATGCTTAATATCTGAAAAAACACCAATACTATCATTCCAAAAATGTGAAGAAATTTGAGTCTTTAAATTCCGACACAGTTCTAGTAATTTTCGTGATTCAATATCATCTCCAACAATATCGTACAATTGGCTCAAATATTTTTTATCAAGATACAAATAAGCATTTAAATCGACTGATTCTTGATCCAATGAATAGCTTTCACCTTCATTACTGTGAATTTTGGAACCATCAAATCGAACAGCATTATCCATTCCACTCTCCCATTTCGCTGCTATAAGACTTCCATCCTCTGAGCCATACTCACATAAACCATTTTTGTCAAAATCCCTATTTTTATACCACCAATCATGATATTTTTGAAGACTAGGAAGCATATCTTTAACAAAATCGACATCTAATGATTGTTTATAAATTTCGAATACAGCCCAAGAAGCCATAGGAGGTTTAGTGTTTCTCCAATTATTAGCTATTTTATCAAAATAAGCACAGTCGGCAATCATTCCATCTTCGTTTTGATAACACATCATTGATCGCACACTCTCTTTTGCTAATTCGGTATTATACTTAGACAAAGCAACGGCATGTTTCCAACTATCCCAAGACCAATAAGCATAAAATCCATGATAAGAAATAGATGGGAACACACCATTAAACTTTAAATCACCTGCAGGAGATCTCCAGTTAGTATTTAAAGTCATGATTGCTTTAACCAAGTTTTTTTCAATTTTCATATTGCGTTCTCGATCTTTCCTATGACCTAAACATTTTTTTATTTGAACTAGCCACCTTTTATCATTTCGTTCGAAAACATCAGAAACAGAAGGAATCTTAGAAGAAGAACACTCATGTTTATCTGATTTAAAATAATAAGAATGGCTAAGAACTTCAGAATATTCTTCTCCTTTAGATAGAAGTATAGCTTTATTAGATTTCAAAACATAATTATCCCTATTTAAATGTATTTTATATCCATCAGTATAATCCAAACAAAGCCATCTGTTTTTATCTGGAAAATTCAAAATTATTTGATTATCACTTTTAGAAAATCTGTAATTTCTAGTCATACTATCTCCAGACCATTCCAATAATAAACTCCTATCCTTTGAATCTTTATTTTGTATGTTCAAATTAATTATTGAACTTCTATTATCAATGAAACTAAGTTGCATTTCGAGTACAAGCCCTTTAGCTTCAGCAGATATCCTCAATTTACCAGGGGTATATGATTGTTTGACACCATAGAATTCAACTTGCTTATTCGTTGAATTATCAAACACTTTCAACTTAGAAATTGACTTACTGACCACATTTCCTCTATCTTTCATACATAAAGGTCCGACAAAGCCAAAATAATTTTTGATAGAATCTCCTGGCAATGCATATGCATGCCATGCTCCTAAATCTGAAAAACCAAACATGGACAAATCTTTATCATTTTGAGGAATTCCATTTATATCAATAAGATTCGAATACGCATTCAAATCTATGTTTTCGTTAATAAGATTATTGTTTCCGCAACTACTACAAAATAGCAGAATAAAAGTAAAATATTTTAATAGCTTCATAAATTGAACTTTAATTGAGATGAGAAAAACACATAACTAAATTCTTAGTCATACAAAAAACATAAGAATATAATTTTTAGGATGACTTCCCCTAACATAAATAACAAAAATAGTTTAGTTTTTTTTTGAAAAAAATAATAGCCACAGACATTAAAGCTAAGACTGCAGCTATTAATAAATTATGATAATTTATACACCTTGTTTATTATTTGTATATCTTGAAATTAGCTTATTACGAATTTCAAGATACAACTTACAAAGTTCTTTCATATTCTGAGTACAGGTTTCTGTCAGAAATTTTTTAGCATATTTTGGTTTCTTCCTATACAAGTCTAAGGCTCTTATGTCAATTTCCTTTACAGAATCAAATAATTTTTGTTGAAATGGATCTCTCATTTTTCTCATATCCTCACTAGCATCTTGCCATCTTAAATACAATAAATTATCAACAAAATCAATCAACCACCTAGCCGACTTAGGATTAAAATTATCTGGATCATATATTTTATATGATTCATGAATACTATTAACTCCTATATAAATTGGAATATATGTAGAAGTATATTGATTATCCTGAAAAACCCAATAAATACCTCCTATATCATTAGGCAACCATGAACGGAGTTGACAAACCATACCATAATTACCTTTGGAAACATTTCTTCGATAATTAATATCAAGCAGTTTTCTCATTTCTTTTGTAGGGAAAGGTGTACACAAGGGACTCTTCTGTAGTTTCCCATCCTCATTCACAACATTCCAATCAGGATCAGAACACATATCATAAATAGTGCCCTCAAATGTTGATCTTTGAAACTTAATAATATCCTCAACCGAAATCTTTTTCTCTGGTTTTATCGAAAATGGATAAATAGATATATTCTCAACATATTGATGATATGAATCCAGTCCTTTATATGGGTTTGTTAGTTTTCTATCAGGCCAATCATATGCATTAGGTGCGTAAGTAGAATAAAACAACCAGAATCGTCCAGTTGCCCACTCCCTAAGACAAGGACTATAGACTTCTTGCCATATAAATTTTTCTCCGGACGTTTCAGAATACCAATTTTTGTCAACAGCATACTGCTTATAATTTTTGGAAGCTTTAAACCATTCAGGCTTAGAAAGATCAATCTCTTTAATTATACTCCAATTTGGAACAATAGCGATATGATCGTCTGGAACTCGCTGTGCAGCCCAAATAGCTCCCAATTCGCCTGATTCAGGAGTCCAATTCTTCCCAGTAGCAAAAATTTCCAATACCCAAACCTCGTTTGGGTCAGCTATACACAGAGCCTCTGACTCCGGACCACATGAAGGAAGAAAACCATATTTCTCCATCAAGGATGTAATTAAATCAATAGCTTCCCTTGCGGTTTTACATCTTTGCAGAGCAAAAATCATAGCTTGTTCTACTGTCATTATCTGCTTTCCCGTAGCTCTATCTACCTGCAATTCGGATCTTTGACTTAAAGTACTTTCAGCTATAGATAACTGAAATTCATTAATATGTGAATAAGCCGAATGAAAGTAAGTATATGTCTTGGAAACCTGAGGGATATATCCTAATATTTCCCCATAATCATTCAGATTAGACCTAATTTCCTGAATACCATAAAAAACAGGTGCCATACTACCCTCCGGAAAATTTTGACCTGACACAATTCTAATTCTAGTATCATTTCCTCCATAAGTATGAGAAACTAAAACAGAACCATCCGTAGTAGCTTTTTTCCCAGCTACAATATCGGTGCATGCAAATATTTTATTTATTAAAACAAATGACAAAACACATAATATAATTTTTATTTTCATAATATATTAAATTCAATCAAATCAATAGTGTAAATTAATAAAACTATTTTCTATTATATATAGAGAGAGAACATCTCAATAATTCAACTTTTAATTCATCATAAGTAAATTAAATTTATTCAAAGATACACATATACATAATATATAAAATAAACATCTAATTACTTTTATTTATTTTATTATACTAATACAATCAACTACCTAAATTATGATATAACCTTACCGATAAGACATTTATTTAAAATACATTATCAAAAATCTAAAGTATAATTAAGCTAAAATTAGAATCTAGAGATAATTTAAACTATCTAAATATACGAACTACATATAAATAACATAATAAAAGAGTTGTTAACATATGTGATTTATCACATCTAATATAAGGCAGATCTAATTCAAAAAATAATAATTAGATACTGCCCTTGATAGTATATTTTATGATATAAACAATCAGTCCTTCAACCAGGATTCTAAAGTAGAGATAATTTCAGTTTGCGTTTCTTCTTTAAAGTTTCTAATTCTAGTAGCGTGAGAACCCTTTGGATTTACAAATTTTTTACATTTTGTATTCCCATTTAGTTGAACAGAAGTTGCTGACCATGTATCATATTCCCCATAGATAAATAACATATTATATGCATCGGTTTGCAACCACTTATTTATTTTATTCATATTCTCGCCATTAAATACTCTCTTTTCCTTTCCCATAAAAACATGATCAAAAGTTAAGTTTTTATCATAAGCGAGATATTTCTTAAAAGGAGTAATATCATAATCATACATACCTATCTCGGTAAGGGCTTGATGAAAGAAGGCCCAATGAGGCTTATTACTTTTATCATCAAAAAAACTTGGTCCTGATACAGCCACTAGATGTTTGAATATTTTGTTCAGAGCTTCATCTTTGGTTGGAATATCATCAGGTCTGTAGTTGCCCCACTGCCAAAATGCAAAAGAGTATTCGAGAACGGTCAAATCAAAAGCCTTTTCGTACCCCATCAAGAATGAATACTGCTTTTGGTTTGCATATTCCTTAAAAAAAGGCATTAATTTTTCTTTCTTTTGAAAGCACAACTTCTGAAAAGCAAGAATTCTATTTCTAGAATCAGAGTCTGCTACAGAATTTAAATGTTCATGAATTCTTGGATCTTCTCGTTTAAGGTTTAATGGAGCCACATATGGAACGGAAATATCAACATCTTTAGGATAAAAATATCTGTGGAAAATTGTAGTTTGTCCTCCTTTACTTATTCCTGTACTTATCCATTTGGTTTTATATATTTTCTTTAAGGCTTGAATAATTATATGCTGATCTGCAGCCGCTTGCTTAATATTTAATTTCGACCAATCTAAACTGTCAGGCATTGAATTCTTGAAGAATCTATGCTCTATTGTTAATTGATTTGCTTTTAATATTTTACTTAATTCTCCAGCCTTTTCAGTCCAAATTTCATAGCCTTGCAATTCAACAACCATGGGTTTATCAAAATTATGATGTCCCAACAACACCCTTTGCTCAAATGTTTTTGATTTGGGATTATTATGATCAATTTTCTGAGTAAAATACAATTCATAATACTCATTAAAAGTTGTGTCTCCTTTAATTTTTTTAAATCTTAAATTTTCTATTTTCCCAAGCTCTTCTTCTAAATTATTTATTTTCGTTGTACATGATATTACAAATAATGAAAATATCATAACGAAAATAAATTTTACATTTCTTAAATTCATTTTCAATTTTGTTAAGTGGTTAAGTTATAATTTGTCTTGATTGTTTTTTATACGAATTTTATTTTGCGATTACCTAAAAATAAAACCTTCTCCTATTTTGTCATCTGGGTCGAAATACTGTATATTTTCACCTGTTATAAAGGCACTACCTGAAACTTCTGGAATAACAGCATGATAATCATAATAATTCAATTCATCCACAACTTTAACAGTCATAGTAGATCCGAGAATACTTTCTATTTCAATTTCCTGATTAAAGCCTATCTCATCTCTAGAATAATGAATGGCAGCCCTTCCGCTTACACCTGAACCCGTTGGTGATCTATCGAGCTCTCCATCAGCAAACACACATACATTACGAGAATGATTATTCGGATTTACAGACATTCCAGTAAATATAGTGCCATACAAAAAACTAAGATCCTCTTCCACAGGGTGTTTAATCTCAAAATCATTCATTACTGCCAGTTTAATTCGTCTACCATAATCTATTAATTTATTATAATCCTGAGAATTAAGACTTAAATTCAACTGGTCAATATTAACATAAGCATAAAAAGCACCTCCATAAGCAATATCAAAACAAATATTACCTAAACCCTCAACATCAACAATCTGATTTTTAAGAAAAACAAAAGAAGGAACATTTCTAAATGACACCTTTATCACTTTACCATTATGTCGATATGCTTTACATATAATTTGTCCCGGAGGAGCATCAATTTTTACAATTGGATTTTCCTCATCCTTATAAATCATGCCAGTATCTAGAACTAGTGTTACCAAAGCAATCATGGCATGTCCACACATGGTACTATAACCTTCATTATGCAAGAAAAAGGTACCAAAATCCGAATCTTCTCGACAGGGGTCAGTTATAATAGCTCCATACATGTCTGCATGACCACGAGGCTCCCACATTGTAGCTTTACGTATAAAATCGTATTTTTCACTAAAATACTTTCTCTTTTCGAGAATTGTATTTCCTTTTATTTCAGGTAAACCATGAGTAAATACACGCAAAGGCTCTCCACCAGTATGCATCTCAAAACTTTTTAATTTCAACCAGCTGGTCGGAGCTTTCCATTTTGTCAATATTTCTGTTATCATAATCATTTAATTTTATACTGATTGGGTGGTTTTATTTCCAATAAATGCTTAACAAAAAAATCCCATCTCCTTCTTATGAAATACTTATCATAATATAACCCTCCATGATCTTTATCTGGAATTAGTAACAAGTCAAAATCTTTATTATTTTTTATCAATTCGTCTGCCATACGCATAGTAGCAGCAGGATTTACATTATTATCCATATTTCCATGAGCTAACAATAGCTTTCCTCTCAAATTTTTAGCAAGGTTAAAATTTGACTGCCTATCATAATTTTCACCAGCAGGATACCCCATATACAATTCAGGCCACCAAGCCTTTGCACTTCTATGATCGTGATTACCTGCAGAAGAAACAGCTACTTTATAAAATTCAGGATGAACTAGCAAAGCATGAGTTGCATCATATCCTCCAGCAGAATGCCCATATATTCCAATCTTATCTAAATTTACATAATTATTTTTTAATGCGAAATCTTTAATGAATTTAATATGATCTGGCGCACCAATATCGCCGAGATTCTTGTATGAATAATCATGAAATTTTTTCGACCTAAAGGCTGAACCTAAGCCATCTATGGTAACAACAATAAAACCCAATTGAGCCAATGCAATATCCATATTGAGCAAAGCTCGATTAAATGTTTTTGGACTCCTAATTGTCTGAGGTCCTGAATAGCTCGCGTCAATTACTGGATAAGATTTAGAACTATCAAAATCAAATGGATAGAATACAGTAGCATACAAATCTGTTTTATTATCCCTTGCTTTAAATTTGACTAATTGAGGTGGCTTCCATCCCATTTTAAGGATATCATGAATATCAGCCTCCTCTAAATTCAGTATTATTTTGCCTGATTTTAAATCTCGTAAATAAGATTTTACTGGTTTATCTATTCTTGATAATTTATCAATAAAGTAATTCGAATTTGGACTTACACTTACATTATGGTTAGCCGATTCTTTAGATAGCAATGACAATTTTTCCCCATTATATGAAATAGAATATAAATACTTAAGATAGGGATCTCCTTTTTCTAAACCACTTGCGGTGAAAAATATTTTTTTATTCTCAATGTCAACTTTATGTATTTTTCGAACAATTAATTTTTCTTTTGTTATTTTATGCAAGCAGTCACCATTTTCATAATCATACAAATATAATTGATTATAATTATCCTTTTCGGAAGTCCAAATAACATAATTATTCACATTATCAACATAATAACTAAAATTATTTGGATCAACATATGTTTTTGATTTTTCATTTATTATAATTCGTGATTTACCTGTAATAACATCTACTTCAACTAAATTTCGAGATTTATACCCTCGTTTATACCTTAAACAATATGCTTTTCTATTATTAAACCATTTAAATTCATATTGTAGAAAACCAACAATGGGCTTCAAATCGATTTGCTTCTCTGTGGCAGATTCAATATCAAATACCACATATGATTTTGTTGCTGTTAAGGAATCACCTGCAATAGGTCTCTCATAAGAGTATACCTCAGCCCTATAGCCTTTTTCGGGGCTTGACTTATACATGTATAATTTTTTCGCATAAGTTCTGTCAAACTTTGCACAGATAATTTTCTTTGAATCAGGAGACCAATATGCCTCAATTTCATATTCATCCTCATCACCAGAACTTTCATTTTTGACATAATACCAGGAATAGGAATTTCCATAACTAATATGTTTATCTTTTGTATAGGATAATTGATTGATTATACCTGATTCTATATTTTTAATAAACAGATTATTGTTTTTTATAAATGCGAGTAACTTACCATTTGGGGAAATAAGTTCTGTTTTATTATTATGTATTTTCTTTATTAACTTAAGCTCTTTAGTCTCTCGGCTAAAAACAAATTTATTATCATTATATTTAAAAAAAACACTATCGTTTATGAATTCGATTTTTCGAATTTGATTTAAATCACATTTCTTATTGAAAATAGAATCGATTTTCTTTTTCAATAATTTAGTCTCGATTAATTTTATTTTTTTCTTTGCTTTTATATTTACATAATACAATTCAATACCTTTTCTTGTATTTATTTTGTAACACAGAGAATTTCCATCTTTACTCCAATTTAAATCTAATTGATTCCGATAAACCTTTTTAGAAACATTACACCACAACCAGTTTTCGGCTTCTTGGTATCGATCATAAATATTTCGATCTTGAGCTCTAGTTATTGGGCAAAATATACTGAGTAAAACATATAGAAAAAGAATCTTATATATATAATTTGATTTCATTTTGTTAACATCTTAAATTTTTCATTAATAAAAGCAATTTTTTTTTATTATAACTTTACAGATTGGAATTCTCCATATTTTTTTGCTTTATTATACAAAGTCTCAGCTAAACATAAATCAAACAAAGCCATACCTACAGATTTAAAAAGTCTTGTTGCTCTATTATCCTTAATTCCTGGTTTAACAATTAGATGACTAAGTAATTTAACTTGATTGAAATCAATCATATCTTTAGCCAGAGGATAAGACAAATCGCCACTTTCCTCTACAGCAAACTGAGTATCGACCCATATCTTATCCAATAGACCAAAAAGGCTTGAAGGCAATTCCCTCATTTCGGGCTTATAGGAACCTATTGCTATATAGGTCTTTCCTTCAAGTATTTTCCTATTCTCTGGTAGCACAGGATTACTAGAACTTGTAGTAGTAACTACTATTTCGGAATCAAATAGTAAGTCTTCCACTTTTTTACATATGTGAAAATTAATATTTGAAAGCTTATTTTTTAGCTTAGAAATTAATACAGACCCTTTCTTTGGGTCCTGATCAAATATAAAAACATCCGTAATATCCCTAACCGTAGCAATGCTTAGTACTTGTGTGTATGCTTGAACACCTGCACCAACAACTCCCAAATATTTATCAGTCAGATTTGACAAATACTTCACCCCAACTGCTCCAACTGCTCCTGTACGAACAGAAGTAAGTTTTGCACCATTAATAATCGAAAGAGGTAAACCTGTTTCCGAATCATTTAATATCATAACACCATTTACAGCAGGCAATGACTTATCTCCAATATTCGAATTAACATTAACTAATTTAGTTCCAAACTTATACTTTGTAAAACAAGGCATTAACAATAAAGTATTATCACCACATGATGAATGCGACCTATTAGGCATAATAAAAGATTTAGAATAATGGAATTTAAAGGCTTGTTCTACACTTTTTATAGCTTCACTGGGACTAACTAACCTATCTATTAATTCTTCTGATATTGCAATCATAAAACCAAATTTTAAATTATCATAATTGAAAAATAATAAAAATACTTATCAATTATGATAACACATTTAAAAAGATACTTAGAGAATAATAAGCTAATAATAATTCACACTATATTGCATTTCTTTCTCTACTTCTTCGATCGATTTAGGAATAGGTTTTCCAAGTAATCTAGCCCCAGAATCAGTTATTAAAAAATCTTCTTCATTCCTTACTCCACCGAAATCAATATATTTTTCTACCTTATCATAATTAATAAAATCCATATGCATTGATTTTGATTTCCAATAGTGAATCAACTCAGGTATGAAATAAATTCCAGGTTCAATTGTAAGAACATAACCAGCTTGTAATTCTCGACCCAATCGTAATGATTTTAAGCCAAACAAAGTACTCTTTTCTTCGTTATCATAGCCAACATACTTTTCGCCCAAATTTTCCATATCATGCACATCCATACCCATCATATGACCAAGCCCACAGGGGAAAAACAAGGCATGGGCTCCCTGCTGAACAGCATCATCAACATTTGATTTCATGAATCCTAAATCTTTCATTCCTCGAACAATTTCTCTGCATGCCTCGAAATATATCTCCTTAAATTTTACTCCTGGTGAAAGAAGTTCAATCGCCTTATTATGTGAACGGAGAGCTATTTCGTAAATATCCTTTTGCACACTAGTAAAGGTACCAGAAACAGGAATCGTACTTGACATATCTCCAGCATAACCAAGCTGAGTTTCAGCACCACAATCCAAAAGAAGCATATCTCCTTCCTTCACTGTATTTCCATGATAATGATTGTGCAATGTTTGACCATTAATAGTAGCTATTGTAGGAAAAGATAAATGCCCACCTGCAGCAACAGCCACTCGTTGCACCTCAGCGGCAATTTCTGATTCTCTCATCCCTGGCTTAAGCATTCTCATTGCGGCTATGTGCATATCTGCTGTAATATTAACAGCCTTTTCTATCTCAACAATTTCATCATTCGATTTCACATTTCTTTGATTAGCAACAGCTTTAATAAAACTAACAGAAATATAATTTTCAATTTGACTCGGAGTTACATCTAATAAAGCCTGAAGCTTTAATATATGCTCGGCTCTATATGTTGGCAAGCAATGTATTTCTCTTTTTGTCTCTTTTGCTCTATCTAAATAAGTTTTTAAATTAGATATTGGCTCTACTCTTTTAACACCAACCGATTCCGATTGTTCAATCAATCTTTTCTGTGTTCCCATCCAAACTATATGATCTATAGTAAGTTCATCACCAAAAATAATTTCTTTATTTTCGTCCAAGTCTATAATAGCAAATAAGTCAGGTGTGTTTAAGCCAAAATAATATAAGAAACTACTATCTTGTCTAAAATGATAGGTATTATCCTGATAATTCATTGAAGATTCGCTATTACCAATAAATAGTAAAAGACCCGAACCTATATTTGAAACCAACTCTTTTCTTCTGTTTATATAAGTATCTCTAGAAAACATAATATTAAATTATTATTTTAATTAAACATTGGTAATATATATTAAGATAAACTAAAGTGTTATCATAATATTACATGTGTATTTTACAAATAAATATATGTCAAATAATCATCTAACATAATTGTATTTGTACAGATAAATTTCATTCCATACTATCAAATGGAATGTGTAAAAACATATATCTATAAAAAAAATTAAAGACGGAAATAAAAACTATGTTTTAATTAAACATAGTAATCGAAGGAAGTACAGGATCAACAAATCCAGCATTCAAAAAGACCTTTATAGGAACAATTGTATAAAGAAAAGTACTTAAACTGAATACACATAATTTTATAAATTAGGGTTATAAATATCCACCCCACATATCATATCTATTTTCTGAGCGGAAATATATAAATTTTTGTTTATAAAATGGCTTATTTATTATTTATTTTAACACATATGTTTAATTTTAAACACAAATAAAAACAAAACAGATACACATCTAACTGAACTAATGAACCTTAGAGATATTTATATTTTTTCTAAATTACAAGTCCACATATCGTATAAACTCTAAACGAGTCATACTATTAACTTCCAAACTTAAAAAGCCAAACTCTTCAACCACTTTAGCATTTATTTCGTAGCAAGCTTTGCCTCGAAAAGGAAATTTCTTAGCAACTGGAGGGAAATGAACAGTATCAATCCAATTATAGTCTTTATCATACCATGTTCCAAAATACATAATTTCCCCAGTTTTTGTGCGACTCGTCTTAACAGAAACAAGATATGCTATAACTGTAACTATATTGCCTATATTTACTTTCAGATGATCTACACCAAATATTACAGAATATTTATTTCGTAATAATTTAAATGGACTAAGTAAATAAACCCCCAATAAATCATAACAATCCAATTCAAACTCAAATTCAAAATACTCCAATTTAGGTATATCATAATCATGAGTCTCATTTCCAAAAAGCTGATTTGATAAATTTCGCGACTTGTTTATATTTAACATAATATTAGCTTCCCAAAGTAATTCTTTTGGCTTTTTATTAGTAAACCTAAAAGCTCCGACCCGAATAAGCAAACTCAATTGTTCTATACTTATATCAAGTCTATAAATGAAATCCTGCAAATCCTTAAAACTTCCATTTTTATTTCGTTGTAAAAGTATGGCTTCAATTAGTTTATTCTCGATACCGTTTATCATAAAGAAGCCTAAATACAAATCAACTCCTTTTACAATGGATAGATTTTCACTAGTATTTATACAAGGTGGATTTATAGTAGCCCCAGATTTCAATGCTTCAATCAAATATACTTCAATAGAATAATAGCCTCCACCATTATTTATATTAGCAAGCATTAGTTCTATAGGGAAGTATGCTTTAAGAAATAAGGCTTGAAAACTTTCTACCGCATAACTAGCAGAATGACCTTTTGCAAAGGCATAACCTGCAAAGCTCTCAATTTGATTCCATATTCTTTTAACAATATTGTAATCATATTTCTTATCTAAACAATTCTGAAAGAATTTAGATTTCACTTTATCAAACTGGTTGCCATCTTTAAACTTCCAAGACATACCTCTTCGTAACAAATCTGCTTCAGCTAAAGACAGACCAGCAAAAAGACTAGCAACTTTCATAACATCCTCTTGATAAACCATAACACCGTAAGTATCAGACAGAATCTCATACAATTCAGGGATTTCTTTTTTTGCTAATGCTGCCCGCTCAGGATTTTTAGCTCGCAAAATATACTCTCTCATCATACCAGACTGAGAAACTCCTGGTCTTATAATAGAACTAGCTGCAACCAGATGCCTATAATCATTAACTTCTAACTTTGAAATTAACATTCTCATAGCAGGAGATTCTACATAAAAACATCCAATAGTATCTCCTGCCTTCAACATTTGACATAATCTAGAATCCTTAAAAAAAGCTTCAATATTATGTATATCGACATCTTGACCTATATTCAATTTTACAGTAGACAAACAATCCTTTATTTTGGACAAACCTCTTTGACTCAAAATATCAAATTTATGATAAGCTAATTCTTCCGCAATATACATATCAAAAACAGTAGAAGGAAAGCCTTTGGGTAGCATTTGGGTTGAAGTATAATTCCGAATTGGGCTTTGAGATATGATAACACCACTGGCGTGAATACTATTATGACTTGGAAAATCTTTAATTAAACAAGCATATTTTTTGCACAACTTGGTTAAACTATCACTTGAATAAATGTTTTTTTGTATTTTTTTTATTTCTGTCTCAGGTAAGCCAAACACCTTACCAAGTTCACGAATTGCAGATTTAAGAGTAAATTTAACATATGACCCCATTAATGCCACATATTCATATCCATACTTTTCAAATATATACTTAACTATAATATCTCGATCTTTCCACGAAAAATCAATGTCAAAATCTGGAGGACTTGCTCGATAAGGATTTATAAACCGCTCGAAATACAAATCTAAATCAATTGGATTTACATTGGTAATAAATAAAACATAAGCTACCAAGCTATTAGCACCACTTCCGCGACCAACATAAAAAAATCCAGATTCAGTAGCAAAATCAACTATATCCTTATTGATTAAAAAATATGAACAAAAATCATATTCCTTAATAGCTAAAAGTTCCTTTTTCAAACGGTTTTCAATATCTTGGCTAATTTCTCCAAATCTTTTATAAGCACCTTCATATGCTAATTTGGTAAGTAAAATATAATCTTCCTCGGAGTTAGATAAATAATATTTTTTATTCTTTGATTTGCCAAATTCTATTTCCAGTTTACATGATTCCAATAAAGAAAATGTATTTGACAATAAATAACTAAGAGATTTATAACTTTTCTCCAGTTGTCTTATACTAATAAATTTGTCATTCTCATCTGCTTGTTCATTCCTATCTAATTTGCTAAGAAGTGTGTTTTTATCAATTGCTCTTAATAACCTATGTATATTGTAATCTTGCTGATGTCTGTATGTTGAGCTGTGCATTGCCAAATACTTTTTATTGGCGAATTCTTTTTTTCTTTGGGTGAAATTATTTATATGTAAAATATCCACTCCGATGAAATGACTTTCTTCTAAAACACTTGGTGTATTGACATAATTATAAATAAAAGCAACATCTTTCAACACAGGAGCAACAGAAGGGAAACTTATTTTTTTCTCATTATGATAAGACAAGAAATTATTTAGTTCAAGAAGTCCATTTTGATTTTTAGCAATCCCAACATAAAGTTTTTTATTACCATTTCTGAAATCAACTCCAACAACAGGGATCTTAGATTTAGACAAAACTTCCTTAATGAAATAAAGAATAGCAGCTGTATTATTTATGTCAGTTAAAACAATATATTCATAACCAAATCTAATTTGAATTTCAACTAATTCTTTAATATTCAAACATCCATATTTAAAACTATATTGACTATGAGAGTTTAATAACATATATAATTATAGAATAAAATTTGAGACTAAGAGTATTAGTATTTGACAAGTAATTTTTTTAAAAGCGAAAACTACAATAGAACCTATAATAAATTCTTTTTCAATCGCATAACTTAAATATTAAAATATACACATAATATTTAACCCAATATATATCACTCAATATCAATTAAAATATGCATCTTGTTATAATCTATTATTGCATTGTAATTGAATAAAATATCTGAGCCTAACAAACCACTTATTTTCTTATCGGAATATTTAGAATACATTTGATTTATACCTGTAAAATCAATAGATGCACAGTTGTAATCATACAAAACAAAGTCGGAAAATTTCATTTTTCTGATAGTTACCATATTAGTTTCTATCTCTCCTTCACCTATTCCTCTTGATTGAATTTCAGAATCGATCAATGATTCACAATCCAATTCCTTAACAAAATCATTATCTACAACAGTTTTAGATGCACCAGTATCTATAATAAAATAGCCTTTTATTTTATCATCCATTTCCACTTTTACTACAATATGATAACTATTATATTCGAGCTCAACAAGTTCAATTGGTATAGAGTATCTACGTTTATATTTGGTGTGTATTTTTTTAAAAATGTGAATCATATATTATTAATTTAAACTAACTATAAACATAAAGAGAATAAAAAAACCTCAATAAAAGCTAATGAAATTTTAAGCTAAATTAAGAAATATGACAATATTTAAAAATATTAAAATAGCAGATTAGTTCAAACTATAGACAATTAACAAAAAAAACAATTTAACAAAAGACTGTTTGTTAAAAATATAATTATTGATAAGTTTGTTTTTATAAATAAAAAATCTAACAAACATAATTTAGATTTTAAAATAATTTGAGACAACACATAAAAAAGCAATGAGAAAATTAGATTCATTTCAGGAATTAATCACAATAATGGACAGACTCAGAGAAGAATGTCCTTGGGATAAAAAACAGACACTCGAAAGCTTAAGAACACTAACAATAGAAGAATGCTTTGAACTTGCAGATGCAATTTCCGAAAAAAATCTGGAAGAAGTAAAAAAAGAACTAGGTGATTTATTATTACACATAGTTTTTTACGCAAAAATAGGTGAAGAGAAAAAGGCTTTCAATTTAGATGAAATATGCAAATCCATAAACAATAAATTAATATACAGACATCCACATATTTTTTCAGACACTAAAGTTAGTAACTCAAAAGAAGTTGAAGAAAATTGGGAAAAGCTTAAACTAAAAGAAAAAAATGGCAATAAATCTGTTTTATCAGGAGTTCCTAAATCTCTTCCTGCACTGATTAAGGCACAAAGAATTCAAGATAAAGCAAGAGGAGTTGGTTTCGATTGGGAGGAAAAAGAGCATGTGTGGACAAAAGTAGAAGAAGAATACTCAGAATTAAAAGAGGAAATTGCAAATGCTTCGAGAGAAAAGATGGAAGAAGAATTTGGTGATTTATTATTCTCATTGGTTAATGCTGCCAGATTATATGATATAAATCCAGAGAATGCACTTGAAAAAACGAATAAAAAATTCACAAAACGTTTCAACTATATGGAAGAAAAGACCTTAAAAAAAGGTGTTAACTTAAAAGATATGAGTTTAGAGGAAATGGATAAAATATGGGATGAAGCCAAGAAACAAGAACTATAGATATGATGCAATTTTCAAGAATATTTATTCATTACAATAAGTGTATTTTTTTTAAGCAAATACCTACAATAAAATTGACATCATATTTAAATTAGCTCTAAAAAACAATTAAACTTTTAAAATAATCATTCACAGAAAAACAAATAACATAATACTAGAATTTTATTTTTCATATTATACTGTTATTAATTATATTAACAAACTAAAACAAATATACATTTACACAAAATCTAGGATGAATACAAAATCAAAAAAAAGAAATATACGAGATTATATTATACTAATAATTAAAGGTATTGCAATGGGTGCAGCAGATGTAGTTCCAGGTGTTTCAGGAGGGACTATTGCATTTATTACAGGAATATATAATGAACTAATTGATTCTATTAAAAATTTTAATCTTAATTCTGTAAAATTACTTTCAAAAGGCAAGTTCAAGGAGTTTTGGAAAAACCAAAACATGAATTTCCTACTATCTATATTCGGTGGAATTGCAATAAGTTTAATAAGTTTGGCAAAACTATTAAAATACAGTTTAGAAAATCATCCAATATTAATATGGTCTTTTTTCTTTGGTTTGATTATTATATCAGTTTATAGCGTTGGGAAAAGCATAAAACCATGGAAAAACTCTTATATAATATTTATTTTACTAGGAGCCATTCTGGCTTATATCATCACAGAATTAAGCCCAGCAAGCACAAGTAATTCAAGTATTTTCTTGTTTCTTTGCGGAGCACTAGCAATTTGCGCAATGATATTACCTGGAATTTCAGGAGCATTTATTTTACTATTACTTGGCAAATATGAATTTATTCTTTCAGCTGTAAGTAAATTTGACATATTAACAATAACTACTGTAGGATTCGGTGCCATAGTTGGCTTATTGAGTTTTTCGAATTTATTATCCTATTTATTACGTAAATTTAGATTCCAAACAATAGCCATATTAACAGGTTTTATGTTTGGTTCTTTAAATAAAATCTGGCCATGGAAAATAATAGATAATTCTAAATCGTATGAAAAATTGACAAATGTACTGCCTACTTCTTATACAGAAACAACAGGAGAAACAGCACAAATTTACGCTGCTATAATTATGTGTATGATTGGAATACTATCTGTTATCATAATAGAGAAACTTGGAAAAACTAATGCAAAAAGCTCAAAGTAAAATGAAAAAATACGGAATAATAGGAAATCCACTAGGTCATTCATTTTCGAAACAATACTTTGAAAATAAATTTAAGCAATTAAATATCGAGGCAGAATTTATTAATTTTGAATTGAGTAATATAAATAATATTACAGAAATACTAAACAAACATAAAGACCTGAAGGGTTTATGCGTTACCATTCCTTACAAAGAACAGATAATTAAATATCTTGAAAGGATTAGCCCTGACGCCAAAGACATAGCAGCTGTAAACTCAATTAAACTTGAATACATTGATTCAAAATTAAGTATGACAGGGTACAATACTGATTATTTAGGCTTTTCAGATTCATTAACCGATTTCATAGGAAATTCAAAGATAGAATCTGCTCTAATTTTAGGAACAGGTGGTGCCTCCAAGGCAGTTGCTCATTCACTGAAAAAACTAAACATAAACTATCAATTTGTTTCAAGAAGAAAATCAAACACTTTACATTATGATGACTTGACAGAAGAAATCATAACAAGAAATAAACTTATAATAAACACAACCCCTTTAGGAACTTTTCCCAACTGTAATAATGCTCCAAAGATTAAATACGAATACTTGACCAAAAATCATTTCATATTCGATTTGGTTTACAATCCAAGTGAAACATTATTTCTAAGAAAGTCTAGGGAACAATTAGCAAAAACTAAAAACGGTCTTGAAATGCTTCATAATCAAGCAGAGTATAGTTGGGAGATATGGAACATATAAATAAATTATAGCTCCGCTTAAAACCAACAAAGCAAAAATAAAAATACACATTTATTAATCAAAGTAGTAATTTCGGCACATGAATAATTTTAATATCGACATAAATAGTTTTACTATAATATCAATGATTATTTACATAATTGGCATTTGCATTATTATTTATAAATTTCTCAAAGATAAAAACAAAAAAATTATGTCGAAATTGCTGCTTAGTACTTTAAACATAACAGCATTTTCATTATTACTAATCTTAATAACTAATCCAAGTTTCGTAAATAAAAAAATCTATCATAAAAAAGCCAATTTAATATTAGCAATTGACAATAGTGGCTCATTAAGCTATAGGTCAAAAAACTACAATTTAGAACTTGGCAAATATATCGATAGCATTCATAACAGATTAAAAACAAAGTTTAATATAGACAAAATAAGCTTTGGAGATACCGTTAAACCGCTGAACAAATTAGATTTGAATGAACAATCTACAAATTTCGAATCTTTGCTTAACTATATAAAAAAAAGTAGTATCGAAGACCCAAACATTAGAAATCTAATAATCACAGATGGAATTTATAATATAGGTAATAACCCCCTTTATGATTTAGATGATTTAAAAAACATTAATTTTATAGGACTTGGCGACACCGTCAACTACCCTGATATAAAAATCACAAATATTTATCATAACAATAAAGTATTTACAAATAATAAATTTGAAATTCAAATTGATATTAGAGCACACATGCTCAAAGAAAAAGATATTTATATTGAAATAAAAGAGGACAACGACTCAATAATACAGGATACTATAAATGTAAATTCGAATAATTTTGCAGAATCTAAACACTACTATATAAAAACTAACAAAACAGGACTCAGAAAGTATATCGCTAATATTAAAAGTGAAACAAAAGAGCAAAATATAAACAACAACAAAAAGCTCTTCTACGTAAATGTTTTAGGTGAAAAGAAAAAGATAATAATATGTTATAGTAAATATCATCCAGATTTGGCGGCAATATCAGAGTCTATAAATAAGAATCCGTCATATGAAACTTCTTTTATTAACATAAACAAAAACAAACTAAAGCTAGATTCTGTAAATTTGATTATATTTCACAATATATTAGCAGAGAAAGAGTACAATAAAAACATAGCTACAGCTATAAAAAACAAATCTATTCCTTACATTCATATTATTGGAGGTAATAATGTTGACAAAAAAGAGATATACAATAATGAAGATGTACAATTAAAATCAAATACAATATACAAAGCGCTTAATTTTAAGTTAAATCAAAACTTTAATATATTTGACATAAACCAATTTGATAGTTTGATTTCTAATACTACCCCTCCTCTTAATAATAGTTTTTTTGATCTAAAATTTACAAGCAAACTACACACGATAGTCTGGTCTGATAAAACAGCTATAATAAGCATAGGCAAAAACAAACACAATATAAAAACAGCATATATTAATGGACTTGGAATAAATAGGTGGAAACGTGAGCTTTTTAGACTTAATGATAATAATGAACTATTCGATCTTTTTATAAATAAAATAATTAGCTACACAGTAAACAAGGGTAGAAAAAACAGATTTATAACAAATATCAATAAAAACTTCAGCCAATATAATTTCTTTGTAAAAGCTCAGGTATTTAACAAGGCATTCGAAGCGAGTAAACATGCTAATGTAAAAATAGAAATAACGGATTCTATTGGCATTACAACTGAATATAAACTATATAATATTGATGACCATTATAAAATCAAAATAGCTTTTCTAAAACCAGGAAAGTATAAATATAAAATAAGTGCAAATTTGAACTCTGAAGAATTCTTTAGAAAAGGTGAATTTTACATTAATAGAAATACAATCGAATTACAAAATACAGTTGCCGATCACGATATATTGAGAAAGATAGCATATAAAACTGGATCTAAATTTGTAGATTTATCAAATTGGCAAAGAATCTGCAAAGACTTAAACAACAAATCCAAACCGCAGATAATACAAACAAAAGAGAAAACAGAATGTATAGATTATATACATATACTTATTATTCTTTTAGTAATCATAACAACAAGCTGGATCTTAAATAGAGTATTAAAATAATCACATAATTTAAGTAAGACTTTGCTTAATAAATATTTATCAAGAGAAATATTTTCACTAACATAATCATAAGACATCTTCTTATATCAAACAAAAACAACAAAGTATATAAATCATAATTTAGAATAATAAACACAGTAATTAAAGCTTAAACCATCCTAGTTTTAAGAATATTACAAGTATATATATCCAAACACATAATATTTCTAAATAAAATCCATATGATTATTTTTATTAAGATAACAAATCATAATCTTTAATTTTAATTATATTTGTGGTAGTTTGAATTATACTAACTACAAAAGTAATTTCAACTAACGACTACTACACACTTAATAAAAAATTTATCAACTTTTTTACTTATGGATTACAACAAAGACATAAAACTCGACATCTCCGACCTAAGCGTTGGATACGGTATTAAATTCACCATGGATGACATGGAGAACAGATTAAGGAAAAATTACTTCAATGAAAATGACAAGTACCACAGATCTGTAATGTCGGATAACACGGCTTATTATGATTTAGGAAATGGGCAAGCACTGACTAATGCTATTAGCTACTTCCCAATGCTAATGAAAGATTTTTACAATTATGGTAAATTTGCTGCTTGTGCTTCTCTGAACGAAGTGTATGCTTCAGGCTACAAACCTATTTCAGCCTCAATTATAGCAGGATGGCCACAAGGTAAATACACAAAACAGGAATCCAACCTTATAATAAAGGGTGCTAATGAGGTTTGCGAAAGCGTTGGCATCAAACTAATAGGTGGTTATAATGTTAAATCCGACGATCTATTTTTTGGCTTATCTGTCAATGGAATAATTGACATCGCAAGCATCAAGTGCAACAAAGACATAGTAATGGATAATGATATATACCTTACCAAACCATTAGGTTTTGAGATTGCATTACTTGCTATGGCAGACAATGAAGACAACTTCAAAAAAGGAGAAGGATTATTAGATTATATGACCATACCTAACACTATCGGAGCTAAACTATCGAAACAACCATATGTAAATGGGATGACAAATCTTTCTTGTTTCGGACTTTTAGGACATCTAACTCAAGTTGCCAAATATCATAATATGTGCTGTGAAATTTACTATCAGAATATTCCAAAAGTGAACCATTTGGACGAATTTATAGATAAAGGCTTTATTCCAAAAGAGACTATCGACAATTGGAATTTTTACAAAAAATACACTAACACACTGGGGAAAAAACAAGCTATAGTCGTTTCAGATCCTGTAAACAGTGGCGGAATACTTATGGCTGTAGACAGAAAACACTCAAAAGATTTTGAACAATTCTGCAAAGACAACAATACAGAAGCATATAAAATAGGTCGTGTAAAACCTAAAGACAAGGAAAATATATATGTAAACATAATTTAATTTTGAGTATTAAATCGTAGTATATAAATTTATTATGAAATATAATAAGTAGATTATTCTGTTTGATTGATTAATTTAAAAAAAATGAACAGAAAACTACAATAACTTTAAAATTAAATTTTATCTACTTATTTAATTCACATAATCATACAGGAAACCACTAATTTTTAAACACTAGATTAATCAAACTATTGTAATTATTAACCAGACATTCATTTTGATTAATCAACATAATTATTAGATTTGCATAAACACACATATACTCTACGAACTCTTCATTAAAAGTGAAATCAATATTTAAATCATAAGCTAGGTTTAAATATTGATTTCACACATACAAGACACAACTCTACTACTCGACTTTTTCAAGACACTTAGCTAGAATTTTAAATTTTATATTATGAACAGAAATCCAATCACCAATCTAAACATTGGTTATGGTACCAAAATCACAATTAAATCATTAGAAGAAAAATTAAGAAAATCTTACTTTTCCGAAGATGACAGGTATCACAGATCTGCAATGTCTGACAACGCAGCATACTACGACCTTGGAAATGGCTATGGACTGGTAAATACAGTAAGTTATTTTCCAATGCTAATGAAAGATTTTTACAATTATGGTAAATTTGCCGCTTGTTCTTCTCTAAACGAATTGTTTGCGACAGGCTACAAACCAATCTCAGCATCTATAATTGCAGGTTGGCCTGTGGGTAAATATAGCATGGAAGATTCGCGAAAAATCATAAAAGGTGCAAGCGAAATATGTGATGAAGCAGGAATTAAATTAACAGGTGGATATAATGTAAAATCGGAAAGTTTATTTTTTGGCCTTTCGGTTAATGGTATAGTTGAATTAGATAAAATCAGAAGTGATAAAAATGTCGTTTTGGGCTGTGATATCTACACTACTAAACCTTTAGGAATAGAAATAGCGCTGCTTGCTTCCACAGAAGACCAGTATCTTGACAAAGGTTCCAAAATGTACGAATACATAACTAAACCAAATAAAATTGGGGCTGAATTAGCAACAAAGTCATACGTGCATGGCATGACTAATCTATCCTGTTTTGGACTTTTGGGGCATTTAGCAGAAGTTGCAAAATTACATGATGTTTGTAACGAAATATACTATCATAATCTTCCAAAAGTTGAACATCTGGATGAATTTATAGACAATGGCTTTATCCCGCAAGAAACTTTACGAAATTGGAATCATTACAAACAATACACAAACAGCCTAGGAATGAAGCAAGCTCTTGTAGTATCAGACCCTATAAACTGTGGAGGTCTTCTTCTAGCCGTAGAAAGTAAATACTCTCAAGAGTTTACAGAATTTTGTAGAGAAAACGATACAGAGATACACAAAATAGGAAGAGTAAAACCAATCGAAAAAGAAAATATTTATGTTGATATTAAATAATATTTAAACAACATAATTCTACTACTTACAACAAAAAAATTATGAATTCACTTAAAAGATTAAATCCAGAAAATTTGACTGGAACTGGATTTGGAACTAGAATAGGTATTAGAGGTATTCAAAACATCACAGAAAACAATTATTTTGGTGATGACAACCGCTACCAAAGATCTGTAATGACTGACAACACAACCTATTTTGACTTAGGAAATGGTCAGGGATTAATAAACTCTGTTAGTTATCTTCCCTTATTAATTGACAATCTTTATTACTTTGGCCAATTCGTTGCATGTATGTCTCTAAACGAATTGTATGCGTCAGGCTTCACCCCAATATCTGCTTCAATAATAGCAGGATGGCCAGAAGAAGGCTTTTCGCATGAAGATGCAAAAACTTTAGCCCAAGGAGCAAATGAGGTTTGCGAAAGAGTAGGTATAAAAATCACTGGAGGCTACAAGGTAAAATCAGATAAACTTTTCTACGGATTATCAGTTAACGGCACAGTAGAACTAAAGGAAGTTGAAAATAACATAAAAAAACTTAGCACAAACAACGATCTTTATCTTACAAAACCATTAGGAATTGAAACTGCTGTAATGGCGACTTCAGAATCAGAATACACTGATGAAAACTCATTACTCTACAAACATACAACACAACCAGAAACCATAGGAGCTAAACTTGCCTATAAATCATATGTGCACGGCATGAAAAAACTTGATAGCAATGGTTTGTTAGGCTCTCTTGCATTAGTAGGTAGAGTGCACGACATGTGCTTTGAAGTAGATAGCAATATGCTACCTATGGTTGATAATTACAAAGAATATATTAGGGACGAAATATTACCTATTGAAACTTTAAATATATGGCATCAGTACAGTCAATATACAAATGTCAAAGATGAAGAATTAGCGAAGATAGTCTCAGCACCTTCAAACTGTGGAGGAATATTAATGGCTATTGACAGAAATCACACCGATGAATTCATCTCGTTTTGCAAAGAAAACAACACTGAAGTGTTTAAAATTGGCAGAATCAAAGAAACAGAGAAAAAGAATTTATTCGTTGAATTAATTTAATTGGTTTTTAAGCTAAAGGAAAGCTGAATAAACTAATCAGATTGAAACTAATTATCTAATTTAATCAGAGATAAGGAATACCAATATCTTATCTCTGATTATTAGACTACTACAAACTCCTAAACAAGCAATTTAATCAAACAAGTATTACACTGCTTTTTATTTTTGTTTAATTTTTCTAAATCTAAGCATTGGTTATTTAAATATTATTTATAGTTTTGCACTCCAAGAACACAGCCTCAGCGAACATTATATATTTTTTGTTCAATACAAATTACACACTCTTATTAAACTAAAGTAATTTAATTTTTTTAACAACAAATACATAATGATAGATTTCAAATTGAATTATGGTCATAAAATAACACCTATTGAGATAAAATATAATTTAGGCTCAGATTATTATGCTAACAATAGCAAATTCCAAAAATCCATTATTTCTGAAGATACAACATATTACGATTTGGGCAATGGTAAAGCCCTTGTTAATACAATCAACTACTTCCCGATGATTATCGAGGATGACTATATCTTCGGAAAATTTGCCGCATGCAGTTCTTTAAATGAAATTTACTCTATAGGATACACCCCTATTTCTGCATCTATTATCACTAGTTGGTCCGAAAAAAATGGAAACAATCATAATTATGATGATATACTTAAAGGAGCTAATGATATTTGTGAAGAATGCAATATAAAAGTAACAGGAGGATATACTATAAGCTCCGATGAATTGTTTTTTGGACTTTCGGTAAATGGTATCGTTGATATTGCTTCAATCGACTTTCGCAAGGATATGTTTACCGGTAATGATATATATATAACCAAACCCTTAGGAATTGACTCAGCTCTGTTAAGTGCGAAACTTAACAAAACGGAATTAGATCAGGACTTATATAAATATATTACAATACCAAACCATATTGGAGCCTTACTAGCAGATAAGAAATATGCTCGGAGAATGACTAATCTTTCATCTTTAGGCTTGATAGGTCATATTATTAACTCATGCAATCAATTCAAATGTTCTGCGGAAATATCACTAGATAAGATACCAATATTTAAGAATACTACTAAAAACATAGAACAAAGAATTTTCCCTAAAGAAAGCACCGAAAACTGGCGACATTATAAAAAATACACAAATCTTGAAGACTCTATTCTTGCCACGATTATATCCACACCAATAATGTGTGGTGGCATAATGTTATCAATAGACAATACTAAGAACAAGGAATTTGAGGATTTCTGTGCTCAGAACAACACCGAAGCCTATAAGATAGGATCAGTAAAAGCATTAAAAAAACAAGGAAAGTTTATTGAATTCAAATAGAACCATAAAAAAACCTAATTAGTCATCCTCTAATTAGGTTTTTTTTATAATGCGATATATTTTATTTTCTAGAAAGAAACATCCTGCCATGCTTGTTTCTTTTCATATTTTAAATCTTGTAAGATCGAAGATTTTACATTAATCCTGAAATTATAGGACTGATATGCTCCAAACGGAATAGCATTAAAACTCATCTGCCAACAATGCAAATCTCTCAATATACTAAACTGAGTAGCGGTAATCTCTTTTGCTTCAAAATCATAACCCGAAGAAAAATTAAACTTCCATTTTGGAGTTAAATCAAAATTACCAGAAACATTAAATGTTTGATTAGTAGTGCTTTTCCGGTATGCTTTCGAATATGTCCATCCATAATTGACTGAAAATGACCAAGGAATATTAAAATCAACATATTCCTTTACTGCTGAATTATTTATATCATTAGCAACAGACATCGCATCACGTCTTTGCTGATCCATATCCACACCAGTATCGAGAGTAGAATTAGAATTTTGACTCGCATTTTGCTTGCCTTTCAAATCATTCGCAGATAAATTAAACCCTAATTTTACACTAGCTCTTGTAAGTCTCAACTTAAACTCATCAACTAACCTATCATTATCGTCAAGAGCATACGGACTAAAATTTGAACCAACTCGTATACTTAATTTTCGATTAAATATTGAGGTACTACCACTCATCGATATATCACTCCAATTAAGTGAATCTTTAAACATATCATATGTAGTAGAAAAATCTAAAGACTCAATAATTTTTATTTTTTTAAAATCTTCATTTCCCGTTGTATCATTAGCTGTTCTAAGCTTGGCTTCAACATTATTCTTAAGAGAAAATCGTACAGAACCACTCTCTTTAGCACCAGTAGGAGTTCCATAAATACCTCCTTCAAACATTGAATATTCCACTTCTCTTTTTTGCCTTTTGTCGTAATATTTTTTGTAATACTTCTCTCTAGGCACACCAATTTCAGGAGTATAACTCACAGTGACACTAGGAGTCATAACGTGTCTTATCGCAGCCAATTTAGATGTTTCCTTAAAAATATACATACCGTATATCTTTGGGCTGAAAGGAAGAGAAATTCCGGTCGAATAATTATGTGCATATTTGATTCCTTGCACAGTATCTGTCTTTACACCACCTTCACCATTATTCATTGCGTCATCCCATGATTTCTCGATTGATCTAGTATACATAACACCATTATAAGAAATTGTAGGACTTAATGTTAAGTCTTTAGTTATTTTGAATTCAGTTTGAATAGGAATACTATGCTGATATCCATTCTTCCAATCTTTTGCCAAAGATGCATTTTTCAATTCTTTCTCTTTTGTATTTATTCGATTCTCCAATTTGGAAGAATAGGTAATACCTATTTTATCATACCATTTCAGATTTGATGACTTCCCTTTTTTTCTAAAAATATACTGGCGAGTCATCTTAAAGTTCATACTTGGAGTAGTCAATGATATAGTAGAATCGATACTATTTTGAGAGTGACGCAAAGTTGCATTCAAACTAAAAGGCGACTCGGGCCACTTTTTACTATAACTGATACTAGATTGCTTTTGATTATTAACGATATTTCCAATATTTTGAGAATTGTTCCTATCATTATTTGTTGTAGAAAAATTTACAGAAGCAGAAAATGTTCTATATGGATTAGCTTTTGGATCTTGATTGTGGGACCAACGAATAGCAAAATCAGTAGTTTCAGAATAATCTGACAAACCTTTGTCACCAAATTTATTGAAGTGATATTCAGCTGATAAATTTCCACTAAATTTATAATTCTTTTTATATTTTGATTGAATATATGACCCCCAAGAACCATTCGAGAAAATATCTCCAGTAAGAGACAAGTCCATGTAATCATTTATCGCCCAATAATATCCACCACCTCTTAAATTAAAACCTCTTCTCTGTTCCTCTCCGTAGGATGGAATTATTAAACCCGAAGAGTATGATGAGCTAAAAGGAAACATAGCAAAAGGCAAACCAATAGGCAATGGCACATCTTCCAAAACCATATATAGCGGACCAGACACAATTTTATCATCCTTAATAAGCTTTGCTTTTGTCATTTGAATATAGAAATGCGGATGCTCATGATCACAGGTCGTATACTTCCCGTTTCTCATATAAAAAGTTTCATCATCTATTTTCTTAGTAAGCTCACCATGCACAAAACCACCGTCCTGCTCGGTAATAATCTCTTTCACTAATCCCTGACCAGTATCAAAGCTATATTTCAGCTCTTTACATTTAAACTCTTCAGAAGCATCTTTGAACTCAGGTGTATCGACGAAATTACCCAAACTATCCTTTCTACCATAAGCATGAGCAATTTTATTTTCCAAATCTAACTGAATATAATAAGCTTTTAATTCAGTAGTTCCATATTTCACATGAGCATTTTTAACTAGCCAAACTTTTTGTCCAGTAAGAGAAAAACGAATAGAATCATCAGCAGAATATTCAACAACATCGGTAAAAGGAGCTTTCTTTTTATTAAGAGAATCAGGGGAAATACTATCCTTAACTTGAACAATAGAATCAGAAATATTTTTTTTTGATTTTTTCTTCTTTTTAATATCTTTTAGACTATCAGGCTTAGCATATGAGTTCTTGAGTAAAAACTTATAATTTATTTTATTATATTTTGCAGAATAACCAGAAAAACACAACAAACATAGAGTAAAAATAAGAAAAAGCCTCGCTAATGGTTTTAAATACAAGTTCAAAGTATTATTTTTGTTTCTGAAAAAAGTTATTATCATTTTCAATAAAAATTCTATCGTTTTTAGTAAAATGTCTGATTATAAAACTGATAATTGACCAGTCAAATAATTCAGTATGCTTATATTTAAGATATTATAATAAGCAAGGTTGCCAAAAATACAAATAAAACTGTGATATTGCCTAATTGTTTAGGCTAGATAATTAAAATTTTAAATTTATTTATGAATATTAAACAAAACTCAATTAGCATAATTAACTATAAACAAACAATTTGGCTTATAGTTTTATTTTTTATATTTTTTTTGAACAATAATGTTTTTTCACAAAATAAAGCTTATAAACTAAATACTGTTGTTATAGATGCTGGACACGGCGGAAAAGATCCAGGAGCATTAGGTAAGACTGTAAAAGAAAAAGACATTGCCTTAAAAATTGCATTGCTAGTTGGAAGTTATATTGAAAAAAATATTCCTGATGTAAAAGTAGTTTACACTAGAAAAAAAGACATTTTTATTCCTTTAGATAAAAGATCAGAAATAGCAAACAAAGTTAAAGCCGATTTATTTATTTCTATACATGCAAACGCGAATCGAAATTACAGGATAAAAGGCACTGAAACTTACACTCTAGGTTTACATAAAACAAAAGAAAACCTTGAATTAGCGATGAAAGAAAATTCAGTAATGCTATACGAGGAAGACTATTCTACCAAATACCAAGGCTTTGACCCAAACGCTCCTGCTTCTTACATAATTTTTAATTTAATGCAAGGAGTCAATGTAGACAAAAGTATATTGATGGCGCAATTAACAGAAAATCAATTTGCAAAACGAGTAGGGCGTCAATCTAGAGGAGTAAGACAAGCTGGTTTTTGGGTACTTAAAAAGGTTAGTATGCCCTCTATTCTAGTGGAAGTGGGTTTTGTATCAAACCCGACGGAAGAAAAATATTTAAGATCGAAAAAAGGACAAGTGTATCTTGCTAGTGGTATTTATAGAGCTTTCAAAGAATACAAAACATCTATAGAGAAATCGAGCTTACTATTATCAAAAAAGACTAACAATAATACTGCACAAAAAACCAACAATAAAACAACAAAAAAGAAAGTTGCAAAAACAAACAATAAGAATATATATTTCTACATACAAGTTGCCTCGTCAATTAAACCATTAAATAAAAATTCAAGAGTTTACAGAAAAGTTAAAAATGTAAAACAAATTAAAATGGGCAATAGATATAAATATTTTGTAGGTAAAATATATAGCCTAAAAGAAGCAAAGGAAAAACAAAGAAAAATAAAGACTGTTATACCAGATTGTTTTATTCTAGCTTACAATAATGGAAAAAGAATAAGCATATCTCAAGCATCAAAACTTATAAAATAATAAAATTGACAAAAGATTTCATTAAATATCCAAACAAAAGAACCAGAATTCTATATCACTTATTTTTCTGGCTTTGTTCAATAATTGTATGGGGATTCTCTCTGGGTGTTGCAGCAGGCACTAAACTTAGTTTAAACACAATTGTATTGATATTTGCAATCCACAGCTTTATTGCACTTGCTGTTTACATAAACTTATCACTATTGATAAAATATCTTTTTAAAAACAAAAGATTCATAACATATGCTATATCCATACTATCAACCAGTTGTTTAACTGGAATACTAATTACTACAACATTAGCATATCCATTAAACTTTATTTTTATAAAGGATAGTATATTTAACAAAATGAGTTTCGAGGTATGCTTTAATTTTTCTTTTTTTACTCTTATTTACATATTTGTTAGTTCATTTCTATCATTAGTAAGGGAATGGTTTGTTCTAAAACAAGTATCGGACAAGCTAGTGGCAGCAGAAAACAAACGATTAGAATTCGAATTAAATGCTCTTAAATCTCAAATAAATCCTCATTTCTTATTCAATACACTTAACAATATTTACGCTCTTGCTTTAGACAAATCAGACAAAACCCCTGATGTTATTCTTAAATTATCAGACCTAATGAGGTATATCATATATGAATGTAATGAAAAATATGTATTTCTTGATAAAGAGCTTAATTTTATAAATAACTTTATTGAATTACAAAAAATAAGACATAATAGAACTCCTATAAAATATGAAATATTAGGAGACAGCGCTAATTGGAAAATTGCACCTTTACTTATCGAACCTTTGATAGAGAATGCATTCAAACATGTATCAATAAACAACAATCCATTTATTAATATAACCATAAAGATATCGGATCAGGGAGTTTTTGAACTAAACATTTCAAATAGCTGTGACCTAAACGAAGAAAACCAAAACAATAAAAACAAGGGAGTTGGACTCGAAAACGTGAAAAGAAGGTTAAAACTGATTTATAATAACAATTACAAATTAGAAGAAAAAATATCAATTAATGAATACAAAATTGAATTAAAAATAAATTTAAACATATGATACTTATAAGTTCCTGTCTAATCGGCGTAAAATGCAGATACAACGGAGAATGCACAAAAATAGAAGAATTAGAAGAGCTATTCAAATCAGGAAAAGCAATGCCCATATGTCCTGAAATTCTAGGGGAACTTCCTATACCTAGGGAAGCCTGTGAAATAGTAATAGAAGAGGGTGAAAAAAAAGTTAAAACAGCCGAGGGCAAAGACTTTACATCTGAATTTGAATTAGGAGCAAAAAAAACTTTAGAAATTGCAAAACTAATCAATTCCAAAATAGCAATTCTCAAATCAAGAAGCCCGTCATGTGGAAAAGGAAGAATATACAGCGGTAATCACGATGGTGAAATAATTAAAGGGAATGGTCTAACTGCTAAATTACTTATCAATAATAACATTAAGGTGTATACAGAAAATGAGATAGAATTACTAAAAGAAATTTTAGATAAATAAACCACAATCAAACAGATGACAATATTACATTTACTAAAATGACTACCTACTTAAAACAACAAAAGATTAATTCCTCTAAATAAACTTATCATAAAACATATACTCTATCTACATTTAAAACTAAAATAATATACTCTATTGTGTAATTAATCGAGTATATTATTTTAGCATAATCTACTAATTGAGAATTCCACTGGTCACTTTTTCTGTATTTAAAAACCACCTTAACACTTAGATATCTACATAATGAAAATACAAGATTATTATTTACATGGGATATAATAGTCTTTTTTAGGATTAATATAAAAAATTGGAAATCTGAATTTAGAAACCATCCTAGTTATTCTTCTCGTTTCAAAAAATTCTCCGAATAAACTTTTAAATGCAAAACTAAGATAGAACACTATCGTTTTTGGTGTATCTTGGGCAGAAGAAAATAAAAACTTGTTAAGTTTCGAAAAACTCATATTTGTATCATACATTTCATATTTAGCAGCATCTGCATCCATTATTTTCTTACCAAACATTTTTATGGCATTAATTTTATTTTTTGTTGAATTATTATAGATTTTTGAAGAATAAATCAATGCTTTCGTATCTAGTTTACGAGTTAAAAATCCCAACCAAGGAAATTGTTCTTTAGTCTCCTTCTGAAAACTCAAGTGCAATAAAGTATATTCATAATTAGTTTCAACTATAGTGGAATTTCCTATTATCAAACTTGGAATTTTTGCAATTCTTAAAATATTAAAGACATAACAATTATTATTAAAGAGCCCAAATCTAGATGGCATATAAGCGAGAATAATTGATGCATCATATTCTTCAATTATATTATTTATCTGTTTCGACTTAGTTAAAAATACACAATCTAGAGACGATGAGAGACAATCGAATTTATTTTCAATATTTTCAGGAAATAAATCATCACAAGCAATTATTTTATATGTCATATTACTTTCAGAACACATAACAGATGCTAGCTTTAATAATTTTTCCAAATCGGTGTGACTGTTTACCAGTAAAAGTATATTTTGTTTATAATTATTATCCACTACAGATACTATTTTTATAAGTTAATAGACTATGGTTTTATAATAAAAAAGAGCTCTATGAGCTCTTTTTTTTACTAATCTTTACCTTTGTTCTTATTTCTTTTTTTAAAATGCTTTGAATCTCCCCATTTGCCATACCCAATGACACCATCAGCCAAATTTATTCGAGCTTCCATACAATTAGTACAATCCTCAGCTCCCTCATCCGTGCATGGTTTATTTTGATACAATAGGTAATCGGATCTATTAGAAGTGGGCGTAATATTGGGCATTATAACATTTGCACCTATTTTTAAAGCTTTTTCACGTCCTAAAGGATCAATTGCCTGAAGTGCTGTTGCTGAGGCAATATTAATATCTTTCATCACTATTCGGAGTATAGCTATCATCCTTAACGCAAGCCTAAACCTATAATCCAGACTCTTCAAGCTATCTTTATACTGAAATAATGGAGTATCAGAATGTTCAATATAAGGCCCCATTCCTACCATATCGATATCAAAATCTTTCATAAACAATATATCATTTGCCAAATCTTCAAAAGACTGAAAAGGCAAACCAATCATTACTCCTGTACCAACTTGGTATCCTTCTCCCTTCAGTATTTTAAGACATTCTAACCTTTTAGAATGTGAATGCAAGTCATTATTTGTATGAATCTTATAATATAAATCAGGATTACTAGATTCTATTCTCAATAAATATCTATGAGCACCCGCCTCAAACCACCTCCTATATGTTTCTCTAGTCTGTTCGCCTAATGAGATTGTAATACCTAACTCACCTTTACTAATTTCTTTAATACTTCTTAAAAGATAAGTTATTCTATTAACAAAATCTTTATCATCTCTCTCTCCTGCTTGCAGAACGATTGATCCATAATTATTTTCATATGCAAATTTAGCAGCTTCCAAAATTTTATCATCAGGAATATTATACCTATTTATACCTGTGTTAGATTTTCTAATTCCACAGTATAAACAATCCTTTTTACAAATATTAGATAATTCAACTAATCCACGAAAGTAAACCTCATTACCAACATTATCTATCTTTATCTGATGCGATTTCTTAAATAATTTTTTTTCATCGTCACCCTCTACTTGTAATAATTGTACTATATCTGATTTGCTAAATTCTGACTTTGCCAAAATCTCATCTATATTTTTCATATATTATAATTTTGAAACAAATCTATACAATAGAGATAAGCAGTCAAAAACATATTGTATTCTTTTTATCTATATTAACATTCTAAATACTTATTAATTTTCAAAACATTTAAAATTTGCATATTTAGGATCAATACTCTGGTAAAAATCAAGCAGCAATTTCTCCATAAGTAATTAATTCTCTATACTGATCATCTTTTAATTTAATGTTTCGACTTTTAGGAATCATTAAAAAAAACTTTTCAAGCAATAATGCATTGTGATACATTG